>CAJTGB010000002.1 GCA_910575835.1 Lachnospiraceae bacterium | reverse complement strand
AAATCGTTAAGGAAAGAATCGAAGGTGGTGCAAACGAAAAAACAGCTTTGATCTTTCGATAACTGCCCTTTCGTTTGCATCAGTTTCGATTTTTTCTGGTTGAACAAAGGCGCGTCTGGGTAGCCGCTGTATATGGGCTTTCAATTTTGACGCTCTTTGCAAAACAGTATGTTGGATACCTGTGCATATGGAGAGGAATTTTTAAAAATCATTTCCAGCGCACCACGAATAAGCCCCCATAGGAAGCTTTTTTTTAAATATTCAGCTACTGGTATTCAACATAATAAGTGTGGCTCAAGTCTTATGCAATACCTGCCAGATGGCAGAGGAATGATGTTCCCTCCGCAGGATGAGCATTTGCAGACATCCTTGTTGTAGAGCAGCTTGATAATAGCGGGCGCATCAAGATCCTTAAGTCTGGAAATGTATCTCTTACAGCCAAGCAGGTTGCGGCATAGTGTAATCTTCCTGTTTTTATTCCGGGAAGAAAGCAGACCGTAATGCCGGATCCGCACAAAACGCTTGGGAGGAACATGCATCAGAAACCTCCTGATGAATTCCTCCCCGGAAAGTGTGAGTTCCTTCCACTGCCCATGGTTTTTGTAATCCTTCACAGTAAACGTAACCGTGGAATCCGTCATACCCTTTATGCGGTAGTTGCTTATGGCAATCCTGTGGGTATATTTGCCAAGATATTTGATAACAGACTCCGCACCATGAAATGGCCTCTTGCAATAAGGAATCCATTCTTTGGCATAGCACGCGTCCAAAAGCTGTTTGAAAGCATAATGATTTTTGTAAGGTTCCGCTGTTCCATAGAACTCCAGCTTTCCATCCACCCATAGCTGTTTTAGCCCGGCAAGATACTTGCCCCGAAAAACCTTGGAAAGGACCTTGACAGGGATAAAAAAATCCTCACCGTTATCCTTCCAGTGGTTCTTAGCATCCAGACCTCCGCCTAACACGATGGTGTGGATATGGGGATGGAAATTCATTGCACTTCCCCAGGTATGGAGAATGCAGATATAGCCTATGTCTGCCCCAAGGTATTTTTTATCTCTGGCAAGTTCGCTTAAAGTATCGGAGGCAGCATGGTAAAGGGCATTGTACAAAAGCTTCTGGTTGCTGTAAATGACGGGATTAAGTTCTTCCGGTACAGTGAAAACCACATGAAAGTATGGGGCGTCCAGTATATCCTCCCTGCGGGCATCCACCCATTTTTCCCTCGGGAACTCCTGACACATAGGACAACACCTGTCCCGGCAGGAATTATAATGGACGGAAATACAGCCGCAGTCCATGCAGACGCTTACATTGACACCAAATGCGCCGGTTTTGCAGTTCATGATGTGATAAACTGCTTTCTGCTGTGCTGCAGACAGTCCATGGGTTTTCTCATAGTCAGGATAAAAGCGGTTAAACACATCCTGTATCGTGCAGTTTTCGCTCATGACTCACCGCCTTCCGAAACATCAAAAGGGCTGCGGATTCCAAGCAGCGTTTTGTTGCTTACATGCAGATATACATCTGTAGAGCGGGGATCGACATGGCCAAGAAGTGACTGGATATATTTGATATCCACCCCGCTTTCGAATAAGTGACTGGCAAAACTGTGACGGCAGGCGTGGGAAGACACGCGGCGTATTATGCCGGCCTTTTTAGCGCTTGCTTTGAAAAACTGGTTAACGCTTGAAATATCGAGGTAATCCCCAGTCCATGAACTCGGGAAGAGAATGCCCTTTGGTCTGCCACACTGAAACCAGTATTCGGTAAGCAGGTCGAGATTCCTCTGGGAAAGGATCGTATATCTGTCGATGCGGCCTTTTGTTTCCCGGACATGAATGGTCATGTTAGTACGGGAAATATCATCATAGTGCAAATGGAGAGCCTCAGATACACGCAGCCCGGAAGAATACATGGTAGCGATGATGGCCTTATGCTTAAGGTTATCAGTCGCTTCAATGACAGCATTGATCTCCTGTGGCGTAAGCACAGTTGGAAGATTCCGCTCACGCTTCATGGCAGGGACTTCCTCGTCATCCCAGGCAATCTTCAGGACTCTTTTGTAGAGAAACTTGATAGAGGAACGATAGTGATTATGAGTTTCAGGGGATCTGCCCTCCAGACGTTTCATGGTAAGAAAGGCATCTGCATCCTCAAGCGTGAGGTCAGTAACAGGCTTATTGGTGCAGCGCAGGAAATAGCTGACATTACTGCAATACAGTTGAATTGTCCGTTCTCTAAGGTTGCGTTTTTCCGCAGCATGGCGGATGGATTCAAAAATATCTTCGTACATAAAAAACCTCCATGATAAGTAGTATTGAGTGTTTAAAGTGACGTCTACTTACCAGGGAGGTGCATTGGCATCATAATTCCGGTTGCGGAAGACACCAAAAAATGATATTGTATTCATAGGCAGTGGAGGTCTCCGTATTTGATTGTTTTGTGTGGTAACTTAACAATACCGTATTGCGGAAGATTTTTCCACTGCTTTTATTTAGAGGAACGTAAAAACTGCGCCACAGCCCTGGCAGGCCATCGCGCAGCGATTTTGTTCAATCGCAGTTTGTTGATATCTTTTTAAACTAAAGGAGGTAACGCATGAGACATATATTATCATCGGCGCACGTTCACACAAATTTTTGTGATGGAAAGTCAACTGCACATGACATAGCTCAAATGGCATATAAAATGGGATTTGTTTCGCTTGGTTTCACTTCCCACGCACCGCAGATGTTTGATTCAGCGCATTGTATTGCTCCTTCAAGAGAAGGTGATTATAAAAGGGAGATACGCCTGGTACAGAAAGAATACAAAGGACGTATGGCAATATATCTTGGTATAGAGCGAGATATGTTTAGTTGCGCAGATCCAATGGATTACGATTATTTTATTGCTTCCATGCATTATTTTACGAGACCGGACGGTTGTTATAGTGGAGTGGATGCACCATCAGAGATCATGCAGAAATATGTTAATGAATGCTGTGGCGGTAATGGGCTTGAAATGGCGCAACGGTATTTTTCACTGTTTCGGGACTATGTACTTGAATCAAAGCCGGCAATAATAGGACATTTTGATCTTGTAAGGTATAACAATGCTGCATTGCATTTATATGACGAAGATTCTTCTGCTTATCGTATAATGGCTCTTGATGCCTTACGAGCGATGTTTGAAACAAATGCGCTGCTTGAGGTGAATACAGGAGGTGTTGCGAGAGGATATATGTCAGAGCCTTACCCGGCAGCATTCTTACTAAAAGAATGGAAAGCTTGGGGTGGGGAGGTGATTATCAATTCTGACTGTCACGATGCAAAGTTCCTTGATGCAGGTTACATTCAAGCTGAAGAGATTCTTTTATCACTTGGCTATGAACATGTGGTACGGCTTAGTCCAAATCCAGAAAAAGAAATGTGGGAACGTGTTGGACTACATTGACATCAGGAAAACAAATTCTTGTTGAAACGAATTATTCAAATTTCATTAGACAAATTCAAATTTGCATAAAAATTATATAATGGTTACGAATATTAATCACGAGCGGTAAAACTATTACAGTTTTATCGCTTTTATTTTAAAAACAGGAAATATATGCAAAAGAAATATACTTTACGACACGATGTCGCAAAGTTCAGAAAGGAGTATCTATGGGTTCAAATGCAGTTAGGGCAGGAAAAGCAAATCACATCCTGCCGCTTATCCGGGCAGAGCCTAATGGATAGCAACAACAGCCTACTGCACAATCATAATAAAACAAAAATAAAAAAGAAGGAGAAAAATCCAATAAGAAAGGGTGAACCGTCAGAGTATTCTGGCGGTTTTTCTTTTGTGCAGGAGCAGGATAAGAGAATCCTGTCCATTTCTAATTTGGGTTTTAGAAATATTTATGGCATTTTTTACATCGGCAATCAATATTTTAAAGACATTGGTAGTAGCGATTGGAGCAGGTCTTGCAGTGTGGGGCGTGATTAACCTTCTGGAAGGTTACGGAAACGACAACCCAGGAGCCAATGCTCATGTACGGTAAAGAAGCAAGCAACCGAAAACAAGAGATAGACCGCCAGCACCACACTATTCCGAACCAAAGAAAGGAAAGACCAAAAGACAAGCATTATGGAAATGTGCATAACAGGCTATGGAATCATGGATAACGCTATTCACAGCACATGGAAAAGCTAAAGTGCAGCTTTCCCACGTCCTGCAAACAGAGTTACCCACAATTCCATGAGATAGCCAGTTATACACATTCCCACAATGCCGACTACTACGGAAGCCCTTGTCAATTCTTAATATCTTGACATAACTAATTGAATTTGTTAAAATACAAACTGGATTAAGAAAAAAAGGAGGAGCTCTATTTTGCCGAAAATAAAAATTGATAAAGAATCGGTTATCAAAGAAGCTGCATATATAGCAAATACGATAGGCATAGAAAACCTATCTTTAAAAACGCTTGCATCGCAATTAGGCGTTAAGTCGCCATCGCTTTATAACCATATAGATGGGCTTGACGACCTAAAACAGCAGCTTATGCTATATGGTTGGAAAGAATTAGAAGACAAAATTATTCAATCTGTAATAGGATTTTCTGGATATGATGCGATTAGAGCTATGTGCTACGCTTTTCATGAATATGCAATAGAGAATCAAGGAGTTTTTAGCACAATGCTTTGGTACAATCAATTTGAGAATGAACAGATGAATGAAGTGACTTCAAAAATGTTTTCAATTTTTTTCAAAATAACTAAGTCACTAAATATTTCACAAGATAATTGCATTCATTTAGTCAGAATGTTTAGAAGTTTTTTAGAGGGCTTTGCATTACTTGAAAATCATAACGCCTTTGGTAATACACAGTTGATAAAAGATAGTTTTGAATTATCAATAGACATTTTAATTGAGGGAGCAAAAAAATTAGAGGGGAAATGATAGCGCATGGTATATCAGAAAAAAACAAGGGAAAAGGTTTTATGAATCGAAAAATCAGGCAAATCATTTGTGTAATACTGTCACTAATTTGTGTTATTGCTATATGGGATAAGCCTGTTTTGGCATATGAAAAAAGTAGCAATTATAGCGATATTGACAGCCAGATAAAAAAAGAAATAAAGGAATTACATATTCCCGGAATGGCGATAGCCATTGTAGACTCTAAAGAGGTTCTGTTTTCTGAAGCTTATGGAAATTGCGATAATTTAGATACGCCTTTTATTATAGGTTCATTGAGCAAATCATTTACAGCATTAGCTGTTATGCAGCTTGTGGAAGAAGAAAAAGTAGATTTAGACACGACAATATCTGATTATATTGATACATCTGATTATTTTATAAATGCGTCCGACGGAGATAAAATTACTGTAAGACAGCTTTTGAATCAGACAAGCGGTTTAGGGACATATCAGCGTTTTGGAAATGCAAAAATAACAGAAAGTTACGGACAACATCAATATGCAAATATCAATTATGGATTGTTAGGAGAAATCATAGAAACAGTCAGCGGAATTAGCTATTCAGAGTATATGGATAAAAACATTTTTTCTCCACTAAGTATGAATCATACGGCAGCAACACTTGTACAAAGCAAAGAAAACGGATTGATAACAGGATATCGAAATTATTTTGGACTTCCGATTGCGGGAGAGCCGGACTATCCCGATAAACATTCATGGTCTACCGTTCCGGCAGGTTATTTAAGTTCCAGTGTATCAGATATGGCAAAATATCTGCAAATGTATCTAAATGGAGGAATGGGAATAGTCAATCAGAATAGTTTAAATACTATGCTTTATGACAATGTATATGTAGATGATAACACTCCTTATTATTACGGAATGGGGTGGACTTTGACAGAAGAATATACAGAGCCTGTATTGGGGCATTCAGGGCTGGTTGAGAATTATATGTCTAATATGTATCTATTGCCGGAAAGCGGATTAGGAATCATTTTCCTTATCAATATGAACGATTATCTTGTCACGAATCAACTGGCAGATATTATCTCCCAAAATGTGATATTTGCTCTTTTGGGCAGAGAACAATATGATATATCTGGCAGCCCGTATATTGTAAGACACCTGTTGCTGAATGGAGCATATTTAGCGTTGGTTGCAGTAGCAGTATATCCGATAGCAACAATAAGAAAATGGAAGAAAAAGAAACAGACAACGAGACTGATACTCTTTGACATTACAAGGCATGGCATATTACCACTACTGTTACTCTGTTTGCCCTATATGGTAGGTATTCCATTATGGGTAGTATGGTATTTTGTAAAAGACTTGTTCATTGTATTGCTGTTAAATTCAAGTTTGCTTTTGGTTATAGGCTTATACAAAATATTTTTTGCAATATTCAAGATATGACAGACTACGTGCTGTTATTTCTCTGAATTATTAAATGTAACTGTCAACCATAAAACGCCCATGTGGGAGAAAGGGGGAAATCACCTATGCCTTGCACAGAAGCATACAAGGAACACATCATGTATACATTCAACGGCTTTTGCAAGACCGTCATACGCTATGCAGCACTCAACGCATGGCGTGACAGGAGCAGACGGCGGCAGAAAGAAATATCCCTTGAATACCTCACAGAAGAAAAGTTTTACCCTTTAGGCACAACAGACAAATATTTTGAAGCACCTTATGAAGAATACCCTATAACGATATGCGGTCAGACCGTTATCCTCACCAATGGGGAGCTTGCCGCCGCCCTGTTATCCTTGCCGGAGAGAAACCGGGAAATCATATTCCTTTACCTTTTCGGGGATTATACACAACAGGAAATCGGGAAAATGTACGGACGCTGCCGGAGTACGACCGGGTATATAATCCGCAGGACGTTAAAACTCCTGCAAAGGAAAATGGAGGTGCTTTCGCATGGGAAATCCGAATCTTTTGCCCTATGAAACGATTGTCCGGGCGACCAGCGGAGAGCCGGAAGCCGTGGACGAGGTTTTACGTCATTACAGCAAGCGAATCCGAATTGCCGCCATTGAAAACGGGCATATCGACAGGGATACCGAGGACAGCATAAAATCCCGGCTTGTTGCCGCATTATTCAAGTTCCGTTTTGATGAACAGGAAGTATAAGAAATCGCTTTCATTTTTGGGAAAACGGATATATAATAAAGCACAGACAAAGTGGGAGTAATTAACAAAGTGACAAAGTTCAGCATGGAACGTTAATTTCACATTTTGGTTCAAAGGAAGAAAAGTCAAAAGGAAGAAAAAACAGAGTAATCCGATGAACATGAATTTTTGTTAAAAAAACGGAGGCGCTATGACAATAAAAAAACTGTTCTATATTGCAATCGCAGGAAGCCTACTTTGCTTCTGCGGAGATATGTTATTGGGTTGCTTTTACCCTATGGAAAAAGTGGGGATTTTTCATCTTTTTCCTGCATTTTCAGAAGAATGGTCAAATGCTACGTCTATTAGGTTCATTATAGGCGGATTATTGGGCGTGATTGCACTTCTTTTAATGTTTTGCGGGTTTTACGCTATATCTGTTTTACTCAAAGAAAAAGTCGGTAAATATGATAAACTGTTTTTTATAGCATCTATTGTATTTGTCTCTGTAGGAACATTATACCATTGTGTATTCGCAATATCCGCATGGCTATATAATCAACTAGCAGAAGAGAATATAGTATTAGCTAAGTGGATTAGTGAACGCTTTTTTACTACATTCATCTGTGTTGCATTTTTGGCTGCAATAAGTTTTATAATTTTATCAATTATTATATTTTGTGTTGCGATAAAAGGAACATGGGGAAAGAAAAGATGGGTGCTGATAAATCCGCTTTTGTTTATGGGAATTTCAATTATGGTTGCAACCGTTTTACCTGCTAATGCCATAATCAATGGTGTGTTTGATTGGGGACAACAAAGTTTGGCTTTGTTGCTAGTTTTCTGCGCATTTTCAAAAATCCCTTGCACAACTTCAAGTTTGTAGAATTGCAGCCAGCTAAAAACTGAATAACCGCCGCTACATAAAACGGCACACCAAGACAGGAAATCAAGAAAAGGTTTCCTGTTTTTTTGCGTCCATTTTTGGCATTTTCAAAAATCGTCGGTATTATGCCGTACAAAGGGGATAGAAAGAAATTTCTGAAAATTCCCGCCTATTCCGGCTTGCGTGGTGTTGTAAGGAATAAGGGGAAATTTCCGCAAATCAACGTCCATTTTGCATTTTGCGGGTTTGTAGGTATCAGAGGGAGAAATGTTTCCGCAGCTTTGGTAAAATCCCCGCTTGCGGCACTAAAGGTATTGACAGAAGCCTACACAGAGGAAGCCGCCACTTTCTTAGAGCAAGATTCTACCACAGTACCAAATTTCGCCTACCGGCTCATTTTGTCCTATGGGAATCTTGTTGGGGTTGCCATCCCAAGCCCGCCTTTTTGCGGCTTGCGCCGCTTGAAAAAATCCACCCACGAAAGGAGGTTCACAGCCATGAAAAGATACAACACGCCCCACCGCCACCGGGTAATCAAGACACGCTTGACCGGGGAAGAATACGCCGAGTTTTCCGAGCGTGTCACCCTCTGCAAAATGAGCCAAGCCGAGTTTATCCGGCAAGCCTTAACCAAGTCAAGGATATGCCCGGTCATTACCGTTTCCCCGGTCAATGATGAATTGCTTTCTGCCGTTGGGAAACTCACAGCCGAGTACGGGAAAATCGGCGGGAATCTGAATCAGATTGCCCGCTGTCTGAATGAGTACGGCGCACCTTACAACGCTCTCTCCCAAGAGGTACGAGCCGCCACAGCGGAGCTTGCCGCCTTGAAGTTTGAAGTCTTGCAGAAAGTAGGTGAAGCCGTTGGCAACATTCAAACATATCAGCTCTAAAAATGCCGACTATGGAGCTGCCGAGCAGTACCTAACCTTTGAGCATGACGAATTTACCATGAAGCCCACGCTGGATAAAAACGGGCAGATAGTTCCGAGGACAGGCTATCTCATTTCCTCTCTGAATTGCGGTGATGAAGATTTTGCAATCGCCTGTATGCGCTCCAATCTCAAATACGGCAAGAACCAGAAGCGGGAGGACGTAAAGAGCCACCACTATATCATCAGCTTTGACCCCCGTGACGCATCAGACAACAGCTTGACCGTAGACCGGGCGCAAGTGTTGGGCGAGCAGTTTTGTAAAGAGCATTTTCCCGGACACCAAGCCCTTGTTTGTACTCACCCAGACGGGCATAACCACAGCGGCAACATTCATGTGCATATCGTCATAAACAGCTTGCGGATTGCCGAAGTGCCGCTATTGCCGTACATGGAAAGACCAGCCGACACAAGGGAGGGCTGCAAACACCGCTGTACGGACGCAGCTATGGAATATTTCAAAGCGGAAGTCATGGAGATGTGCCACCGGGAAAACCTCTATCAGATTGACTTATTGCATGGGAGCAAGAACCGCATTACCGAGCGTGAGTATTGGGCAAAGCGGAAAGGACAAGCCGCACTGGATAAAGAGAACGCTTCCCTTGCCGCCACAGGCGAACCGCCCAAACTTACAAAATTTGAAACCGACAAGGAGAAATTAAGGCGCACAATCCGAGCCGCCCTGTCCTCTGCCGTTACCTTTGAAGATTTTTCCGGGAAGCTGCTACAACAGGGCGTGACCGTCAAGGAGAGCCGGGGGAGATTATCGTATCTCACTCCGGACAGGACGAAGCCCATCACCGCCCGGAAACTGGGTGATGATTTTGACCGTGCCGCCGTACTGGAAACACTCACCCAAAACGCACAGAACGCCGCCAGAGCCGCCGAAAAGCCCCTACCCAAGCAGGAATACCCCCGCAGCATAAAAGACCGTTTACAGTGCAACAAAGCCGCCATAAACGCCCCGAAACAAGACAGCGTACAGCGCATGGTAGACCGGGAAGCCAAGCGAGCCGAGGGCAAGGGCATAGGATATGACCGCTGGGCGGCTGTCCACAACCTAAAGCAAATGGCGGCGACCATGAGCATATACGAGGAATCCGGCTTTTCTTCCCCGGAGGAACTGGAAGCCGCCCTTGCCGCTGCCAGTGCCGGACTGCATGAAGCGACCGGGAAACTGAAAACCGTGGAAAGCACCTTGCAGGAGAAAAAGGACTTGCAGAAACAGCTATTGGCGTACATCAAGACCAAGCCCGCCCGTGCCGGACTGCGGGCGCAGAAAACGGAGAAAGCCCGAAAAGCCTACCGGGAGCAGCACGAAAGCGAATTTATCATTTCCGAATCTGCCGCCCGGTATTTCAAGGCACAGGGAATCCAAAAGCTGCCAGCGTCCAAAGCCCTACAAGCGGAGATTGAACAGCTTACAAGGGAGAAGAACAGCCTTTACAACGAGTACCGGGAGAAGAAAGCAAGCGTCCGGGAATTGCAGACCGTAAAGGGCAACCTTGACAAAATATTGCGCCGGGAGCCGGAACGGGGAAAGGGGCGGGAAAATGAACGGTAAACGCCCCTACATGGACTACCAGCAGTACAGAGCCGCCCGCCGTCTTGTACATGAGTGCTGCAACTACGATAACGGCAACTGCATTGTGCTGGATAACGGCGAGCCTTGCGTATGCGTCCAGAGTATCAGCTATTCGCTTATATGCCGCTGGTTCATAGCCGCCGTGCTGCCGCTGGACGGGAAACTGGAAGCCGCCCTACTCCACCGGGCAGACAGGAAACGCTGTACCGAGTGCGGCGGGTATTTTCTCCCCAAGTCAAACCGTGGGAAATACTGCCCGGATTGCGCCGGACGCATGAAAAGAATCAAAGCCGCACAGCGCAAGCGGAAACAGAGGGATAAATGTCACGCTTTAGGATATTCCAAACCCCCGTAAATCAAGGCTTTTTTGACCGCCCTTAACGGGTAGACGATATTTATATCCTTTACCCCCCAAAAACGGCGTTCTAAAGCGTAACAGAAGCCCAAAACAGACCAAAGGAGGAACGAATGGCAGACAACCGCAAATATTACTACCTAAAGCTGAAAGAGAGCTATTTTGACGAGGAGGCTATCGTGCTGCTGGAAAGTATGCAGGACGGTATGCTCTACTCAAACATTCTCTTGAAGATGTACCTAAAATCGCTGAAAAACGGGGGAAAGCTTCAGCTTGCCGAGAATATCCCCTACACCGCACAGATGATAGCCACCATCACCCGCCAGCAAGTCGGCACAGTGGAAAGGGCTTTGCAGATTTTTATGAAACTGGGGCTTGTAGAACCCTTGCAGAACGGGGCTTTGTACATGAGCAACATAGAACTCCTAATCGGTCAGTCCTCTACCGAGGGGGAGAGGAAACGCCGTGCAAGGCTGGCTTTGCAGGAGCAAAAGGCATTGCCGGAAGCCGTGGCGGACAAACGTCCACCAGACGGGGCGGACATTTGTCCACCAGAGATAGAGATAGAGAAAGAGATAGATATAGAGTTAGAGATATAGAGTTAGAGATAAAGAGAGAGGGAGAGCTAAAGAAAGGACAGACCGCCCCCGCCCCTTTTGGCAGATACAAAAACGTCATTCTGTCAGAAAAAGAGCTTGCGGAGCTGCAAGAGGAACTTCCCGGCAAATGGGAATATTACATAGACCGCTTATCCGGCTATATCGCTTCCAGCGGCAAGAAATACAAGAACCATGCCGCCACTATCCGGCGTTGGGCGGCTGATGACAGGGCAAAGGAGAAACCGAAAAAAGGAATCCCCGATTATTCCTACAAAGAGGGCGAAAGCCTTTGACAGCATAAATACAACGCCCCGTAAACAGGGCGTAAAAGACCATGAACAAGGAGGAACGATTTTATGAGTGATTATGATAACGCTATTTTTCGGCTTGCCACGGCACAGAAAGCAGAGCCGGAGGACTATATCGGGGAGGACGGGCTTTTATATTGCGGGAGCTGCCGCCAGCCCAAAGAAGCCTGCTTCCCGGAGGGCAAGACCTTTTTCGGACGTGACCGACACCCCAAAGAATGTGACTGCCAGAGAAAACGCCGGGAAACGCTGGAAGCCAGCCACCGGGAATACAAGCACCGGGAGGAAGTGGAACGGCTGAAACGAATAGGCTTCACCGACCCGGCTATGCGGGAATGGACGTTTGAAAACGACAACGGGAAATGCCCCTAAATGCACAAAGCCTATGCCTATGTAGAGTGTTGGGAAGAAATGAAAGCCGGGAATATCGGCTATCTGTTATGGGGCATGGCAGGCACAGGCAAAAGCTATTTCGCCGGGTGTATCGCCAACGCCCTCATGGAGAAAGAAGTTTCCGTGTGCATGACAAACTTTGCCCTTATCCTCAATGACCTTGCCGCCAGCTGCAAGGACAGGAACGAATACATAGCCCGCCTTTGCAGGAACAGGTGGACGAGTGCAGACGGTACACAGTGGAAGAACTGTTCTGCTGTGCCTATGCGCCTTATTTTTGGCAGGCGGTACAGATTCGTTATCCGGAATATGTAACATATAACCACAACTTGTACGCCATGCTTGGAGGACGAGATTGATGTTAAAAGTCAGGCTTATGGGAACAAAGAACGATATTAAGTGGTTCGGGAAGATTTTACAGAGGAATCCGATAATCGAAGTGACGGAGTTTTCCGATATGTTCCCAAACAAAGGGACAAAGAAATATTACAGGACTTATGTGGAAGTCAGGAAAAGCAACGTAAAAGAAAACCAGTAGAAAGCAAAGGAGAATTATCATGTGTAAAATAATCGCAATCGCAAACCAGAAAGGCGGAGTGGGAAAGACCACCACAACAGGCAATTTAGGAATAGGACTTGCAAAACAGGGAAATAAAGTGCTTTTGATTGATGCGGACGCACAGGGCAGTCTGACCGCAAGTTTAGGCTTTACAGAGCCGGACAGTCTGGAAGTCACGCTTGCAACCATTATGGGGAACTTAATCAATGACGAGGAAGTAGAGCCGGGGGAAGGTATCCTACACCATGAGGAAGGGATAGACCTGTTTGTCAGATCTGACCTGCGGCTTGTGACTGACCTGCAGACTTGCGTGAAAGCACAGCAGAGCGCCGCCTATGCCAATAAAGTAAAACTTTCCAATCTAAAAGAAATGGCTAAGACTGTCGCTTATATACAGGAACATGGTTACGATACGAGGGATTCTCTGCAAGATTCTTTTTCAGAGATTAAGAACTATGCTTCCGCTTCCAGGAAGGATTTGAAATCTGTAGAAGATAAAATCCGGAAGGTTAATGAACAGATCCATTACACCGGCCAATACCTTGCCAATAAATCTGTCTACCAGCAGTTTTATAAAGCAAAGAACAAAGGGCAGTTCCGGCAGGAACATCCGACAGAGATTGCCCTCTATGAAGCTGCACGGAAATTCCTGAAAGGCCAGTCTGCAGACGGCAGGCTTCCCTCCATGAAACTGCTGAAAGCGGAAAAAGAAAATCTTCTGCGGCAGAAAAAAGAAATACAGAAAACCTACCATTACTACCGGGATTACCAAAAAGAATTGAATACAGTCTGCTCCAATATAGATATGATCTTAGGCAGGCCGCACAGCAGACAGAAGGAAAAAGAGAAAGGCACCGATATTTCTTAATCCTGACAACAGAAAAAGAAGTCCTGAGATTCTTCGCGTAAAGAATCTCAGGCTATCAAAAGTTTACCCTTCCCACTTTTCAACTTTTGGTATGACCGCGTCAAAACTCTTATCGTTCTCCCTTATCGTCCGGTACATCTCTTCCCATTTCTTTTCCATGTACTTCCTCATTTCCTCTAACGCCGCTTCTGTCGGCTCAAAAGAAAAATAAAGCAGCCTTTCCCATCTATCCCGGAAAGGGTATGGGAAAACATATAATTTTTTCACTTCTGCCACATCCGTAAATAACTGGAAAACCTCATAAGGCAGGATTTCCCCGCATACCAGAACAGAGGCGGTGTCTTTATAATAAATCTGTTCTTCAAATACCGGCGTACCCATACCTGCAAACTGCTTCAAAGCATTCATCCGTATCGCTTCTATCTGCGTACGCTGCCCGACACGCCATCTTGTCTGAGGGACAAGCTCCTGATAAATCCGGACAGCTTCCCCATCCTCCCGGATGCCATCATCATAGTCATACTGGTAATCTTCCACCTGTATCTGGCCGTATGCCACAAGGCTTGCGAACAGCGCAAGGGAATCCAGGTCGGTATATACAGACAGATGCCCCCTGCCCTGATAAGAACATAAAATATTTTCCAGGGCATCCATAATCGTTTTCATAACTTTATATCTTTTATCCGTTTCTTTTTCCATCCGCTTTCCCCATTTTATCAATCATTGTTGTTTTCGGAAATATTCATTTCTGGCATACCTGACGTCTTATCCAATCTTCCTGCCTGGATTGCTGCAGCCTTCTCCGTCTTTTCCTTTTTTAGCAGCTCTGCCCTTCCCAAATCCACATAGTGTGTTGCATAGGCTTTTTCAATTCCCGGATTACCGCTTTTGCTAAAACGTAAGGGGATTACCGGCCTATGCCCATGTTTTTTCTTTACGCCCCACCGCTTATAGTAGCAGAATGACGGTTTTAAATTGGATTTCTTTGCATAGGAACGGATCTGTTTCATAATAAAAGAGAGTTTTCTCAAATTGCATGTGCAGGCCGCTTCCAGATACCGCACTTTCCCGAATCTCCAGTCCTCATATTTCTGTTTAGGCAGCACTCCTACGTCAACCAGCACGTCAGCCGGGGCTGCATATCCCCTCTGCTGGCACTGATGGTAGACAGCAGAATGTACTCTCCCTATCAGTTCTGATTCTTTCACTGTACCCTCCATATGAATAACCCCGGCTGCATTCATTTACAACCGGGGGTTCTGTATATTTTTTCTTCCTGTATCGGCTTACCCCAAATGCTATACCGTCTGAAGCAGCCCTTTTTCAATTTCCTGAATATCCTCTACAGATAATTCTGTAAAACAGCCTGCAATCTCTTCTACCGACAGCTTTCCCATCTTTAACATCTTTTCTGCCGTTTCCTTCGCAGCTTCTTTCTTCTCACTGGCTATGTGGGTACGCATGATTCTCTCTTCATCGAACAATGTCATCATAATTGATATAACCTCCTTTTCCCTATCTGCTAAAAATTCACGGAGTACGTCCCTGTCCTTACAGATACGGATGGTTTCCGTGACAGCCTTCCGGCTTCTCCCATACTGTTTTACCTGTTCATTATATACCTTTGTGAATGCAACATACTGGCTGATAATGTCGTTTCCATTGCCTCCATAGATTACTTTTACCTTTACTTCAATGGCACATTCCTTCCCGCCGAAAAATTCTTCGGAAAGTGAAATGGTTTCCGGCCTGTTTACACGCTCCCCGGTATAAACCATATACACTTCCGCTTCCGGCACATGGACTTTCCTGCTTCCATATAAGTCTGCCTCATGTTCTTCAAAATAATCGTGATACGTCTGCACCAGATACATAAGCGCACGTATAATGATATTCATTGTCCATGAGGACTGCTGTTCAACAAGAAACAGGATCTTATCCCCAACCCGGAACCCCAAATCATTGAAAATTCCATTCGTAAGCACATTCCTGATCGTAATATCCTTAAGCGCATCTTCCGTAGTCTCCGTGTCCTCCGGATGGAGCGCACGGTATAACTGTATCAAGTATTTCTTATCCCGAAAGATCGTCGTGAATACGCTGTCTTTCACCGTATATTTTGCAAATGCTTCCTTTTTCTCCACAGTTTTCTCTTTTGCTTCTTCCTGCACCGTTTTACCCTGCACAATATCACCTCGGTTCCGGCTTCCGCCTGTCTGACAGGTTCGCTATTCCTGCTATGATTTTATTATACAGAGAAACTCCCCACTATTCAAGACATAAAAAAAGAAGCATCCGGCAGCACACAAGCCAGACACTTCTCTTTTTTTATTTCCGTCTACGCTCCATATCCTCCGCCGCTTCCATCTGCTGTGCGGGCTTTCCGCTCCGCTTCGCAATCTCCGCCTGTTTCTGCCGAAGCTTTTTCAGGACGGACACCCTGCTGTTTTTCTTTTTACCGTTGTTTTTGTTCCCGTCAATAAAGCTGTAATTCTATTCTTCCCCGCCTTCAATGCTGCGGAGGTACTCGCCGTTCTCCATATATTTCTGCCAGTTTTCAAGGGATGGCTTTCCCTGGCGACTGCCGGACGGCGTATCTGCCCCGGAGGGTATAGAAGTCTGTCCGAAAAATATTTCATGCTGCACTGACTCGTTCACAGGCTCCGGGGGATTGAGGTAATCCCTGATTTGCTGTAAGACCGCCTGGTCAAATCCCTGATACACATTATCCACGATCAGTTTTCCATCCTCATCCAATACAACCCATGCCGCATCCTTCCCATAGGCTTCATGCTCCATCAGGAAAAACTGCCTGCCGTCCATGATAATGCTGTCAAAGGCAAGCCAGCTCCCCTCCTTCCCTTCGATATGGAAATGCGCCGTATCAAAAGACACCAGCGCACCGGAATCCCATAAGCCGCAACTGCGTCCTTAAGGACCTTCTGGAAGTTGTATGCATTCTCCTGGTAAAAGATACGCCCGCCCACGATCATCCGGGAGTAGTCATCCAGGATCATAATCAGGTACGTCCTGTGCTTTTTCCCGTTTTCTTCCAGATACGGGAGGTAACACGTATCTGCCTGGTACATGCCGCCAAAATACGCCTCCTCGAACGCTTTCCGGTCACGCCCGGCCAATGCCGCGTCTACGCTTTTCAGCCCGTTGCGTTTCACAAATCTCTGGACGCTTGCCACAGAAACCGTTGCCGGGATCAAGCCCTCCTGTACCAGCCTGGCGTGGATCTGTGTTGCGTTCAACCTCGGATATTTCTGTTTGATCCGGTAGATCTCATCAATTGCCTCTTCTGTGAGCACCCTGGTCTTTCCAAGGTCGGACCGTGTTTTCGGCTTCAGGGCATCAATCCCGCCGTTCCGGTAAAGGCTGACCCATTTTCCGATTGTTTTGGGCTTATATTTCACAGTCCGCCCATCCGGAAGCCGCATTGGCGTCTGGGATACCCTCCGACAGTAAGCCATGACGGATTCATCTGGGTAAGTTTCCTGGATCACCGGCGCGATCATCCCAAAGCGGAGCCGGGCTGTCTCCATCTGTTCCTCTGTCCGTTCTGTTTTCTTTTGTTGTTCCATTTTATATCGCCTCCGGTTACAGTATATCCCCGCCGCCCCCCAAAGTACATGCCGGGATTATGGGAAACATCCGGAATGTTTTGCCTGGAACTTCAGCGGTGATGGAAATCTGACGCATGGTATGCCTGCAGGAATGAATACCGGAACGACTCCCAAAACCGGAAGAGCCGTTCCCCGTCCAGTTTTCCGATAAAATCAGACGCTTTTTTCTGTGCATCATTCAGGAGCCCCAGGATCATCTGTTTATGGGAAAGGAACAGGTCCCGGAAGACGTAAAATGTGGAATGGGAGATCTGGTAAGCTTCACAAATATCTTCTACCGTATGGGCATGCAGGAAATAAGCATTCAGAACGGACAGAACAAAGCGCAGGCTGTAAGATGAATAGGGGATCAGCATCTCAGGAAGGAGGGCATGGGTATGCCCGCAGGAGGTGCACTTTACCCGTGGGACACACAGGGATTCCGTTACCGGTTTATCCCCTTTTAACGTGACCATGTAACGGGAATAGCTGTCATGGGGTTTCATGCTGCTTTTTGCCCCACAGTATGGGCAGCACTGGTCCGAAAGCATCAGGTCTCCAACCGCCTGGTCAAACCACTCCTGGTCTGATATTTTTATTTCTTTCAGCTTGCAAAACAGATTGAAAATGCGTATCATAATACTTGGATACTTCCTTTGGGATGTATTTGATGAAAGATGGAACCGGTTCTTGCCAGGAAGGGGTTCCTTCTTTTTTATTATAATCCTGTTTGTAAAGAGAAAAAAGCATGCAGTAAAACACAGCACACTCTCATCTCCCTCTTGTTCTATCTATTCTTATAATTTACTTTTTTCTTTTAATCTCAATCATTCATAAAATGTTGCTCTACATTCTACATTCTATATTGATTATTTTTTGCGCCCAATCCCTATAAAACGCTTCCTCATGTGATACAAGCAATACTGTACCGGGAAATTCGGATAGTGCTGTTTTAAGGGCTTCTTTCGCTTGTATATCCAAATGATTTGTTGGCTCGTCCATGATTAAAAAATTGCAAGATGTTAAAGTCAGCAAACACATTTTTACTTTGGCTTGTTCTCCACCGCTTAGCGTTCCTATTGGCTGTGTCGCGTGTTTACTTGAAATTCCGCACTGTGCTAATTGTTTACGAATTTCCTTTGCTACCAAATGAGGATAGCTGTCTGAAACAATTTGAATAGGAGTTCTTTCTAAATCAGACCACATTAAATCCTGTTCAAAATAACCTATTGTAACTTGATTTGAGAATTTATGCTCCCCTTGTATAGCAGGAATATAACCTATCAATGTTTTCAGTAATGTTGATTTTCCAATTCCGTTAAATCCAGTGATAACAACTTTTTGACCGCCTTTAACAGAGAAAGTAATGTCAGATAAAAGCGGATAGTAATAACCAATAGATAACTGTTTGACGATTAGGTGTTCCGTATTTGTTAATGGAACCGTTTGGAAATGAAAATAAGGTTTGTTCTCTTTTTGTTCCAATGCTTCCATTTTATCCATTCGATCTAATTGCTTCTGTCTTCCTCTTGCCATTCTTGATTTTCGTCCAGCAATATTTTTTCTAATAAATTCTTCTGTCTTTTTAATCTCTTTTTGTTGAGCCGCATATTGCCGTACATAATCCTCTCGTAAGAGTGTTTTCTTTTTTACATATTCGGTATATGTACCGAAATATTTTGTGATTGTATGGTTGTCTATGTCGCAAATTCGATTTGCAATCCTATCCAAAAATTCATAATCATGTGATACAACCATAAAGGCATTTCCCAAAGTGGCTAAATAATCTGCTAACCAAGTAATGTGTTCCTTGTCTAAAAAATTAGTTGGTTCATCTAACAAAAGAATATCCGGCTTTTCAAGAAGCAATTTAGCTAAAATAATTTTTGCCCTTTGTCCCCCACTCATTTGTGCTATGGAGCGTTCAAGCCCAATAGAAACCAGTCCCAAGCCATTTGCAACTCGTTCAATCATAGTGTCAATATTGTAAAAATCGTATTGCTCTAACTTTTCTTGATAACGTGCTGCAAGATTTAAGGCATTTATATCTCCTGTACCTGCCTTTTGATAATGCAGCGTCATCTCTTTTTCAATTTGATAGAGGTTTGAAAAAGCGGATTTCAAAAAATCATGCATTGTAATATTATGGTCGATCTCTGCATATTGATCTAAATAGCCTATGGTGATATTAGGCTGCCATTTAATTTGACCTTCGTCGGGCAAAATCTGTTTCGTGCAAAGTTTTATAAGGGTAGATTTTCCTGTTCCATTTTGCCCTACAACTCCTATGTGTTCTCCTTTATTTAATGCAAATTCCGCATTTTTATAGAGAAGATTCTCCCCAAATGAATGTGTTAATCTTCTGATTTCTAATAAACTCATATTTACATATCCTTTCTTATGTGTACTAATGAAAGTTAAAAAGAAAAAGCAGAAAGCCCGGTACACGCAAACGTACCTACCTTCTGCCTTTCCTGATGAACAAAAAGCAAAAGGCTATGGACAAAACATTGTCCATAGCCTTTTGCTCACATCATTATCTCATGCGGAATATAAGAAATAGCACCCATTGAAAATGAGCGTAATTATTCCTTATTTCCGAAGAAAACTAAATGCGCATTTATACGCTATACTCTACACAATGTTTCATCGGCATAAATTGTGTAGAGTTCAGTTTCTTTTTGGGCTGGTTAGTTAAGTAAAAATTCATAACAATCTCCTTTTGAGCCTGTGCGCTCTGTCTGAAATAATACTACACAAAATAACGTTTGTCAACTTTTGAAAATTTTCCGGCATACTAAACTCGCAGAAATATGATCTATTTAAACTATTTATGGATATTGTGTAGACATTTCCAAAATAGAAGTCGGAGGTTGTCGGGTGCGGATGCGTATGACCAGACAGGAAACAGGCAGTATCTGTCAGGGAATAATTGAGCTGTTGTTTTTCTATATTGACTTCCTAACAATATTAGGATACAATATTCCTAATATTGTTAGGAAGGGAGAAAACTATGCCAAGACAAGGACTTACGAAAGAGGCAGTGGTTAAAACAGCGGCATTATTAGTAGAAGAATATGGGTATGAAAATTTAACGCTGCATAAACTGGCAGCGAAGCTAGATATAAAACCAGCTTCACTGTATACGCATATTAAGGGAATTGAAGAGTTATATAGCTCTCTTAGCCATTTAGCATTAAGCCGGTTAAGAGACGAGATGTTGGATGCCGTAGCACAAAAGAAGCAGGGAGAAGCACTTCGGGCGATTGCTTTCTCGTATTATAGCTATGCGAAAAAAAATCCTGAGATGTATCGTATTATTTTGAAAGTTCCTCATAGCAATTTAGAAAATCTGGTTGGGGCAGGACGGGAAGTGAAATCAATTTTATTTGAGACATTATCTCAATATATGAAAGAGAAAACAAAAATAATTTATTATTCCCGATATTACCACAGCATTTTGCATGGCTTTGTTTCATTAGAGATGGCAGGATTTTTTGATGATGGATTTTCAGTAGAGAAAAGTCTGTCTGATATAGTTGATGATTTTATCAGACAACTTGAAAATAAGCAGTTTGTTTGATGGAGGTATGAAATAGATATGGATGTTTTGAACTTTGAATGTAGCAATATGAAAAACGGGAGTTTGACAATTGAATAATCCAAAAAGTACTCGCAGGTCGCACAAAACCTGCTTTTTTTGTGTCAATTAATTTGTTTTTATATATGTTATTTTATGTTATTGTGTGGTATAATAAAAGGTAGGAGGGATGATATATGAATCTTCACATAACAAAATCTAAAAATGCAGAGTCTTTTTATATCTGCAAATCTTATGTAAAAGCAAATGGTAGCACTACTTCTACAATTGTACGTAAGCTGGGAACTTTAGAACAGCTTCTTCCTGAACATGGCCCTACAAGAGATGATGTCGTTGCATGGGCAAGAAATGAAGCAAAAATAGAGACCGAAAAATACAAAAAGGAAAATGAAGCAAAAACAGTATTGATTCCTTTCCACGCTGACAGGCAATTAGATTATGGTAAACAGGCCTTCTTCCGCGGCGGCTATCTTTTTCTCCAATCCGTTTATTATCAGCTGCAAATGAATAAGATCTGCCGGAAGTTAAAACAAAAATATAAATTCAAGTATGATATCAACGCAATTCTGTCTGACTTGATCTATACAAGGATTCTGGAGCCTTGCAGCAAGCGTTCTTCTTACAAGGCAGCATCTGAGTTTTTAGAGAAACCTTCTTACGAACTCCATGATGTGTACCGGGCGTTAGATGTCCTTGGGGCTGAATGTGACCTCATCCAAGCAGAAGTCTATAAAAACAGCCATTATCTTGGAAAGAGAAATGACAAGATCCTTTATTATGACTGCTCGAATTATTACTTCGAAATTGAACAGGAAGATGGAGCTAAAAAATACGGAAAAAGTAAAGAACACAGGCCAAACCCGATCATTCAAATGGGGCTGTTTATGGACGGGGATGGAATCCCCCTTGCTTTCTCACTCTTTCCGGGAAATGCAAATGAGCAGACATCCCTGAAGCCATTAGAAAAGAAAGTCCTTGGGGATTTCGGATGCCAGAAATTCATTTATTGCAGTGATGCCGGACTGGGTTCTGAATCCATCAGGGAATACAATCACATGGGGGAACGAGCTTACATTGTAACTCAGTCCATCAAAAAGCTAAAGAAAGAAGAAAAAGAATGGGCGTTAAATCCGCAGGGCTTTAAAAGAGTATCTGATGATACTCCTGTCGATATCACAAAGCTTTCTGAGGATGACAAAGGGCTTTATTACAAAGACGAACCCTATACCACAAAGAAGCTGTATCAGCGCTTGATCATCACGTATTCCCCTAAATATGCCCTTTACCAGAAGTCTCTCCGTGACAAACAGGTAGAGCGGGCACAGAAGATGCTCGACTCAGGGAAATCCAAAAAGAACCGAAAAAATCCCAATGACCCGGCCCGGTTTATTGGAAAAATAGCAGTTACAGAAGAAGGGGAAGCTGCTGATATCCAACATTATCTGGATGAAAGGAAGATTTCTGACGAGGCTCAGTACGACGGGCTCTATGCAGTATGCACAGACCTTTTGGATGATGAGGTCAGTGATATCCTAAAAGTAAGTGAGGGCAGATGGCAGATAGAGGAATGCTTCCGGATCATGAAAACAGATTTTTCTGCAAGACCTGTTTATTTACAGGATGAAAACCGGATCAAAGCACATTTCCTGATTTGTTTTCTCGCATTAACACTCTACCGTTTTCTTGAGAAAAAACTGGACGATAAGTATACCTGCGGAGAATTATTAGATACGCTAAAAGCAATGAATTTCGCCGAAATACAGGAGCAGGGATTTATCCCACTATACAGGCGGGAGCATATCACGGATGCTCTCCATGAAGCCTGTGGTTTCCGAACGGATTATCAATTCATAACCAAAAGCAGCATGAGAACCATTCAGAAAAAAAGTAAAGGGAAAGAATAAATTACTATAATTCGTAACAACGACAACAATCGCTGTAACCCAGAAAACACAAGGGGGTACAGCGATTATTTAATCTACTAACTGTCAAAGACAGGATTTTATCAGACAACTTGAAAATAAGCAGTTTGTTTGATGGAGGTATGAAATAGATATGGATGTTTTGAACTTTGAATGTAGCAATATGAAAAATGGAGAGACATTCCCGGTAGAAAATACAGGGCGGGGGCAGAATCGCTCTCCTGAATTTATCATAAAAAATCTGTCTCCACGTGCAAAAACGCTGGCCATTATCCTTGAAGATATTAAGCACCCAGAATTTTACACATTGGCTTATCTTTAATATACCAGCCAGAGAAAAGATAGACGGAGCGATTCCGGGTGGCAAAATTGTTTCAGGTCTGGGAAATGCCAGACAAGGAATTGGATATGGACTGTATCGGTATGCCGGCCCCAAACCATCTAGGGGCAGACAGCATTTATACCGTTTTACAATGTACGCTCTTGATAGAGAGATAGATTTAACTGGTATTCCTACAAAGAGCCGTTTTATGAAAATAGCGGGGAAATATATGATTCAGCAGGGCAGTATCATTGGTAAATATGAGTAATGAGTTGAATTTTATTGACATGAAGCGCACTTCATAGTTTATACTTTACTGAAATACTGATATTCAATAGAATTTGCTGATAGAGAAGGAAGGTGTGATTGATATGTATTCGGCAAAAGAGGCTGCAGAAATAACAGGTCTTTCCACTGCAACATTAAAATATTACGAAAGAGAGAAACTCATACCACAGATAACTAGAACGGATCAAAAGTACAGACAGTATACGGATACAGATATTGAATGGATAAAAATGATACAGTGTATGCGTATGGCAAATATACCTATCAGATCAATAAAGCAATATGTGGAATTGCTAATACAAGGAGGAAAAACCCTTAAGCAGCGTTATGATATGGTACAGGGCCATATAAAAGATATTGAAAATCAAATAACAAATCTACAAAATGCCCTTATTTTAACGCAAAAGAAATTAATATTTTACGGAGAACTTATACAAGAACCCTCATATAAAGAAATAACATATATGGAAGAATGGAAGATGTTCAAGCACGGAAATTAAAAAATAGAATTGCAAAGGAGAAAGAAAATGCCCTACATTACAATTGAAAGTGGTACCTTATCAGATGAGCAAAAGGAAAAGTTGATTAAGAGATTAACGGAAGTATCTTCTGAGATTATGAAAGTACCGCAAGAATTTTTTGTGACGACTATAAAGGAAGTGCCTGATAAAAATTTCGGTATCGGTGGCAAAACAATTGATAAAGTGAAAGCAGAGTATATGCAGTCACATAACTAAGATCAAAACGCTATAAGTTTAGATTAAGTATGGAAATGAGGAATATGGATGAAAAATGTTTTAATTACAGGGACGACAAGCGGGATTGGAAAAGCACTTGCTGAAAAATTTGCCAGTGAGAAAATGAATGTAATACTTGTTGCAAGAGATAGAAAAAAATTGGAACAGCAGCAATCATTTTTGCAAAACCAATATCAGGTGAAAGTAAATTATATTCTTTATGATCTGACCAAAGAAGATGCTGTTGATTTTATCATAGAACAAATAAAGCAGTGGCGAATCCAAATTCATATTCTTGTTAATAATGCTGGTTTTAATGAATGTGGATATTTTAGGAACACAGATTTAAGAAAAGAACTTGAAATGATAAATCTGCATATACGTTTTGTTACTGAACTTTCTAAACGTATATTGATAAACATGGAAGAGAATGGATATGGAAGAATCCTTAATGTTGGTTCAACGGGGTCTTTTATACCGTCTCCTACAGATGCTGTTTATTCTGCAACAAAAGCATATATCAAGTCTTTTTCAGATGCTTTATGTGGAGAGTATAGAAAAACCGATATTAGAGTCAGCACTTTATGTCCCGGAGCGACTCAGACGGAATTTGCTATAAAAGCTAATATAGATAATACATTGCTTTTCAAATTGGCCGTAATGAAGCCGGAACGAGTTGCAGAAGTTGCTTATTCTAAAATGATGAAAGGCAAGAGAATTATTATTCCAGGAATGTATAACAAACTTTTAGTTGCTTATTCAAAAATATTGCCTGTTAGTATTACAAATAGAGTGACGTTATATATGATGAATGCCTAAGAAAAAAGAATAAGATGCTCTGCTATGATACAGTAACGCATATCACCAACAAGGCACAGAGGATAAAGGGTGCAGGTGGCATTAGGTCTTTCACAGATTGAGCATTCCGGCAGATTAAGGAGCAGGAACTGTTTTTTGAATGGAAGGAGACTTTGATAAGTAAGGCTGGAAAGTGGAAATTTGGGGAATTCTATGAATTGATTTTAGATTTCTACTACTGGTTGCGCGGATGTATAGAGGGTTATATGGAACGCAACTGAATATTTTGGTATTGTAAAACGTGAATTTCAGTGAATGGTTCAGAATCAGGCCATTGTACTGAAATTAAAAAAATGAAATGGAGAAATAAAAATATGCAATACGATATAGTAGTTAAAAGTCTATCTAAGTCTTACCAATCAAAGGGAATAATAAAAAACGCTTTATCCAATGTTACTCTTAATATTCCGCAAGGCAAAATCTTTTGTATTATGGGTTCATCAGGGAGTGGTAAGAGTACGCTGTTAAAGATATTAGGAGGGATTGAAAAGCCTACTTCTGGTACTGTCTACATTAATGGGACTAATATGGCAGACTATAAGCAGCAGGATTATGATCGCTATCGTCAGATGACAGTCGGTTATGTATTTCAAGACTTTAATCTGTTGGAAGGTCTGACATTAAAAGAGAATATAATCTTGCCCTTAACCTTACAAAAATTGAATGAAGTAGAAATACAAAGAAAGTATACGGATATATTACGGTGCGTAGATATCAGATATTGTGAAAATAACTATCCGGAGCAGTCATCTGGAGGTGAACAGCAGAGGGCGGCGATTTGCCGGGCAATCATCAAAACTCCAAAACTGATATTGGCAGACGAGCCAACAGGGAGTCTTGATAATGTAAATACAAAAGCCATTTTAAATACATTTGTGAATATCCGGGAAACAATGCGGGCGACTATTGTCCTTGTTACTCATGATGCAGTTGTGGCGAGCTATTGTGACACGGTTGTTTTTATTGAGAACGGCAAAATATGTGATACTTTGAGAAAGGAAGGAACAACGCAGTCGTTTTATGACAGGCTTGTAACAGTATCATCGAAAGTGAGGGGAGTCATTTGAAAGAAATACTTTATAGAGCAGTGAATACGAAAGTACATAGTAGCATGTACATTATGCTTGTTATTTCGATAGCTATGTTTTTTGTTTATACGGGATTGATTGGAAATTCACAGATGATTAGTGTTATGGCTTCTATTGAGTACACCCTGCCTATATGGATGACTGCTTTGCTCTGCATCCTTGCTATATTTTCGTTTGTGTATTATCGTTATTTATGTGTGTACACCCTGGAAGAAAAAATGAAGGAATATGGTATTTTAATCAGTATGGGATATGGCCGAAAACACATAAGTGAAGCTTTTTTGCGGATTATTATCAAGTCAATGCTGCTGGCTTTGCTGTGTGGTTTGTCGGCAGGAACATTGATATATTTTATTATTTTAAAGGTGTTAAACCATGTCTTGGATACGGAGTTTCATTCTTTTCCATTGCAAGGCTATATTCTGGTGACTGTTGTGTATGTGGTAATTTGCCTCATAAATGCTGTTTTCTCGAAAAAGGTGATTAATGGGTTGGAAATATCCGGTATGCTGAACTATAAAAAGCTGGATAAAAGTGTTGAATGTCCAGTTTTGTATCAGAATGTTGGATTTGTATTATTGGCAGTTGGGCTGATGTCACTTACTTTCAGAGGGGCATCCTACAATTTTGTATTGGCTCTTTTACCAATGCTGTTCCTGACAGTAAGCGCATACTGTCTTACAATGTCTTTTTCGCACTGGTTCACAAAAATTTTTGTGCGCTCTGCATCAAAGTACCACAGAAATTTATTTTACATTAGCCAGCTACGAACAAATTATAAGAAATATGCAAAACTATTAACTTCTTGTACCATCATTGTCATTTTTGGGTTGTTCATGCTGATTGTTGATGTGCAGTTGGCAACTGATAATGGAGATCATAGTTTTGAAATGCCTTATGATTTTACTGTGTATATGGATGCAGTTGAAGATGATGATATAAAAAAATTAGAAAATTTTAAAATTCAGGAAAGTGCATTATTGACAGATACCCATCTAGTTCGGATATTAGATGGCGCTATTCAATGGGAGGGACAGGAATTTAGCCGTTTGATTCATGTTATGCCTGAAAGCAGCTATTCTAACCTTACAGGAAAATTCTTAGGACTCCAAAGTGATGAAATTGTGGTTTTAAGTCAGATTGACAGAAATCAATACGACTTAGAAACTCAGGAGGAGGGCGGCGTATCGTGGGGGTTTCAGCCGCCTGGTCCAGCTTCTTTTTTGGTAGGCGATAGAGTGTATACTAAAACTATTGTAAAGGAAATATGGGAGATTGTATACAATATCGAAGATCAGACACAGCGTACGTATATCATTTCGGATGAGGATTATGAGAACATTGTCAGTGAAATGGGATATGAGCAGATGAAATATTTTGTATCTGTGTCTGAACCAGAAAGTTTGTCAACAGTATATGATCATCTGCGAGAGATTAATCCCAATATTACTGCAAAAGAAACAAATCTTGAAACACAGGCACAAAACAAACTGGTGGTATCCATCCTTATACTACTGGCAGTCATGCTGCTAATGTTTTCATTCCTGATTCTGATTATGCTACGAATAAACCAGAATATAGGAGAAGAAAAGGGGAAGTATGTAAACCTTTTTTCCATTGGCTATACCCATGTTCAATTACAGTGGGAGATACGCAAAGAAATGGCTACATTGTTTTTTGTTCCTCTTGTTATAGGATCGTCAATTTCAGTTATATATGCAATGCTTGCGAATATAAGAACCAGTCTCAGGCAAGTAGTAGTGACTTTTGGGGTGACATTGCTGTTTTTTGTCATCCAATATATCTTTTACAGGGTGGCAGCAAAGGCGTTGGGAAGGTTGTATTTAGATTAGAGGAGGATTTGGTATTATGGATTTTTCAGAAAAATTGTTAACACTACGGAAAGCAAATGACTTGACACAGGAGCAGCTTGCTGAGAAACTCGACGTTTCAAGGCAGTCCATTTCTAAATGGGAAAGTGGGCAGGCAACTCCTGAACTGGAAAAAATAGTGGCAATGAGCACGGTTTTTAATGTCACGACAGATTATCTGTTAAAGTCATCGGAAATAGATGACTTATCAGTAAAAACTGAAATGTTGGAGAGACAACAGCAAATGATGCTTGGACGAGAACAAAAACAGCGACAGGTTTTTAGCTGTATCATGTATTCGATTGCGGTATATCTAGTATTCTTTGCGGTATGTTTCGTTGAACATTTTTTCTTTTTTGAGTTTGAGGTTATGGGTGGTCAAGAGATCCTTTTTGCAGAGTTTCTTATAGCGAGTGCTATTGTTATTTTTATATGTGTAAAAAAACTTGGTAAAAGATAGCCATAAATGTTTGATTTGAAAAAATAAAACAGAACAAGGTATGTACGGGATAGAAGTTATGAGAGAAGGAGATAACCGATTACAAAAATCAGAAGTGCTTTCAGAATTGCCTTTAAGGAAGTGATTAAGTGGGAAAAGCATTGATTATTACGTTTAAGGACGAGGAGGAAACAACATTTAATGAATTAGTTCATTTTTTAAGGAGGAAAAATAGTATTAATTTAATGGATGCTTTTTCTATGGAGAGTATTCTAGAATATGATGGTCTTGTTATAGATTTAAGGTATCGGACAGTTAAGGTGAAAGGAAAAAGCATAGAACTAACAAATTATGAATATGAAATACTTTATTTATTGACAAAAAGCCCTGGACAGGTATTTTCGAAAGAACAAATCTATACACAAGTATGGGATTCCTCTTATCATGGAGCAGAAGATAATGTGATGAGCTTAATACGTAGATTGCGAAAAAAAATAGAGCCAAATCCAGCAAATCCCATATATATTTTGACAGTTTGGGGAATAGGTTATAAATTTAATTGTGAGATGAAAAAGCGGCATTTGTTATGATTAATAACAGGGCCGTTTTTTTATCTATAATCTCAAAAAGTAATATATATTTTGATCCTTTAACATCAAAATATCAGCAGCTATTTTTCAGGTTATTAAGTTGATATATGAGAAAAAATGAGAAGAAGTATTATAAAATGGCTACAATAAGTTCAAAGGTATTTAAAAGGTGAAAGGAGATTATTATGCGAAACGAAGTATGGAGTGAGATTGGAACATTTTTGAATGGACTGCGGTGTGGGAATGTGAAACGTGAAAGTTATATTCAGCTTTCGGAAGTAGCAGAAGCAGAAGAACAGAAAAAAGAGGCGCAGAAGATTTTTCTTAAGGCAATGGATTCAATGGAAACAAGTAAAAGGAAAAGTATAGAGGATTATATGGAAAAATTAAAGCATCTCGCATTTGTGGAAGAAGAGCAGGCATATTGCCAAGGGTATGTTGATTGCATTCAGTTGCTTGCAGGATTGGGTGTTGCCGCTACTGTAATGGTGACGGCTGATGCTGAAAAGCATTAAGTTGATTTGCTATCTGGGGTAGCCGCTTCTATGACTTCCTTTTTCTATTTATAATATGTCCATCTGTGTCGTTGTCATCAATCGGCGTAGCGTCTGCTATGCCTCAATCCCCCGCTTTGCATATGAAAAATCATTCTGCGTTATATGGCTAGAAACTTATTTTTCAGTGTACGAGGTGTTGGGAAAGAAAATGTAGCTGTTGAAGGTGTGATTGTAACAGAAATGGAAATATGATAGTATAAAAAGAAAGACAGGTGTATGGTCATGGAGAAAGAGAACAGGGAGCATAAGGGCAGGGGGGTTGACCTTCGACAGAATTTTATACTTTCTATATATGGTTTTCTGCTAAATAGGGAGGTAATAGACAGTGCAAACAAATGATAAATCAATTACGGAATTAATGTCTGGCATTAACGATGGGAAGACGCAGCTTCCTGATTTTCAGAGAGGCTGGGTATGGGAAGACAGCAGAATACAGGCTCTTATAGCAAGTATCACCAATAATTACCCTGTGGGAGCAGCGATGTTTTTGGAATACGGAAATCAGAATGTACGTTTCAAATACAGAGTAATAGAAGGCGCCCCATCAACCGGAAATATACCTTCTGAACTGATTGACAGGTAAACTGACATTTAGACTGTTAAAAATTCTCCATATCAGTTATAATAAGAAAGCGCACGACTGCGTACAATGTTATCAGCCGATATTTGACGGCATAATATTGTAAGGCGTAATATGTAACTGATATGAAACAAAATAAGAAAATAAACGGGGAATAATATGGGACGAAGCATATATAATGAATTATCAGGGATTGTATCAGACGAGCAGATCAAGTTGGAAGAACCTATGAAGAACCACACGACCTTTCGGATCGGCGGCCCGGCGAAGGTATTCGTAACGCCGAGGACGTCCGAGGAGGTGCGGGCGATTGTCGCTGTGTGCCGGGAAGGGAAGATTCCCTATTACATTGTGGGGAATGGGAGCAATCTTCTGGTATCAGATCAGGGATACGAAGGCGTGATCATACAGATCTACCGGGAGATGAATGAGATTCGGGTTGAGGGAGATACGGTCACGGCTCAGGCGGGAGCGCTGCTGTCAGCCATTGCAAACCGTGCATTGGAAGAAGGACTTGCAGGGTTTGAATTCGCTTCTGGTATTCCGGGGACTCTGGGCGGCGCATGTATTATGAACGCGGGTGCATACGGCGGTGAGATGAAGGATGTGATCAGAGAGGTTACATTGCTGACGCCGGAAGGAGAGGTGCGCGCGGTTCCTGCGGACCAGATGGAATTCGGTTACCGAACCAGCATTGCGGCCAGAACAGGGGCAATTGTGCTGGGAGCCGGAATACAGCTGCAGAGAGGCGATAAGGATGAGATCAGGGCGCGGATGGAGGAGCTGAGAGAGAAAAGGGTCAGTAAACAGCCTTTGGAGTATCCAAGCGCCGGAAGTACGTTTAAGAGGCCGGAAGGGTACTTTGCGGGCAAATTGATCCAGGATGCCGGACTTAGAGGATTCGCGGTCGGCGGGGCGCAGGTGTCCGAGAAGCACTGTGGTTTCGTAGTCAATAAGGGCGGAGCGGCGGCGGCCGATGTGGCGGAGCTGATGCGCCGGGTATCAGATAAGGTGGAGGAACAGTTCGGGGTAAGGCTGGAACCTGAAGTGAAGAGACTTGGAGAATTCTGAGATAAAACGAGTAATTGAGAGACAGGGAGAATTCTGAGATGAGATGTGTGATTGTAACCGGAATGTCGGGCGCGGGGAAGAGTACGGCGCTTAAGATGCTGGAGGATGTGGGGTATTTTTGTGTGGACAATCTGCCGGTTCAGCTAATTCCGAAGATGGCGGATCTGCTGCGTGTACCGGGGAGTGAACTGAATAAGGCCGCTCTGGGCGTGGATATCCGAAGCGGCCAGAGCTTGGATGAACTGGCGGAGGTGCTGGAGGAATTGGACGGGGCCGGAATGAAGTATGAGATCCTTTTTCTGGAATCGTCGGACAACGTACTGATCAAGCGTTACAAGGAGACCAGGCGTTTTCATCCGCTGGCGGGCAATGACAGCCGCGTGGACGAGGGGATTCAGAAGGAACGGGAAAGAATTTTGTTTCTTAAGAAAAAGGCGGATTATCTGATCGACACGAGCCATATGCTTACCCGGGAGTTAAAGAGAGAGCTGAATAAGATATTTGTACAGAATAAGGAGTATAAGAACCTGTACATATCTGTGCTCTCGTTTGGATTCAAATACGGGATCCCGCCGGATGCAGATCTGGTGTTTGACGTAAGATTTCTTCCGAACCCCTATTATATAGAAGAATTACGTCCGCACAGCGGCAATGACAAGCAGGTCAGAGATTATGTCATGGACAATAAGAAGGCGGAGATATTCCTGGAGAAGATGACAGATCTGGTTGAATTTCTGATACCTAACTATGTCCAGGAGGGCAAGACCCAGCTGGTGGTCGGGATCGGATGTACCGGAGGGAAGCACCGCTCAGTTACTTTGGCTAACGAGCTGTTTGAAATTTTGAGTAAGAATGAGAATTATGGAATCCGCATCGAACACAGGGATATTGGGAAAGATACGGTTACGAAAGCAAGATAGGAGTATGGGATGTCATTTTCGGGCATGATAAAGGAAGAATTGTCAGAGCATTATGCGAAAGCAAGGCATTGCAATCTGGCGGAGTTGTCTGCATTAGTCCGTATGTCGGGAGAGTTTGCCGAGGATAAGAAGGGCAGATGCATTATCCGCTTTCATACGGAAAATTTTGCAGTTGCAAGAAAATGCTTTACATTATTGCAAAAAACATTTAATATAGGAACAGGTATCGCAATTCGTAGGAACATGGCAAAGGGCAGCGCAAGTTACGATATTTACGCCAAAGGAAAAGAACTGCTGGCAGTCAGAAACGCAATGGTGCAGGCGGTCTGCTGTAAGCGTGCGTATATCCGGGGCGCATTTATCACGGCCGGTTCCATGAGTGATCCGAGCAAATCTTATCATTTTGAGATCGTCTGTAATACATGGGAAGAGGCAGATCATCTTAAGACTATGATCAATAGTTTTGATATGGAAGCGAAGATCGTGGGGAGAAAAAAGACCTACGTTGTATATCTGAAAGAAGGCTCGCAGATTGTTGACATTCTGAATGTGATGGAAGCACATGTTGCTCTGCTGGAGCTTGAGAATGTCCGCATCATGAAGGAGATGCGCAATTCTGTGAACCGCAAAGTGAACTGTGAGACGGCGAATATTAACAAGACGGTATCTGCTGCTGTCAGACAGATGGAAGACATCAAGTATATACGCGATACTATTGGTTTTGACAAGTTGCCGGAAGGACTGAAAGACGTCGCCCTTACACGTCTTACATATCCGGAAGCGACTTTGAAGGAACTGGGGGGGCTTCTTGAGAACCCGATCGGGAAATCAGGAGTGAACCACCGGCTCAGGAAGTTAAGTGATATAGCGGTAAAGTTAAGGGAATAGCAAGGAGGAGCAATTTTTTATGACTAAGAAACCTGTTACGATTCAAAACAATATGGACATGGAAGCACGTCCGATTGCACACCTGGTTCAGGAAGCAAGCCAGTACGCGAGCCAAGTGTTTATTGAGATTGATAACAAAAAGATCAATGCGAAGAGTATCATGGGGATGATGAGTCTGAAGTTACAGAAGGGTGAGCGTATCACAGTAGTAGCGGAAGGACAAGATGAGAGTGAGGCAGTGGCAGGGATAGAGGATTTCCTTGTTGCAAGTAACTAGTTGTACATGACCGGAATTGCCTGTTTGCTTAATAGGTATGCATTGAGAGGTATCCGGATGAGTATACATTGCCGGACGGCAGCTTGCCGGCCCGGTGGGCATTAACTGCAGGATACCCGGATGGGTATACATATCTAGGAGGGCATGTAATATGTCCTCTTTGTGTTTTTGACATAGAATATCATGCGCTCGTATGACGGCGCAGGATTTAATATAGAAGGAGAGATGTTTAATATGAAGAGAATGTTATTTATCTATAACCCGCGCGCGGGGAAAGGCCTATTGAAGCCTAAGCTGTCGGATATTATTGACATTTTCGTGAAGGCCGGGTACGAAGTGACGGTATATCCGACCCAGGCATACAGAGACGCATATAAGAAGATCCTTGGATATAATGCCGAAGAATATGATCTGGTCGTCTGCAGCGGCGGGGACGGTACGATCGACGAGGTGGTGACGGGGATGATGCACCGCAGCGCAAGAACGCCGGTAGGATATATCCCGACAGGCACGACCAATGATTTCGCCAACAGCCTGCATATTCCCAAAGGTTTGCTTAAGGCGGCGGATAATGCGGTGAACGGAGAGCTGTTTCCCTGTGATGTCGGCAAGTTTAATGATGATATCTTCGTATATGTGGCGGCTTTTGGTATATTTACGGATGTATCATATGAGACGAAGCAGGAAGTGAAGAATATACTCGGACATTTGGCTTATGTGCTGGAGGGTACAAAACGTCTGTTCAACGTGCCGTCTTACGGCATCAAGGTAGAGCATGACGGAGAAGTCATTGAAGATGAATTCATATTTGGAATGGTGACGAACTCCCGCTCGGTGGGCGGATTCCGAAGCATGATCGGGAAGCAGGTGGTATTCGATGACGGACTGTTCGAGGTGACGCTGATCAGGAAGCCGGCTAATCCTATCGCTTTGCAGGAGATTATCGCGGCGCTTCTGATAGAGCAGGTGGATACGAAGCATATGTATACATTTAAGACGGGACATATCACCTTTGAATCGCTGGAGGAGATTCCATGGACGCTGGACGGAGAATTCGGCGGGGAGCATGATGAAGTGGTGATCGATAATCTGAATAAGCAGTTGGAGATAATGGTGCCGGGAGAGCATTTCGATAAACTGCAGTTGGGGACGGAGTAAATTACAGGTAACGATTCAGGGAAATTCAGAGAAATTCACCGGAAAATCAGTTGACAGAAACATCCTGAGATGATATAATGTCACTCGACTGCCGAAGACAGCAGGTGCGAAGGATTTCACAGAAGATCCCAAGCGTAAGCAGATCAACGCCTGCCGAGGAAAGTTAGATTCAATGTATATGAATTTACAACACCTCTATGTCTTTGTGTAGGGGTGTTTTTTATAGCACTTTTCTTTGAACGCAGTCAACGTATTCAATAACAGAAGGAGGTGCACCATTCGTGGCAAAAGTTGAATTAAAACAACCGATCGTACAGGCGATTGCAGATGACGTCAAGGATGCGGCAAGTGTTGTATTGGTTGACTACCGCGGACTTACTGTTGCGCAGGATACAGAGCTTCGTAAGCAGTTAAGAGAAGCGGGAATCATCTACAAGGTTTGTAAGAACACAATGATGAAGAGAGCTTTCGAAGGGACTGAGCTTGCGGCATTGGACGAGCATCTGGAAGGTCCTAGCGCGATCGCGATCTCTAAGGACGATGCAACGGCTCCGGCAAGGATTCTGTGCAAGTTCGCTAAGGATGCGAAGGCTCTTGAACTGAAGGCAGGAGTGGTTGAGGGAACTTTATATGATAACACTGCATTGTCAGAGTTAGCTAAGATCCCGTCAAGAGAAGAGTTACTGTCCAAGCTGCTTGGAAGCTTGCAGTCACCGATCACCAATCTTGCACGTGTTCTCAATCAGATCGCAGAGCAGGGCGGAGCAGAAGCCTGTGCAGCAGCGGCTCCGGCCGAAGAAGCAGCAGAAGCTCCGGCAGAAGCAGCAGAGACCCCGGCAGAATAGGGAAAAGCTATACCGTAAGGTATGTGCGGAACGATACCCATCCGGGCATACATTTCAGATGCCGCATAGATGGGCGGACAGATTAGCTGTCACATAATATTAAATATGGAGGATAATACAATGGCAAAGTTGACAACAGCTGAATTTATTGATGCAATCAAAGAATTATCAGTATTAGAGTTGAATGAATTAGTAAAAGCATGTGAGGAAGAATTTGGCGTATCTGCAGCAGCAGGCGTTGTAGTTGCAGCAGCAGGCGGAGAGGCAGCAGCAGAGGAAGTGAAAGATGAGTTCGACGTAGAGTTAGTATCTGCAGGAGCTTCTAAGGTTAAGGTTATCAAGGTTGTTCGTGAGATCACAGGACTTGGACTTAAGGAAGCTAAGGCAGTAGTTGACGAAGCTCCGAAGGTAGTGAAAGAAGCAGTTTCCAAGGCGGAGGCTGAGGAGATCAAGGCTAAACTTGAGGCAGAGGGTGCAGAAGTTAACCTCAAATAATCAGGGATAGGTCGACTGACAGATGAACCGCTCCATAAGGGGCGGTTTTTTGCAGTAAAACTTTTAAGTTCACACGAATGATGGCCGGAATGCGGTCTGTATGGAGGATAGGTGTATGAATAATTCAAGGGAGTTTTTTGAACGGGGCGGCGGAAGTGCACCGGCTGCTGAAGGCTGTGAGCGGCACAGTGATATGCAAAATGTTCAGAATTTGGAGACCGTCATTAATGAGGGCCTTCGTGTAGCCCTGTTGGAGGAAACTCCGGACCAGTCATTGGAGGTGCTGCTGGAGTGTCTGGGAAAAGCCCTGAACGGAGAACGCACCTATATATTTGAACAGAACGACCGCGGCGGCGACGACAATACCTATGAATGGGTGGCCGAAGGAGTAAAACCGGAAAAGGAGAATCTCCAGAATGTTCCTTCAGAGGTGTGCGCCGGTTGGTATCGGAACTTTGATATCGGCAGGCATATCGTCATCGAGAATCTGGAAGAGATCAAGGATAGCGCCCCTCTTCAGTATGAGATCTTAAAGGAGCAGAATATCCGTTCTCTTGTGGTAGTGCCGCTCTATGACGGGGAAAAGCTTATCGGTTTTTACGGCGTAGACAATCCGCCGGCAAAGCTTTTGGAATATGCGTCAAATATGCTGCAAACCGCCGCATATTTTATCGTATCCTCTTTAAAACGGCGCAATCTGGTCCGTGAACTTCAAAAGCGCAGCCATAACGTTCTCCATGCCCTCAGCGTGGATTATCTGGGGATATATCAGGTGAACTTCGACACCGGCGAATGTGAGATATACCGGAACAGCGAACAGATGAGCATGGATTGGGCCGTCAGTTTTGAAGACGGGTATCGATCGGCTATGGAGCAGTATATTACCCGGTACGTGGTTCCCCGCGATCAGGAGCGACTTTTTGCCGTAACGAAAAGGGACTATGTGCTGGCTCAGCTTCAGAAAAAGAAGAAGTTCTATGTGCGTTATGAGGTGCAAGACAATGCATATGGGCTGAAACATATGGAGATCCATTATTCCGCTACAGAGAAAACGGCGGAGGAGAATTGCGCTATATTTGCCCAGCGGGATGTCAATGCCGTGGTGGAGCAGGAAGAGAAGAACAAGCTTGAAGCAAGGAAAAGCATGGAGGATATTCTGGAGGGAGCCAGAACCGGTATCTGGACCATCGAACTTGAGGAGGGGTGCGGGCCCAGGATGTATGCGGACCGGACCATGCGGATTCTTCTGGGAGTGTCGGATGAGACTGGACCGGAGGAGTGCTATCGGCACTGGTTTGATAATATTGAGCCGGACTATGTGGAGATGGTGCAGGATTCGGTCCGTGAGATATTGGAAACCGGGCGTTCCGAGGTGATCTATCCATGGAATCACCCGAAGCTGGGGAAAATCTATGTCCGCTGCGGCGGCGTACAGGACAAGACCTTCAAAAAGACGGGGGCCTGCCTGAACGGATACCATCAGGATATCACAGAAACCATGATGACCAGAAAGAAGCAGGAGCAGGCGATCATGGAGCTTTTGGAGAAGGTAAGGCGGGCGAACTCTGCAAAAAGCGAATTCCTCTCGCGTATGTCCCACGATCTTCGCACTCCGATCAACGGGATTCTGGGAATGCTGGCAATCATGGAGGAAAGACAGGATGAACCAGAGCGGCAGAGCGATTGCCGGAAGAAGATCCGTATATCCACAGAGCATCTGCTGTCGCTGGTCAATGATGTTCTTAAGGTGAGCAAGCTGGAGAGCGGAAGACCGTCGGTGGAAGAACCCTTTGATATCCATGACTTGTTGGAAAGCTGTATCGCGATCTTGGCAGCTCAGGCGGAAGAGAGAGGAATCCGTCTTGAAGTGGAAGAAATCGATGTGGAGCATAGCAGGCTGATCGGCAATCCAATGTACCTGAAGCAAATTCTGGTGAATATCATCGACAATGCTCTCAAATATAACCGGCCTCATGGGGCTGTATCTGTCCGGGTGAAGGAAACTGGCTGTCAGAACGGGACCGCAGGCTACAGATTTGAGATCGAAGATACCGGAATCGGTATGGGGGAAGACTTCAAAAAGCATATTTTTGAACCGTTTACCCAGGAAAACCAGGGCGCAAGGACTCACTATAACGGCGTTGGCCTGGGTATGTCTATCGTGAAGAAGCTGGTAGACCAGATGAAAGGGACGATCAAGGTAGACAGTCAGGTCGGCAGAGGAAGCGTATTCCAGATTATCCTGCCGATACAGATCGAAGAGGTGCAGAATACCCAGCCCGCTGAAGAGGAGAGGAGCGCAAGGAGCGATATTGCCGGAATGCGCGTTCTGTTAGTGGAGGATAATGAGATCAACTGCGAGATCGTAGAATTCATGCTTGAAGAGGCGGGGGCGTCGGTCGTGACTGCAAACGACGGGAAGGAAGCTGTGGATGTATTCTCTGCAAGCAGGCCGGGAACCTTCGACTGTATTCTCATGGATCTGATGATGCCGGTTATGAGCGGATATGAGGCGGCCCGGGTGATCCGCGGCCTTCCCCGGCCGGACGCAGGATCCGTACCCATCATAGCGCTGTCGGCGAATGCGTTTGACGAAGATATAGCGATGACGAAGGATGCCGGAATGGATGAACATCTGGCGAAGCCTGTGGACATCAGGAAGATGTTCAGGGTCATGAACCGGCTGAGACGGCGATAGTCTTATCCTTTTGCTTTGCACGCTAACTAAGATCAAAGAATGGAGATGTTAAAAAATATGAAAAAGATGGTTGTGCCGCGTTCTCTTAAAATCAGCACAGCAGTAATCATTTGCCTGAATATTTTCGTATTTTCATTCTTAGGAATGTCCATCAATAAGATGAGCGAAAACACGATTAAGAATATAGGCACGGCTTATATGGGCGGAATGAATGATCAGGTATCTTTACATTTTGAGACGATTATTGATCTTCGGCTGACCATGGCGGAATCCATAGCGCATATCGCTGCAGATGAAGAGAATTCCAGCTACGGATCAAAAGAAGAGATAGAATACGGCGCAAAGGCGAGGCATTTTATGTGTGCCGCCCTATATTCGCCGGATGGTAAAATGGAGATGATCTACGGCGATACTGTGAATTTGAATCACCCGGAACATTTTTTGGACAGCTTGAAAAACAGGGAACGTGTAGCGGCATCCGCTGTTGACAGCGATGGGAACGGCGTGATCTTATTCGGCGTTCCCTGCGAATATCCTATGTCTGACGGAAGCGTCAGCCTTGCTATGATCGTAGGTCTTTCAACTAAGTATATGGGCGAGGTTCTCTTCCTTGATTCGGACAGTTCGCTGAGTTATTCGTTTGTAATACGCGAGGACGGCAGTTACGTTGTCGGAGATGAGGGCGATGCTGATGAGAACTATTTTGACAGGCTGCGGAGTATCATAAGCGAACGGAATGGGGAAGCGGATTACTATATCAGGCAGATGACGGAGGCGATGAATAAGGGGGAAGATTATTCGGTTATTCTGAAAATCGGCAAATCGCGCCGGCATCTGTATTGTACCAGCCTGCCCTATTGTGATTGGTACCTGGTGACAATTCTTCCTTTTGACGGGCTGGATCATGTGATTTCTGATATGGGCAGCCATTGGCTCATTATCGTCTACGCTGCTTCATTTGCTGTAATTGCCATGCTGCTGTATATATTTTTCCAGTATTTGGGGATATTCAGGAAACAGGTATCCGAATTAGAACGTATGAATACGGAGATGGACGCGGCGCGCAAAATTGCTGAAAGAGCGCAGCAAGAAGCTGAACATGCCAATTCGGCAAAACAGGATTTCCTGTCCAGCATGAGCCATGATATCCGTACTCCTATGAATGCCATAATCGGTATGACGTCCATTGCTATGGCCAATACGCATAATCAGAAGCAGGTTCAGGAATGCCTGCGCAAAATTGAATTATCCAGTAATCACCTTCTGGGCCTTATCAATGATGTGCTTGATATGTCGAAGATCGAAAGCGGCAAAATGACGCTGAACATCGCGCCGATATCCTTAAGGGAGGTTATGGAGAGTATCGTAAATATCGTACAGCCTCAGGTCAGGGCGAAAAACCTGCAGTTTGACACGGATGTACACGGTATTCTTGCGGAAAACGTGCGCTGTGACAGTGTGAGGCTGAATCAGGTATTGATCAATCTGTTGGGAAATTCGGTCAAATTTACACAGGATAACGGTTCTGTCCGGGTATCTCTGTATCAGGAGGCGTTACCGGAAGATACGTCCCGCGTCCGAACGCATTTCCTGGTGTCGGATACAGGGATCGGCATGTCCAGGGAATATCAGGAGAAATTATTCGATTCCTTCAGCAGGGAAGACAATGCGCAGGTGCAGAAAACAGAAGGCTCCGGGCTTGGAATGGCGATCACCAAGTATATCGTAGATGCAATGGACGGTACGATCGCTGTCCGCAGCGAACTGGACAAAGGTACTGAATTCCACGTTACATTTGATCTTGAGAAGGCTGAAGAGCAGGAGCTCGATGCGGCTGAAAAGAACGAAGAAGCTGTCGATCTGGAGCTTAAGGGAAAACATATCTTGCTGGCGGAAGACAACGAGCTTAACTGGGAGGTTGCGAAAGAGCTGCTCTCCGATCTCGAAATAGAATTGGATTGGGCGGAAAACGGAGAGATCTGTGTCGCGCAATTTAAGAGAGCTCCGGTCGGATATTATGACGCGGTCATTATGGATGTGAGGATGCCCGTGATGAACGGCTACGAAGCAACCAGAGCTATCAGGGAACTGGAGCGGGAGGATTCGGATATTCCGGTTATTGCGATGACTGCAGACGCCTTCTCGGAAGATATCCAGAAGTGTTTAGAGTGCGGCATGAACGACCATTTGGCCAAGCCTATTGACATTCAGGAGGTTGCCCGCAAGTTAAAAAAATATTTGAAATAAATTCATTGACAAGCCCCAGGCCTCTGTGGTATAGTAAAAAATGCACTATTGTGGAAAGTTCTGCCATAATATCGCATGGGAACGGTGGGGAATGCGCTGTTTCCAATGGTTTTCAATATTGTTTGTTTTTCAAAAAATATGCGAGGAGAGTGAAACGTCAATATGGAGAAAAACAGAATTCGTCCCATTAAAAGCGGAAAAAGTTCACGCATGAGTTATTCCAGACAAAAAGAAGTTCTTCAGATGCCGAACTTGATCGAAGTCCAGAAGGATTCTTACCAGTGGTTTCTGGATGAAGGACTGAACGAAGTATTTGATGACATTTCCCCGATCACGGACTATAGTGGTCATCTGAGTCTGGAATTTGTTGATTTTACTTTGTGCGAGAAAGACGTGAAGTACACGATCGAAGAGTGTAAAGAACGCGATGCAACCTACGCGGCGCCACTTAAGGTACGGGTAAGGCTTCATAACAAAGAGACAGATGAAATCAACGAGCACGAAATATTTATGGGTGATCTGCCGTTGATGACCAGTACGGGTACATTTGTGATTAATGGCGCAGAACGTGTTATAGTAAGCCAGTTAGTACGTTCACCCGGCATCTATTATGCGATCGCGCATGATAAACTGGGCAAGAAGCTGTATTCCTCCACCGTGATTCCTAACCGCGGCGCGTGGCTGGAATACGAGACGGACTCCAATGACGTTTTTTATGTACGTGTAGATAGAACAAGGAAGGTGCCGATCACGGTATTGATCCGTGCATTGGGAATCGGTACGAATCCTGAGATCGTAGAATTATTCGGCGAGGAGCCGAAGATCGTTGCAAGCTTTGAGAAGGACGCTGCCACGAATTACCAGGAAGGTCTTCTGGAATTATATAAGAAGATCCGTCCGGGCGAGCCGCTTGCGGTGGACAGTGCGGAGAGTCTGATCACGAGCATGTTCTTTGACCCGAGACGCTATGACCTGGCGAAGGTCGGAAGGTATAAGTTCAATAAGAAGCTTTCCTTCAGGAACCGTATTACCGGTCATATTCTTGCCGAGACTGTTGCAAGCCCGATTACAGGGGAAGTGATCGCGGAAGGCGGCACGAAGATCACGCGCGATCTGGCGGATCAGCTGCAGAATGCGGCGGTTCCGTATGTGTGGATCGAGAGGCCGGATGAAGAGCGCAATATCAAGGTTCTGTCGAATATGATGGTGGACCTTGCTGCGGTCGTTGATATCGATCCCAGGGAAGTTGGGGTTACAGAGCAGGTATACTATCCTGTTCTTGAAGGAATCTTAGAGGAGACAGGCGGAGACATCGACGAACTTAAGGATGCGGTCCGCAGGGATATCCATGATCTGATTCCGAAGCATATTACGAAGGAAGATATCATAGCTTCCATTAATTATAATATTCACTTAGAGTATGGCCTGGGTAATGATGACGATATCGATCACCTGGGCAATCGGCGCATCCGTTCTGTTGGAGAGCTTCTGCAGAACCAGTACAGGATCGGTCTGTCCAGGTTGGAGAGAGTTGTGCGTGAGAGAATGACTACCCAGGATCTTGAAGGGATCTCTCCGCAGTCGCTTATCAATATCAAGCCTGTTACAGCGGCGGTGAAGGAATTCTTCGGTTCCTCCCAGCTGTCGCAGTTCATGGATCAGAATAACCCGCTGGGCGAGCTGACCCATAAGAGACGTCTGTCCGCGCTGGGACCGGGCGGTCTGTCCAGAGACCGTGCAGGTTTCGAGGTGCGTGACGTTCACTATTCCCACTATGGAAGGATGTGTCCGATCGAGACGCCTGAAGGTCCGAATATCGGTCTGATCAACTCCCTTGCAACCTATGCAAGGATTAATCAGTATGGATTCATCGAAGCGCCGTACCGCAGGATCAATCATGACGATCCGGCGAATCCGGTGGTTACCGAGGAAGTTGTCTATATGACGGCCGACGAGGAAGACAACTACCATGTTGCGCAGGCGAATGAGCCGTTGGATAAGGAAGGGCATTTTAAGCGCAGGAATGTATCCGGCCGTTACCGTGAGGAGACGCAGGAGTACGAGAGACGTATGTTCGATTACATGGACGTGTCTCCGAAGATGGTGTTCTCTGTTGCGACGGCGCTGATTCCGTTCCTGGAGAATGACGATGCGAACCGTGCGCTTATGGGTTCTAACATGCAGCGTCAGGCAGTGCCTCTTCTGATGACAGAGGCACCGGTCGTAGGTACAGGTATGGAGGAGAAGTCTGCGGTCGATTCCGGCGTATGTGTGATCGCGGAGAAGGGCGGCGTAGTAGAGCGCGCTACTTCCACGGAGATCACGATCCGTCAGGAGGACGGCAGTCTCAGAAGATATAAGCTGACGAAGTTCTTAAGAAGTAACCAGAGCAACTGTTATAATCAGAGGCCGATCGTGTTCAAGGGAGACAAGGTGGAGGCCGGAGATGTGATAGCAGACGGCCCGTCTACGTCAAACGGCGAGATGGCTCTGGGTAAGAATCCGCTGATCGGATTCATGACCTGGGAAGGTTACAACTACGAGGATGCCGTATTGCTAAGCGAGCGGCTTGTTCAGGAGGATGTGTACACATCCGTTCATATAGAAGAGTATGAGGCAGAAGCGCGTGACACCAAGCTTGGACCGGAAGAGGTTACCCGCGATATTCCGGGTGTCGGCGATGACGCGCTTAAGAATCTGGATGAGAGAGGAATCATCCGTATCGGTGCGGAGGTGCGTGCAGGAGACATCCTGGTAGGCAAGGTGACTCCTAAGGGAGAGACAGAGCTTACGGCAGAGGAGAGGCTTCTTCGTGCGATCTTCGGCGAGAAGGCCCGAGAGGTCAGAGATACATCCCTTAAGGTTCCGCACGGTGAGTACGGTATCGTTGTGGATGCGAAGGTATTTACCCGTGATAACGGGGATGAACTGTCACCGGGTGTGAATCAGGCGGTCCGTATCTATATTGCCCAGAAGAGGAAGATTTCCGTAGGTGACAAGATGGCCGGACGTCACGGTAACAAGGGGGTTGTATCCCGTGTACTGCCGGTGGAGGATATGCCGTTCCTGCCTAACGGACGTCCGCTGGATATCGTATTGAATCCGCTGGGCGTGCCGTCGCGTATGAATATTGGGCAGGTATTGGAGATCCATCTGTCTCTGGCGGCCAAGGCATTGGGATTCAACATTGCCACACCTGTATTCGACGGTGCGGATGAGAATGATATTATGGATACGCTTGACCTGGCTAATGATTATGTCAATTTGAGCTGGGAAGAGTTTGAAGCTAAGTATAAAGAAGAATTGCTGCCGGAGGTTATGGAGTATCTGTCCGACAATCGGGAGCACAGGAATCTATGGAAGGGCGTACCGATCTCCAGAGACGGTAAAGTACGCTTAAGAGACGGACGTACCGGAGAGTATTTCGACAGTCCGGTTACGATCGGGCACATGCATTATCTGAAGCTGCATCATCTGGTTGACGACAAGATCCATGCCCGTTCCACCGGTCCTTACTCACTGGTTACACAGCAGCCTTTGGGCGGTAAAGCGCAGTTCGGCGGACAGCGTTTCGGTGAGATGGAAGTATGGGCGCTGGAGGCATACGGCGCATCCTATACACTGCAGGAGATCCTGACTGTGAAGTCTGACGACGTGGTCGGACGTGTGAAGACCTATGAAGCGATCATTAAGGGTGAGAATATCCCTGAGCCGGGTATTCCAGAGTCCTTCAAGGTATTGCTTAAGGAGCTGCAGTCCCTTGGACTGGATGTGCGCGTGCTGCGTGACGACAATACAGAGGTTGAGATCATGGAGACGGCGGATATGGGAGAGACAGATTTCCGCTCATTGATCGAAGGAGACAGAAAATACCGTCAGGACGATGATCTTGGTGCGCATGGATATACGGAGCAGGAATTCCAGGGAGATGAATTGATCGATGTAGAGGAAGAAGAGCCTGAAGAGGACGATTTCGACATGGATTATGAACCGGATGATGATGATTTTGGATATGATGATTTATCGGATGATGAATAGGAAGGGGTGCCAGTATGCCAGAAAACAACAAGGAACAAACGTATCAGCCAATGACTTTTGATGCAATCAAAATCGGGTTGGCATCGCCTGAGAAGATTCTGGAATGGTCCAGGGGAGAAGTTACGAAGCCGGAGACCATCAACTACCGGACACTGAAGCCGGAGAAGGATGGTTTGTTCTGCGAGAGAATATTCGGACCAAGCAAAGACTGGGAATGTCACTGCGGCAAGTACAAGAAGATCCGCTACAAAGGCGTGGTCTGCGACCGCTGCGGTGTGGAAGTTACGAAGTCAAGTGTTCGCCGTGAGCGTATGGGGCATATTGCCCTGGCCGCTCCGGTGTCGCATATCTGGTATTTCAAGGGTATCCCAAGCCGTATGGGCTTGATACTGGATCTGTCTCCAAGGACATTGGAGAAGGTACTGTATTTTGCGTCCTATATTGTGCTGGATAAGGGAGATTCCGACCTGCAGTACAAGCAGGTATTGTCAGAGCAGGAATACCAGGAAGCCAGAGAGAAGTGGGGAAGTGCATTCCGTGTAGGAATGGGCGCGGAGTCCATTCAGGAGCTATTGCAGTCTATTGATCTGGATAAGGACTATCATGAGCTGCAGGAAGGGTTAAAGGGAGCGACCGGACAGAAGCGCGCGAGGATCGTGAAGCGTCTGGAGGTTGTCGAGGCCTTCCGTGAGTCAGGAAATAAGCCGGAGTGGATGATCATGACGGCGATCCCGGTCATTCCGCCGGATCTTCGTCCTATGGTACAATTGGACGGCGGACGTTTCGCTACGTCTGACCTTAATGATCTGTACCGGAGGATCATCAACAGGAATAACCGTCTGAAGCGTCTGTTAGAGCTTGGCGCGCCGGACATTATCGTTAGAAATGAGAAGAGAATGCTGCAGGAGGCAGTGGACGCGCTGATCGACAACGGACGCCGCGGCCGTCCGGTCACAGGGCCGGGTAACCGTGCGCTTAAGTCCCTGTCGGATATGCTTAAGGGTAAGTCAGGACGTTTCCGTCAGAACCTTCTGGGCAAGCGTGTCGACTATTCAGGACGTTCCGTTATCGTCGTAGGGCCGGAGCTTAAGATCTATCAGTGCGGTCTTCCGAAGGAGATGGCGATCGAGCTGTTCAAACCATTTGTTATGAAGGAGCTGGTTCAGAACGGAACTGCTCACAATATTAAGAATGCGAAGAAGATGGTAGAGAGGGTACAGCCGGAGGTATGGGACGTACTGGAGGATGTGATCAAGGAGCATCCGGTTATGCTGAACCGCGCCCCTACGCTGCACAGACTCGGTATCCAGGCATTCGAGCCTATCCTGGTAGAGGGTAAGGCGATCAAGCTTCACCCGTTGGTATGTACCGCGTATAACGCTGACTTTGACGGGGACCAGATGGCGGTGCATCTGCCGCTGTCCGTGGAGGCACAGGCAGAGTGCCGGTTCCTCCTGCTGTCGCCGAATAACCTGCTGAAGCCTTCCGACGGCGGACCGGTTGCGGTTCCTTCACAGGATATGGTACTTGGTATCTATTATCTGACACAGGAGAGACCCGGAGCGAAGGGAGAAGGCAAGTTCTTCAAGAATGTCAGCGAGGCGATCCTTGCCTATGAGAATGACGCGATCACGCTCCATTCACGTATCAAGGTGCGGGTATCCAAGAAGCTGCCTGACGGTACGGTGAAGAGCGGTAATATAGAGTCCACACTTGGACGTTTCCTATTCAACGAGATTATCCCGCAGGATCTTGGATTCGTTGACCGGGAGGCAGAAGGCGCGGACTTATTGCTGGAAGTGGATTTCCACGTAGGGAAGAAGCAATTGAAGCAGATCCTTGAGAAGGTAATCAATACCCATGGATCTACAGCTACGGCAGAGGTGCTGGATGCAGTTAAGTCCATCGGATATAAGTATTCAACCAGAGCGGCTATGACCGTATCGATCTCTGATATGACGGTGCCGCCGCAGAAGCCGGAGATGATTCAGCAGGCGCAGGATACGGTGGATAAGATCACGAAGAACTTCAAGCGCGGTCTGATCACGGAGGAAGAGCGTTACAAAGAGGTCGTAGAGACCTGGAAGGCAACGGATGACGCGCTGACAGAGGCACTTCTGTCCGGGCTTGATAAGTATAACAACATCTTCATGATGGCTGACTCCGGCGCCCGCGGTTCCGATAAGCAGATCAAGCAGCTTGCAGGTATGCGGGGACTGATGGCGGATACGACGGGACGAACCATCGAGCTGCCGATCAAGTCCAACTTCCGTGAAGGTCTGGACGTATTGGAGTATTTTATGTCTGCTCACGGAGCGCGTAAAGGTCTGTCCGATACAGCCCTTCGTACTGCCGACTCAGGATATCTGACCAGACGTCTGGTCGATGTATCACAGGAGTTGATCATCCATGAAGTAGACTGTATGGGAGAGGGAAGCGAGATTCCGGGAATGTACGTGAAGGCGTTCATGGACGGCAATGAAGAGATCGAAAGTCTGCAGGAGCGTATTACAGGACGCTACCTGTGTGAAGATATCGTAGATAAGGACGGCAATATCCTTGTGAAGGCGAACCATATGGTAACGCCGAAGCGCGCCGAACTGATCATGAAGAAGGGTGTGGATGAGAAGGGCGAGACCTTGAAGCAGGTGAAGATCCGTACTATCCTTACCTGTAAGTCACACAACGGTGTCTGCGCGAAATGCTACGGCGCCAACATGGCGACCGGTGAACCGGTACAGGTCGGCGAGGCTGTCGGTATCATTGCGGCACAGTCTATCGGAGAGCCTGGTACACAGCTTACCATGCGTACCTTCCATACAGGCGGTGTTGCCGGTGACGACATCACACAGGGTCTTCCCCGTGTTGAGGAGCTTTTTGAGGCGAGAAAGCCGAAGGGTCTTGCGATCATCACAGAATTCGCGGGAATTGCGAATATCAACGATACTAAGAAGAAGCGGGAGATCATCGTTACGAATAATGAGACCGGCGAGTCAAAGGCATACCTGATCCCATACGGATCCAGAATCAAGGTTCAGGACGGGGCGGTGTTAGCGGCCGGAGACGAGCTGACAGAAGGTAGCGTGAATCCGCATGATATCCTGAAGATCAAGGGACTGCGCGCCGTACAGGATTATATGATCCAGGAGGTACAGCGGGTATACCGTCTGCAGGGTGTTGAGATCAACGACAAGCATATCGAGGTTATCGTGCGTCAGATGCTTAAGAAGGTCCGCGTCGAGGAGGCGGGAGATACGGAATTCCTGCCGGGCACCAATGTAGACAGACTGGAATTCGAGGATGTGAATGCTCAGCTGCTTGCAGAAGGCAAGGAAGCAGCAACCGGAGAACAGATCATGCTTGGTATCACCAAGGCGTCTCTCGCGACGAATTCCTTCCTGTCGGCAGCATCCTTCCAGGAGACGACGAAGGTGCTGACAGAAGCGGCTATCAAGGGCAAGGTGGATCCGCTGATCGGTCTGAAGGAGAATGTTATCATCGGTAAGCATATCCCTGCCGGTACAGGTATGAGGAAATACCGTGACGTTATACTCGATTCAGGGTTATCCATGGATGACGATCTGATGCTTGATGAAGAGGATATGGAATGGGACGGTGATGAGGCCATTGACGAGTCCGCAGATCTGGTTCATGCAGGGGATTCGGACGGCAGTGCAGATCTGTTTGTTACGGAAGAACCGGAATATGAAGAAGAAGCGGCCGAGGAGGAAGAACTCATCGCGCTGGTAGAAGAGTAATAATTAGCTATCAAGATTATAATAAAAGCAAAAAGACAAGAAGTGACAGGCTTCTTGTCTTTTTGCTTTTTCTGGTATTATCCTTAGCCTGACGGAAGCTTTGCCGCCATAAAAGCAAAGAAGAACCGCAAAATTTAATTGCAAGGTGCATTTTTCGTTTCAAAAAAATAATTTTAAAATGATGTTGACAATCAGTATCATTTGGAATATAATAGCAACGTAAATGATAATCAATATCAATAAAATCAAATACGCGAGGTAATAAGATGCCATTAACAATGCTGAGTTCCGGGAAGACCGCCGCGATCAGGCGGATCGGGGGAAAGGATGAATCAAAGAGATTCCTTGAGAATCTGGGATTTACCGTAGGTGAAGAAGTAAGGATCGTATCGAGCAATAACGGCAGCATCATCGTTCAGGTAAAAGATTCCAGAGTTGCCGTAAGCCGGGGAATCGCCAATAAGATCGTTGTAGAGGAGATGGGAATATGCAGACACTAAAGGATGTTAAGTGCGGTCAGACTGCAGCAGTCGTCAGGCTGCACGGAGAAGGCGCGACAAAGCGCAGGATCATGGATATGGGAATCACGAAGGGAACGGAGGTCTATGTCAGGAGGGTCGCTCCTCTGGGCGACCCGTTGGAGGTGACTGTCAGAGGATATGAGCTGTCGATTAGGAAAGCAGACGCGCAGATGATAGAGATACAGTGATATATCAAGAGAAGAGATATAGAAGTATAACAGAAACCAGGAGGAATAAAGATGGGAATGAAGATCGCACTTGCCGGTAATCCTAACAGCGGAAAGACTACATTATTCAACGCACTTACCGGTTCGAATCAATTCGTTGGAAATTGGCCGGGGGTTACGGTAGAGAAGAAAGAAGGAAGGCTGAAAGACAATAAGGAGATCACGATTACTGATCTGCCGGGAATCTATTCCCTGTCGCCGTATACATTGGAAGAGGTGGTCGCCCGGAATTATCTGATCACGGAACGCCCGGATGCGATCCTGAATATTGTGGACGGGACGAATCTGGAGAGAAACCTGTATCTGACCGCGCAGCTTATGGAGTTGGGTATTCCGGTCGTTATAGCGGTCAATATGATGGACGCAGTCAGGAAGTCCGGGGATCAGATTCATATACAGCAATTGGCCGAGAGTCTGGGATGTGAGGTTGCAGCAATCTCTGCGCTGAAAGGAGACGGGATCAGGGAAGCGGCAGATAAGGCGGTGCAGGCGGCGCAGACGGGAGCGGCTTTGCCGGTTCATGAATTCTCCTTTGAGGTGGAAGAGATTATAAGGGACATCGAGTCACGCTTGACAGGAGTACCCGAAGAGCAGAAGAGATTCTGCGCAGTCAAATTGTTTGAGCGGGACGATAAGATCTGTGAACAGATAACGCAGGCGCCGGATATTACAGAGATCATTGAGAGAGCAGAGAAAGAACTGGATGATGATGCGGAGAGTATTATCACGAATGAACGTTATAACTATATATCGTCTGTTATTGATAAATGTCTGCAAAAGGCAGAGAAAGAGAAATTGACAACCTCTGACAAGATTGATAGAATCGTTACAAACCGCTGGCTCGCATTGCCGATCTTCGCAGCGGTGATGTGGCTAGTCTATTATGTGTCGGTCTCCACCGTGGGAAGTATTGCAACAGACTGGACGAATGATGTGCTGTTTGGAGAGATCATTCCTCCGGCCATCGAGAATGTTCTGGTCAATATCAACTGTGCGGACTGGCTGCAGGGATTGATACTGGACGGCATTGTAGGCGGCGTAGGCGCTGTGCTTGGGTTCGTTCCGCAGATGTTGGTGCTGTTCATCTTCCTTGCATTTTTAGAAGCATGCGGGTATATGGCAAGAATTGCATTTATCATGGACCGGATATTCCGCAAATTCGGCCTGTCCGGCAAATCATTCATCCCGATGCTGATCGGCACAGGATGCGGAGTTCCGGGAATCATGGCTTCACGTACTATAGAGAATGACCGTGACCGGAAGATGACGGTCATGACGACTACATTCATCCCATGCGGCGCGAAGCTTCCGATCATTGCACTGATCGCGGGAGCGTTGTTTGACGGGGCGTCATGGGTTGCGCCAAGTGCGTATTTTACAGGAATTGCTGCGGTCATCTGTTCCGGGATCATCTTGAAGAAAACAAGGATGTTCGCGGGAGACCCGGCTCCGTTTGTCATGGAGCTTCCGGCTTACCACATGCCGACGGCGGGAAATATATTAAGAAGCATGTGGGAGAGAGGCTGGTCCTTCATCAAGAAGGCCGGAACAGTGATCCTTCTCTCTACGATCTTCATCTGGTTTACGTCGAGCTTCGGTATCGTTGACGGACAGTTTGGCATGGTAGACGATCTGAGCAACGGATTTCTTGCGAATATAGGCAGAGGATTTTCGTGGTTATTCATTCCCCTTGGATGGGGCGACTGGCAGACGGCAGTTGCGGCGATCACAGGACTTGTTGCCAAGGAAAATGTCGTTGGGACCTTAGGGATCCTCTATGGTTTTGCAGAAGTAGCGGAGGACGGATCCGAGATCTGGGGAACACTTGCGGCAGGCATGACGGCGGCCGCAGCGTACTCCTTCCTGGTATTCAATCTTCTGTGCGCACCGTGCTTCGCGGCGATCGGGGCCATCAAGCGGGAGATGAACAATGCGAAATGGACCTGGTTCGCAATCGGATATCAGAGTATATTTGCCTATGGGGTGTCAATGTGCATCTACCAGTTCAGTAATCTGCTAAGCGGCGGTGAATTTGGGATATGGACGATGGCGGCAGTCCTTGTGCTGGCCGGATTCCTGTACCTTCTGTTCCGTCCGTATAGGGAGAGCCGTTCGCTGCAGGTGAATCTGTCAAGTGTGAGAGCAAGAGGAGCGAAAGCATAATAGAAATCATAATAGAAAGAAGGGAAATGCATGGCATTGGCAGCAAGCAGTATCGTGTCGACAGCGGCCGTAGGACTGATCGTATTGGCAGCGGCGGCGCTGGCTGCAAGAAGTATATGGAAAAAGAAGAAGGAAGGGGGCTGCTGCGGCTGCGGGGGTGACTGCAGCGGTTGTACGGGAGCGTGTCAGAGTAAGGGACCGAATAAAAAGCTGTAGAGTAAAAGCGTAGAGTAAAATGCGGGCATAGATCGGCTGTAATCAATTGACTTTTCATAGGTACAATATTATAATGAAATAATGTTAGAGGGCAAAGGGTATTTTAAATCATTCTAATATTATATTTAAGAAAGGTTGGGGACGACTATGGATCAGAACAAGGTAACAAGAGTATTAAAATCAATGGAAGAGCATGAGATTCCTCAGATGATCGTATCAGATCCGGTTGCAATCTTCTATCTTACCGGCAAATGGATCATTCCGGGCGAGAGGCTTCTGGCATTATATCTGAATGTCAACGGCAATCATAAGCTGGTGATCAACAAATTATTCCCGCAGGAGAAGGAGCTGGGGGTAGAACTGGTATGGTATGATGATATTGAAGACGGCGTTGAGATCTTAAGCAGATTCGTTGAGAAGGACAAGGTAATGGGAATCGATAAGACCTGGCCGGCAAGATTCCTGATCCGTCTGCAGGAATTAGGCGGAGGAAGCAAGTTTGTGAACGGATCTCCGATCATCGACTATATCCGTATGGTCAAGGATGAGAAAGAGAAAGAGCTGATGAGAGAATCTTCAAGGCTCAACGATATTGCAATGGAGAGATTGGTTCCATGGGTTGCAAAGGGACTGACAGAGAAGGAACTGAATGCGAAGATCCGTGAGATATACAAGGAACTCGGATGTGAGGACGTGTCCTTTGACCCGATTACGGCGTATGCGAAGGGCGCTGCAGATCCGCATCATGTAACGGATGATTCCAAGGGGAAACGCGGCGATTGTGTAATCCTGGATATCGGTGCGTTCAAGGACAATTACGCGTCTGACATGACAAGAACCGTATTTATCGGCGAGGTATCTGACCGTGCAAAGGAGATCTATGATATCGTTGTAGAGGCGAACAGACGCGGGATTGAAGCAGCGAAGCCGGGCAACAGAATGTGCGACGTGGATCTTGCGGCAAGGAATTATATCGAAGAGAAGGGATACGGACAGTATTTTACACATCGTACAGGACATTCTATCGGTCTGGAAGATCATGAGTTCGGCGATGTATCTTCTGTTAATGAGGATATCATCCAGGTAGGGCAGTGCTTCTCTGTAGAGCCGGGTATCTACCTTGCAGATGAGGGCATCGGTGTTCGTATTGAGGATCTTGTGATCATTACAGAAGACGGATGCGAAGTGTTGAATCATTACACGAAAGATCTGATCGTAGTACCAGAAGAGTAATCGCAATACATCTAAGGAGGAATATTGGTCGTGAACAGAGAACAGGCACATGATATCTTGATGAAATATATGAAAGGAGAGAACTACATTACCCATTCTTATGCCGTGGAGGCGATTATGAAGGGGCTTGCCAAGCGGCTGGCGCCGGATGATGTGGAATACTGGGGAATCGTAGGACTGCTTCATGATCTGGATGAGGAACAGTGTGACTGGAGGAATGATATGGGAGTGCATGGCCCTACATCCGCGGAGATCCTGAAGAAGGAAGGGATTGATGACAAGGTCTTATTTGACGCTATCTGCTCACACAATCCGAAGTGCGGTGTGAAGGCGAAGACGACCCTGCAGTATGCGATACTGGCGGCCGATCCAATGAGCGGGTTTGTGAAAGCAGTGGCGCAGATCTATCCAGATAAGAAGATTGCCAGCGTGAAGCATAAGTCGGTAATGAAGCGTTTCAACGAGCTTCGTTTTGCGGCGGGAGCCAACCGGGATTATATGGAAGCCATTGAATTCACAGGTCTTAGCCTGGATGATTTGATCGATGTGGCATTAGAAGAGATGGGCGCGATCGCGGATGTGCTGGGATTGTAGCCCGGAATACATATATAATAGAGAAATAATAGAGAGATAGTGGAACCCTGGAAGTCAACTGTACTTCCGGGGTTTTTGCAGTTAAACGCCGTTAAGGATGAAAAAAATGCATAAGGCGGATGTTTTTGATGAATGATAAAGGTTAGATAAAATGCTGACTCTTGGACAGGGGGTATAATAAAATAATGCCAAACAGATTAGAAAATGAGAAATCTCCGTATTTATTGCAGCACAAAGACAATCCGGTAAACTGGTATCCATGGTGTGATGAAGCGTTCCGAAAGGCAGAAGAGGAGGATAAGCCGGTCTTCTTAAGTATCGGGTACTCTACATGTCATTGGTGCCATGTGATGGCGCATGAGTCTTTCGAGGATGAGACGGTTGCCAAGCTGCTGAACCGGGGATACGTGAGTATCAAAGTTGACCGGGAGGAGAGGCCGGATATTGATGCGGTATATATGTCCGTTTGCCAGGCCGTTACAGGTTCAGGCGGATGGCCGCTTACGATCGTTATGACGGCAAAGCAGAAGCCGTTTTTCGCAGGGACGTATTTCCCCAGGGGACGCCAATACGGACGGCCCGGACTTGTGGATATTCTGGAAGACATCCTGGATCTGTGGGAGAATCGGCGGGAAGAGCTGCTCAGAGACGGAGAAGAGATCACAGCAGCGATCAATAGGAAAAATATGACAGGCAGAGATAAAGGAGGAAATAAATCTTCCGAAAGACAGATTATTAAGAAGGCATATCATATATTTGCACAGCAGTTTGACCCGGAATGGGGAGGATTCGGCAGCGCGCCGAAGTTTCCGTCGCCTCACAACCTCTTGTTTCTGATGAAGTATGCGAAGGAGGAACAGATACCGGATGCCCTTCGCATGGCGGAGATAACTTTAAGCGCAATGGCAAAAGGCGGCATACACGACCAGATCGGCGGCGGCTTCTCCCGGTATTCAACGGATGAGAGATGGCTCGTACCGCATTTTGAGAAAATGCTGTATGACAATGCATTGCTGCTTCTGGCCTATCTAAAGGCATATCAGATTACCGGGAAAGAGGAATACGCAGACACAGCACGGCATACGGCAGATTATATACTGCGCGAGCTGACGGATGAACTGGGAGGTTTTTTCTGCGGACAGGATGCAGACAGTGACGGTGTGGAAGGCAAATATTATGTTTTTACGCCCGAAGAAGTGAAGTCTGTCCTTGGCGAAGCCGCAGGGGAAGAATTCTGTAATCAGTACGGGATCAGCGGGAAAGGGAATTTTGAAGGTAAAAGTATACCAAACCGGATAGATCAAGATCAGTCCAAAGCTGACAATGCAGCAAAGGAAGACAGAGAAAAACTGTACCAGTACAGGATGGCCCGGACCAGTCTTCACAAGGACGATAAGATACTGTTATCCTGGAATGCATGGATGATTCAGGCGCTTGCAAGAGCCGGCACGGCGCTTAAGGATAAGCGGTATTCGAAAGCGGCAGAGAAAGCACAGCATTTTATTAAGACACACATGACGGACGGGGATAACCGTCTCTATCTGCGTTACCGCGACAAAGAAGCGGCTCACAAAGGGCAGTTAGAAGATTATGCAGTCTATGCGCTGGCGCTTTTGGAATTATATCACACGACTTTTCAGGTGAACTATCTGTCAGATGCGGTTCTCCGGGCACAGCAGATGATCACATTTTTCGAAGATGATGAGGCAGGCGGATACTATATCAATGCATCGGACGCCGGTCAATTGATCGCGCGTCCAAAGGAAATGTATGACGGGGCGATTCCTTCCGGTAATTCCGTTGCGGCAATGGTATTGCAGCGATTAGCGCTGCTGACAGGAGATATGTACTGGCAGAAAGCAGCCGTTAGACAACTGGAATTCTGTGCGGGGGAGATACAGGATTATCCGGCCGGATATAGCTTCACACTTCTTGCAATGGCGGAAGCGGTCTATCCTCATAAAGAACTTGTGTGCTGTGTGAGCGGCGAAGTATCGGAAGAACTTAAAAGCCGATTGGCAGCAGGAGGAATGAATGTTCTGGTAAAGAATGAAGAAAATGCAGACGAGCTGGCCGAATGCGCACCCTTTACCGCAGAATATCCAGTACCTCGGGAAGGTGAGATGTTCTATCTGTGCGAAAACGGCGCATGTAAGGCGCCGGTAAGTGATTGGCGGACTTTGTAGAATAATACTGTATTTTTTGAAAGAGAGGGGAATCATTATTCCCGCGAGCAACGAGCCAAGCGGGCATGCTTGCATGCGCATTTGGCGACTGCAGCGGGGTCTTTGACTTGGCTGCACCAAATAAAGGTTCCTCTTCTATTAAACCACATCATTCATGAAACGGTATTTTTCTTTTTTCCTTCAAATTTCTGGAGTTTGCTGCACACGATCACTTTAATGGAACCAATACCTTTCCATCTGTAATTGCTGATAAGTTTTTGAGAGGTATAGGGATAGCTATTGGGAAATATAGGTATAAGCTGTTTTGTTTTAGCATTAGGATTTTACAATACTTCCAGATAACCATTGCTGTATAACATTAATCCCAACATCTAAAATATCTGCAATTGTAGCATCTGAATACCCCTTATTTTTCATATTAAATGCGGTTTCTTTTTTACCTTCGATAATACCTTCCTTTTTACCTTCGATAATGCCTTCCTTTTTGCCTTCCTTTTTGCCCTCGATAATACCTTCGTTATAAATTTTTTCAGAAACTTCACACATTTCCAGATATCCTCCTTCCTCGCACTTCAAAAAATGAATTCTAGCGGATAAATCACCATGGCTCATATCTTCTGGATCGGCCGTTTTAAAATAGTCCATAAGCTTTGCAACATCACTGCCATCATCTACCTCGGCATTTACATATGTTATATAAACACCATCATCATATGGAATTTCTGTTTCTTTAAATTTCTTTTCAACATTATAAAGAGTCTTTCCTGACGACCATAAATCTGTTTCGCTAATATATATGATATAGACATCGGGCATTTGATTATAATCTTTTCCTTTTTCCAGACATTCACCATCAATCATTGCTGCATAGAACCTGGTTCTTCTGGCATGATCAATTATATCTTTTCTCTGTATTTCCCAATTTACTAATCGCCTGTGGATATCCTCTGCCAGTATGTCAAGAATGGCATCGTGCGCCGTAACCTTTGAGATTCTATGCTGTGATCTTACCTCCCTCACAATTAAGTCTGGAATACCTGTTATGACGCGGATGACATGCTGACAAGCCAGTGTGTCATTTAATGCAACACTCATAAATACGTTACTTAAAAGATTAAAACTTCTTGCTTTTTCAACTAATTGGTCTTTTATACTGATAAAAGATGTTTCTGGTGATTCAGCGGCAGTTATATTTGTAGTAGAGTTATCTTTTGTTATATTCTCATTTGTTCCCACAATATAGTGCCTCCTTATGTAAAATTATCAATATAGCTCTTACTAAAAATAATTATACGAAGACTGACAAGACAAATACTTCTAAAATATTACTTTTTCATTTTTGAATGCTCTTTTAACATAGAAACGGTATTGGACGTATATTTTCAATTATCATTGGTCAAATCTTCCTTATTCGCCGTATGCTGATTGTATATCTTGCCATATCGTTACCTTCTACAATCCGAACATCTTCAAGGTATCATCGACTTCCTGAGCCGAACACCCTACTTCTTCTGCAATCTGATTGCAAGTAAATTCAGGATTCTTTTTAGCAGCTTGAAAAATTCTGACGGTTAAGATCTTGCCTTCCAATCGCCCAACTTCCTTGCCTTCCAATCGTCCTTCTTCCCTGCCTTCCGCTCTGCCCGCCAGACGACCTTCTTCCCAGCCTTCCGCCCTGCCGCGATTCAAAATAGTCTTAGCCTCGTATTCTAAAACTTTACCACCCATAATATCTTTCACTCCTTTTCGAACAGTCTCATAATTTTTAGCCAGATGCCAAGCAGTCTTATTCGTCATATCATTAATTGTACATTTAGTATATTCACAGATCTCTTCCCGATTCGCCATCGCTTCCAACCTGTTCTTGATCTCTTCATATTCTGCCAGCATCGTACTAAAATTCTTGCGGATAAATTACCCAGGCTTATATCTTTCTGGATCGTTCTTCTAATTTTGGAAGAGCAGGCGTTTTCCTACAAAGAGAACGCCCTTACATAATAGTTACCGTCTACAAACCGAACATCTTCAAGGTATCATCGACTTCCTGGGCCGAACATCCCACTTCTTCTGCAATCTGATTGCAAGTAAATTCAGGGTTCTTTTTAGCAGCTTGAAAAATTCTGACGGTTAAGATCTTGCCTTCCAAACGTCCAACTTCCTTGCCTTCCAAACGTCCTTCTTCCCTACCTTCCGCTCTGCCCGCCAGACGCCCTTCTTCTCTGCCTTCCGCTCTGCCCACCAGACGTCCTTCTTCCCTGCCGCGATTCAAAATAGTCTTAGCCTCGTATTCTAAAACTTTACCACCCATAATATCTTTCACTCCGTTTCGAACAGTCTTATAATTTTTAGCCAGATGCCAAGCAGTCTTATGACTGGCGGACTTTATAGATTAATGCCATATTTTTTGAAAGAACGGGCGTTTTCCTGTAAAGAGAACGCCCTTACATAATAGTAACCTTCTACAAACCGAACATCTTCAAGGTATCATCGACTTCCTGGGCCGAACACCCCACTTCTTCTGCAATCTGATTGCAAGTAAATTCAGGGTTCTTTTTAGCAGTTTGAAAAATTCTGATGGTTAAGATCTTGCCTTCCAACCGTCCAACTTCCTTGCCTTCCAATCGCCCTTCTTCCCTGCCTTCCGCTCTGCCCGCCAGACGCCCTTCTTCCCTGCCTTCCGCTCTGCCCGCCAGACGCCCTTCTTCCCTGCCTTCCGCCCTGCCGCGATTCAAAATAGTCTTAGCCTCGTATTCTAAAACTTTACCACCCATAATATCTTTCACTCCTTTTCGAACAGTCTCATAATTTTTAGCCAGATGCCAAGCAGTCTTATTCGTCATATCATTGATTGTACACTTAGTATATTCACAGATCTCTTCCCGATTCGCCATCGCTTCCAACCTGTTCTTGATCTCCTCATACTCTGCCAGCATGGTACTAAGCTTCACTGCATCATTTTCATATTCCTGAAAATACTTCTCATGTACAAATATATAAAATGGAATTAGAAATAACAGCTTCTTTTCAAAAATCTCGTCTATGGTATATTCCTGGGACTTCATCACCAGAATATCATACTCGACACTTCCTCCGGGTGTCACCATCCGAATCTTCAATTTATCCGATGTAGCGGAAGTGTGTCTCAAATACAGCAACGCGGAATGCGGAAATGTCACGGTTAGAACATCCCCGTCAATCTTCCCTGTATCCAGTGCGATCTGCGTATCATACTCAAAAAATCTCACCAACATGCTGCTGTCCGTACTGCTCTGACATTCCAGGTGGTATTTCTTCGTTTCATCTCCTAATATAGTAAAGCTCGTATCTGTGATCTCCTTATCCTCATTACCATCCTGCCGGTTTAGGAAATGTACGTCTTGCGAAAAGACAATCTTTTCATTACCAGAATACTTTGTCCAAAACAGTTCGTTGATCACGGGAATAACCAACTCACGGCAGTCGTTTAATAAGGTGCGGAAAACATCGTCATAAGGTGTGCTTACAATCGTAATCTCGCCCATAGGCGCCCTTCTTTCTTATATTCTACCATGCTCTTATGATTTACTCAATCTGTTACCTTTGAAAAATATTTTTGAAAAATGCGTTTGAATTCTTTGCAGATCTTGCAAGAAATACCTAATATAGAAATCTACTGATAGAACATCAGTTTTGATTTATGTATAGTCTAATACATGAATCTCGTTTTGTCAATCCCTAATTTCCTGGATTTAGGGTTGTTTCACGAAGAAATATGAAAATAAAGTAAAGCTCTTTAAAAAGTTAACTTATGGTATTTGCTTGTACGATGTGATATGTTGTGAACTGTAGATGTAAACATTTCTAATAAATGCAGTATTTTAGCGGAAATGTGTGTCTGCTAAAATACAACATATGCGGCTGGCTCATTTGTGGTGAATGGAAACTTGCAGATGTTGTGGTAAAGGGAGAAGGTGATAATTCTTTTATTCGTATCTGTAAACAGTTTAGCGCAAAGAAAGGCGGTTGTATATGGAAATCACTTATCATTGGGAAGGTGAGTATCTGATTCCAGATCTCAAACTTTCGGATACAACGGAATACCATATCGGAAAGTACGGGCGGATGAGGAAGTGTTTTTTAGAAGAAAACCACAGGGGCATTTATTCGCACATGCTTTTATCGGAAACTTTATGGAAGCATCTTGTGGAAATTGATGAAGAATGTAATGAGATGATGGACAGGCTTGTAAGGCAGATGGCAAAGAAAGAGGGAGTGACGGAGCAGCTAAAATCCGATGACTGGCTTTGCTGGCTTCAGAAGATGAACAGTATCAGGAGCAGGGCGGAGGAAGTAGTGCTGCACGATCTGATATATTCCCTTTAGTATTGCCCTGCTTTAAGTTTTGCAGCATGAGGCGCAAATGATGTCAAGACACCGGCTCCGCCTCGCCTGCGGCGGTCTTGCCATCATCTGCGCCTCATGCTATGAAGTGGTTAAGGGGGAACAAAGTCCCCCCATTGCATTAAAAACGTCAATGGAGGTATTCTGAAAAAATCAAAATTGGGGATTGACAGGAATTAAAAAATAGCTTATTATTGATAGTAAGAAATGGGTTTTCACCGTACATCTTGCTACGGCTTGCTCGTTTCTTTTTTTATTGCCAAAATGTCATACAGATATTTCCTACCATTCTCAGCATGGTTAATCAAAAGACGGGCATGGAAGATATTGTATCTTACAAGCATATTTTTCTCATAGACCGGGAGGGCAAAACGGACATCATACCTGTACCAGCCGTATTTTGCATTTTTATTGTGTTTTTCCTTGCGGTTCTCTTCAAAAGCCGGATTAGATGCTATCTGTATCAGCTCCGGTATCGCAGTGGCGGCATTTGCTTTCGCTTTTGCATTTGCTCCCATAAGGCTTTTGCGGCTCTCTGATTCCGTGTATTCTTCCGGCAGTTCACTCCCGATAAAAATATGTTCTGCATTTTCAGCGATTTCGTAATAGTCCCCGACATATCCTTCGAGATACTGCTTTACATCATTCCAGTCAATCTGACGTTTGCCCTTGAAACGGATGTCGTTAATCAAGACCAGCTTTTTACCGTCTGCATCGGTTATGATATTTACATTTCTGTTTTCAATCATCTCTTTTGTTCCCTTTCTTCTTTTCCCTTGATTTATATACATTAAACGGGTTCTTGCACTTCTGGCTGCAAAACTCATTCCCTTTCCGGCTTGCAGCAAAGGCTTTTTTACAGTGCTTGCACATACGTATATCACTGTCCTTATCCGTGAGCATGAAAGAAAAACACATCTGCACCATGACGAGCAGGGAATGGAAATCCCATACGATAACGGGCGAATCCTTTTCAAGCGAGATCCGGTAAGTCGGGGATATGCCGCCGAAAGCGGAAATGCCCTGACGGTACAGGCTGCGCGTCTGTTCATCGATTGTACCACATCATTTATGAAACGGTATTTTTCTTTTTTCTTCAAATTTCTGGAGTTTGCTGCACACGATCACTTTAATGGAACCAATACCTTTCCATCTGTAATTGCTGATAAGTTTTTGAGAGTTATAGGGATAACTATTGGGAAATATAGGTATAAACTACTTTGTTTAGCATTAGGATTTTACAATACTTCCAGATAACCATTGCTGTATAACATTAATCCCAACATCTAAAATATCTGCAATTGTGGCATCTGAATATCCCTTATTTTTCATATTAAATGCGGTTTCCCTTTTGCCTTCGATAATGCCTTCCTTTTTGCCTTCCTTTTTGCCCTCGATAATACCTTCGTTATAAATTTTTTCAGAAACTTCACACATTTCCAGATATCCTCCTTCCTCGCACTTCAAAAAATGAATTCTAGCGGATAAATCACCATGGCTCATATCTTCTGGATCGGCCGTTTTAAAATAGTCCATAAGCTTTGCAACATCACTGCCATCATCTACCTCGGCATTTACATATGTTATATAAACACCATCATCATATGGAATTTCTGTTTCTTTAAATTTCTTTTCTACATTATAAAGAGTCTTTCCTGACGACCATAAATCCGTTTCGCTAATATATATGATATAGACATCGGGCATTTGATTATAATCTTTTCCTTTTTCCAGACATTCACCATCAATCATTGCGGCATAGAACCTGGTTCTTCTGGCATGATCAATTATATCTTTTCTCTGTATCTCCAAATTTACTAATCGCCTGTGGATATCCTCTGCCAGTATGTCAAGAATGGCATCGTGCGCCGTAACCTTTGAGATTCTATGCTGTGATCTTACCTCCTTCACAATTAAGTCTGGAATACCTGTTATGACGCGGATGACATGCTGACAGGCCAGTGTGTCATTTAATGCAACACTCATAAATACGTTACTTAAAAGATTAAAACTTCTTGCTTTTTCAACTAATTGGTCTTTTATACTGATAAAAGATGTTTCTGGTGATTCAGCGGCAGTTATATTTGTAGTAGAGTTATCTTTTGTTATATTCTCATTTGTTCCCACAATATAGTGCCTCCTTATGTAAAATTATCAATATAGCTCTTACTAAAAATAATTATACGAAGACTGACAAGACAAATACTTCTAAAATATTACTTTTTCATTTTTGAATGCTCTTTTAACATAGAAACGGTATTGGCCGTGCATTTTCAATTATCATTGGTCAAATCCTCCTTATTCGCCGTATGCTGATTGTATATCTTGCCATATCGTTATCTTCTACAATCCGAACATCTTCAAGGTATCGTCGACTTCCTGGGCCGAACATCCCACTTCTTCTGCAATCTGATTGCAAGTAAATTCAGGGTTCTTTTTAGCAGTTTGAAAAATTCTGACGGTTAAGATCTTGCCTTCCAATCGACCTTCTTCCCTGCCTTCCGCTCTGCCGCGATTCAAAATAGTCTTAGCCTCGTATTCTAAAACTTTACCACCCATAATATCTTTCACCCCTTTTCGAACAGTCTTGTAATTTTTAGCCAGATGCCAAGCAGTCTTATTCGTCATATCATTGATTGTACACTTAGTATATTCACAGATCTCTTCCCGATTCGCCATCGCTTCCAACCTGTTCTTGATCTCCGCATACTCTGCCAGCATGGTACTAAGCTTCGCTGCATCATTTTCATATTCCTGAAAATACTTCTCATGTACAAATATATAAAATGGAATCAGAAATAACAGCTTCTTCTCAAAAATCTCGTCTATGGTATATTCCTGGGACTTCATCACCAGAATATCATACTCGACACTTCCTCCGGGTGTCACCATCCGAATCTTCAATTTATCCGATGCAGCGGAATTGTGTCTCAAATACAGCAATGCGGAATGCGGAAATGTCACGGTCAGAACATCCCCGTCAATCTCTCCTGTATCCAGTGCGATCTGCGTATCATACTCAAAAAATCTCACCAACATGCTGCTGTCCGTACTGCTCTGACATTCCAGGTGGTATTTCTTTGTTTCATCTCCTAATATAGTAAAGCTCGTATCTGTGATCTCCTTGTCCTCATTACCATCCTGCCGGTTTAGGAAATGTACGTCTTGCGAAAAGACAATCTTTTCATTACCAGAATACTTTGTCCAAAACAGTTCGTTGATCACGGGAATAACCAACTCACGGCAGTCGTTTAATAAGGTGCGGAAAACATCGTCATAAGGTGTGCTTACAATCGTAATCTCGCCCATAGGCGCCCTTCTTTCTTATATTCTACCATGCTCTTATGATTTACTCAATCTGTTACCTTTGAAAAATATTTTTGAAAAATACATTTGAATTCTTTGCAGATCTTGCAAGAAATGTTTAAAATAGAAATTTAGTTAGTTCTTTTTTTATTAGTTCAATAAATTGTCAAACTCAGGCGGCAAGAGACTGGCGGACTTTATAGATTAATGCCATATTTTTTGAAAGAGCGGGCGTTTTCCTGTAAAGAGAACGCCCTTACATAATAGTTACCTTCTACAGACCGAACATCTTCAAGGTATCATCGACTTCCTGGGCCGAACATCCCACTTCTTCTGCAATCTGATTGCAAGTAAATTCGGGATTCTTTTTAGCAGCTTGAAAAATTCTGACGGTTAAGATCTTGCCTTCCAATCGTCCAACTTCCTTGCCTTCCAATCGACCTTCTTCCCTACCTTCCGCTCTGCCCGCCAGACGTCCTTCTTTCCAGCCTTCCGCTCTGCCCGCCAGACGCCCTTCTTCCCAGCCTTCCGCTCTGCCCACCAGACGCCCTTCTTCCCTGCCGCGATTCAAAATAGTCTTAGCCTCATATTCTAAAACTTTACCACCCATAATATCTTTCACCCCTTTTCGAACAGTCTTATAATTTTTAGCCAGATGCCAAGCAGTCTTATTCGTCATATCATTGATTGTACACTTAGTATATTCACAGATCTCTTCCCGATTCGCCATCGCTTCCAACCTGTTCTTGCTCTCCTCATACTCTGCCAGCATGGTACTAAGCTTCACTGCATCATTTTCATATTCCTGAAAATACTTCTCATGTACAAATATATAAAATGGAATCAGAAATAACAGCTTCTTCTCAAAAATCTCGTCTATGGTATATTCCTGGGACTTCATCACCAGAATATCATACTCAACACTTCCTCCAGGTGTCACCATCCGAATCTTCAATTTATCCGATGTAGTGGAATTGTGTCTCAAATACAGCAACGCGGAATGCGGAAATGTCACGGTCAGAACATCCCCGTCAATTTCCCCTGTATCCAGTGCGATCTGTGTATCATACTCAAAAAATCTCACCAACATGCTGCTGTCCGTACTGCTCTGACATTCCAGGTGATATTTCTTCGTTTCATCTCCTAATATAGTAAAGCTCGTATCTGTGATCTCCTTATCCTCATTACCATCCTGCCGGTTTAGGAAATGTACGTCTTGCGAAAAGACAATCTTTTCGTTTCCAGAATACTTTGTCCAAAACAGTTCGTTGATCACGGGAATAACCAACTCACGGCAGTCGTTTAATAAGGTGCGGAAAACATCATCATAAGGTGTGCTTACAATCGTAATCTCGCCCATAGGCGCCCTTCTTTCTTATATTCTACCATGCTCTTATGATTTACTCAATCTGTTACCGTTGAAAATATTTTTGAAAAATGCATATGAATTCTTTGCAGATTTTGCAAGAAATACTTAATATAGAAATCTACTGATAGAACATCAGTTTTGATTTATGTATAGTCTAATACATGAATCTCGTTTTGTCAATCCCTAATTTCCTGGATTTAGTGTTGCTTCACAAAGAAATATGAAAATAAAGTAAAGCTCTTTAAAAAGCTAACTTATGGTATTTGACTGTATCGTTGCATTTCAACAAAAATAGTACTGAAACTGTACAGGATAAGCTGCGGAGAATTATCATTAGCGACTGTATGAATGAAAAGGAAATGTGAGATTGATGTTGCGGATGGAATTTAATCTGTAGAAAACCATAGATTATTGTTGAATTGAGCGAAAAAAAGTGATAATCTGTTTTTGCATGGTATTACCATGCAGGAAAGTACCCATGACAGGGTGGCAGTCTCCCGAACTTACATAGCCGGTCAGCCGGTGAGAAGAAGGGAGGTGCGTAACATGACAGCTTATGAAATCATTTCGATTTTCATTGGGATATTAGCATTGCTGATGTCCTTTGGCAGTTTGGTTGTTGCGTTTCTTGCCTTTCTCGACAAGAGGAACAAGAAGAAATAAAAATGCCTATCCTGTCGGCCAACAGGATAGGCGGTGTCCGTAAGGACATGTAGTCATAACCGGGGGCATCCACTTTGGAGTGGGTGCTTTCCTTGTTTTTAATATATCATTTCTTTCTGAAAAAATCAACAGTGATTTTCTAAAGCAGATACGGACAGACAAGTAGGAGGTTTGGCTGAATATAATGCGGTCAGCACACTAATACAGCATTGCACAATTAACGGTGGATTTCGCAATGCTGTATTAGTGCTTCATCTGGTCAGAAATCGAACTCCTGAACTGCCTGGTTCGACTATTGCGCCGTTAAAAGCTCTGGCAGGTGCGCCCGCATCGCCGTCAAACTTATTTCCGTGCTTTTGCTTCTCAGGCGGCAGCGCCTTGCGATGGAGGCTTTCAGGCAGTAAGCAGAGGAGAAAAGGCAGGAAACTAATCTGTTAATAAATATTGCAAAATATAACTGGAACAACTTTCTTGCTCATATCGCGAAACTCTTATAATCAAAATTCCTTTTGTGACGATATATTATTATAGTGGATATTAAGGAAACGGAATGTCATGCCTTGTTTCCGGGGTTGAGACAAATTTTATGGAAAGATTTTGGAAAAACCGGATTCTTGGGCGGATTCTCTGAATATAATAGTGTATATTCAGAAATTTCTATATATAGGCATATCTTTACTGGTTACGGATTTGTCAGTAAATGGTAACTGTGCAGTTTCATTTCAGGGACAAAGTCGTTGAACTTCGACAAATTATGCGGTATACTTATATATAATGAAATCTTAGAGACAGAATGATACTCTGTTTACATAGATAGGGTAGATATCCAAGAAATATTAATGAAGAAAGGACTACTATGATGCAAAGAAAGAAATTAAAGTTATTGCTGGCGTCCTTGGCCGCATCTACGATATTATTCGCCGTACCGATATCGGTAGCGGCAACAGATACGCCGTCTTCTGGAAACACATCAGAGGATAAGGAAGAGGCTCCTTCGGGCTCTAACGTAACAGATTTATCTACGCTAACTAAAGCGTTAACACTTCCAAAAGCGGATGATCCATGTCCAAAAGGATGTATACACGTTTTTACTGGAACATCACCGCATACTGTTAGGGTAAGTAGCGGTGATCATACAATTTATTTGCGTGATGATGTGAGGATTGATGCTAAAGACGACTCGCCTGCATTTGAAGTCACAGGTACAGCTAAAGTTACGTTAGCTTTGGAGACTAATTGTGAAGCTGTATTTGATGGAGGAAAGACAGCTTGGGCTGGGTTAGAGGTTAGTGAAAAAGCGCAGCTTACTATAAGAGGAAAGGGTAAGTTAACTGCGACTGGAGGAGAGGATGGTGGAGCTGGTATTGGTGGTAGCAGCCAGTCTCTAAATGTTGGCAGTATTACGATTCTTGACGGTGATATAACTGCAACTGGAAAGTGCGGCGGTGCAGGTATTGGTTCTGGTGTTGGCGGTGCGGCAGCTAATGCTATCAACATAAAAGGAGGAAACGTTACAGCTACAGGCGGCGATGGTCAAACGCGTAGTGCAAATGATCCTGTTCCCCCTGGTCCCGGAATCGGCAGCCATTTGGTTGGAGGGAATCCAGATCAGAATATTCTAGGAAAAGCATCTGGAACGGTAACGATATCAGGCGGTACTGTGTATGCATATGGAGGAGCGCATGCGACTTCGCAAAATCAGTATGCAGGCGGTATCCAAGCGCAAAAATTGTCGTCGGATAAAGGAAGTACGGTTATTTATACAAATGATGACGAATTGCCGGGTGTTGGAAATGCGTCTGATTTGAATGCTATTATTTGGGAACAAGAGAAGGGTGCTTCTGGGCTGCCTGCGGAGGGCACTGTTTGGGGGAATGCTACTTTAAATGATAATTTAATTAACCAGAAATTAAATCTTATGACAGGGAGTTCTTTGACGATTGGATCTAAAGTTACTTTTAATATAGATAGTGAAATTAGCGGAGATATGTCGAACAGAATTATCGATGTAGATAACCTGCAGGGGCCGGGGCTAGTAAATGTTCCGAACAAAATTGTCACGTTAAATGAAACCGATTTTACGGAATATGCACCATTTAATGAGAAGAAAGAACAGATCTTTAGCGGTACAGATAAAGATTTTACGAAAGATATACTCGTACATAGACAAACTAGGCCGAGTGCCAGTTATGGGCCATTGCCTGTGGACGACAGTAAATGGAATCCTCCTGCTATTGAGATTGGTAAGGCCGGTACAGATAAGATTTGTAATGCCGGATGGTATACAGTAACTTATCAACATAAAGAAGATCCTAATAGAAAGATTACTCTGAATAGTATTCATGTAGCGCAAAGGGATCTTAATGATTGTAAGATTGAGATACCTGATATAATATATAGCGGTGTGGCAGAAGAACCTGAGATTTCTATATTGCTTAACAATGAACCTCTTGCAGTTGAAGAAAATGACTATACACTTAGTGATTGGGAGACTAATGTTGATGTAGGAGATGTTTCGGTGGGTATTACGGCTAATCCACAGGGCAATCTTGCTTATTCGGATGATAGAGGGAATACATTAGAAAAGGAATATAAGATTATAGGTGTTCCTCTTGATGCTGCGGAGGTAACTGTAGATCCGCCATCAGGTACTTATAATGGAGCGGAACATGTATTAGGGAAAGATTTTAAAATTACAGTATCTTTGGATGGCACAGAGTTAAAGGATAAAGTTGATTATGAGATTACCACTGGAGAAGGTGCAGATTTGACCAGTGCCGGGGATGTTATATGTACTGTTAAAGGCATTAAGAACTATAGTGGTACTAAAGAAGTAAAATATACGATTGACAAAAAGAAAATTACTATAAAGCCTGATAGCATAGTTGCAGAATCGAAAGACTATGACGGTAATGGTGAAGTGGTAATAAAAGACGTAGAATTTGATGGTCTTGTTTCTGCTGATAAAGGAAAAGTCAAATTTAAGTCAAAAGGTATTGTTGATGCGAAGAACGAAGGTCATGCAGGTACTTATAAGAGTGTTCATTTCGACAAAGAGAAGATGGAACTTATGTATGAAGACGGATCTCCTTGCGGAAATTATATTGTTGATTACGACGGCGGAGAATTAGCTTTATCAAAAGAAGTAACCATCAACAAAGTAACACCTGAAAAACGTCAGCCGAATCACGTAGATCCTTACGTTGTCGGAGCGAACGGAACGACCTTTGACTGTACGATACAGATTCAGAAGCAAGCCGGTGTAGACTACTGGTTCAAGATGGATGGAGATCCGGCTGTAGATGATGGTTGGGTTAAGGGCACTAACAGTGAAGATAAGACTAAGAGTTCAGCAGTATTTACAGGTATCAATGCAGCAAAGGATGCTACAGATAAGCATATTTTCTATGCACGGTCTGAAGGAACAGGTGACGTTGTACAAGAAATGATGCTGCCATATGAACTTGTCTTTGAGAAACTGAAAAACCCGAAGGCAGATGTTCCGGCATTTGAATTATCAATTAATGAAGGAAATGCAGATAAGAAGACATATACAGTAACAATACCTAAGGTAGATGATCCAGATGTAGAATATCGTATCATAACCGTAGGAAGTGACGAAGATGTTCCGTATAGTCCAACTGTAGTGGATAAAACAGATTGTAAACCTGGTACAAAATATATTGGTCAGATTAGGTACAAAGAGACTCTGGTTTACAAACCAAGCGACCCTGTATCTTCTCCAGAACTGACGACTCCGAAGTCCCCATTAGCCGACTCCGGTCCGAAGTACAAGACCACCTGGAAGCGCATTATTCCGAATCAATCGGATAACATGGAGCTTACCCAGGCATTACAGGATGCAGGATACACAAGTATGCAGGAAGTTACGACTGATCTGACAAGACATCTCGCAGGCTTGGGAGCATATCAGGATCAGGAACATACAGCATTCTACGATGTGAAAGTACAGGTTATTACCCGCAACGATGCAGGTGAACCAGAGACGAGAGACGCTCAGCCAGGTGATTTCGAGAACGGCGGTATTCCTGTTACATTACCGGCCAAGTCTCTTCCGCAAGGCGTAGTTGCTACGGAGAATCAGTTCTCAGCAGCACATATGTTTGAATCAGAAGACTTTGCAGAATACTCGGCAGGAGAGATTGAGACCTGTATGAGCAGTGAAGGCTCAGAGGTATTCCAGGGAACAGGCAAGGGCGTAACATTTGTAGTAAACGGTACATCACCGATCGGAATTGCATGGTCAACGGCGCCGGAGAATCCGGATGGAGATGATCCGAATAACCCGGACGATCCGAACAACCCGGATGGAGATGATCCGAATAACCCGGACGACCCGAATAACCCGGATGGTAACGATCCAAACAACCCGGATGGCAATGATCCGAATAACCCGGATGGCAGCAATGGTGACGGCACTGCAACAGATCCTAACGCGGCCAATGCAGATCCTAATGCGGCCAATGGTGATAATGCCAACGGTGATGACGCCAAGTCGGCTGCCCAGTCTGCAGCAGACGCATTGAAAGCTGCCGCTGCATCTCTCCTTCCTAAGACAGGAGATACCAGCAAGATCATTATGTGGGTCGTAGCAGCCGTAGCAGCATGTATCGCAGTAATTGCGGTTATCCGCAGCAAGGCGAAGAAGGGTAAGAAAGCAAAAGCTTCCTCATCTGCTAAGACGTCTGCAGCAGCAAAGAAGACGACTGCAACAGCAGCTAAAAAATCTACAACAACGGCCAAGAAGACGGCAACGACCAAGTCTTCTGGTACAGCTAAAAAGACGACGACAACAAAGAAGGGCCGTTAAATAGTTATTAAGCAATAGTTTATTAAGCAAATGAAAAGGCTTCGGAGGTATAGCTTCCGAAGCCTTTTTGTCGGCAAATGGAAGTATTAATAAAGGTATATTACTATTTGGCGCGGCATAAAATGATGCAAGGAGACTTGACTGAACAGGGAGTGTGATAGAGTATGACAGATATCAGAGAAAATCCTGCAGCTTATGCAGTAATCAAAGGAAATAAAGACTACCCGGGGATCGAAGGACGGGTTGATTTTTATGATACATACGGAGGAACGTTGATTGCGGTATCTGTTCATGGTTTGCCAAAGGGAAGCGGAGAGAGCAGTTATGGATTCCACGGATTCCATATCCATGCGGGCAGTTCGTGCACGGAAAATGAACAGGGAGAATATGCTTCTGCCGATGGACATTATAATCCTAAGAATACTGTACATCCGGCTCATGCAGGCGATCTTCCGCCGTTATTGGAGAACGAAGGGAGCGCATGGATGGCGGTATATACGGGGCGTTTTTTTCCTGAGGACGTTGTCGGCCATACGGTTATCATACATGAGAAGGCGGATGATTTCCGCACACAGCCGTCAGGAGATGCCGGGAAAATGATTGCGTGCGGTGAGATCACGATATGGGAATGAAAATGTAACAGTGAAGGTATCTGAACTGTTACATGAAAATGATTCTTTTACAGTAATTTACATCTGCGGCACTTGACATCTGCAGAGAATGCCGTCAAAATAAAGGTAAAGATTCAACCGCAGCAAGAAGCAGAAGAGGATGAGCGGGCCGGGGAAGGAATTACAGTAATGAAGCGTGTATCTCTTGAAGCACTGACACATTCGTGTCGGGATATCCCATATGAAGACCAATGTAAATATGTGCTGAATCTTATATCGGATGGAAGGGTCAAGCCGCTGAAGGCTTCCGGGACGAACGGGAAGCATCCTGCGCTGTATCGGGAATATTGGCTGATCGAACAGGAGAAGGACTGCCATGCACTTGAAGAAGAATTAAAATACCGGCTGCATCCTTTGATCTCTGTGGATTATTATCTGTCCCATCTGAAGAATTACGAGAAGGACAGGCAGTGGGTCTGGCTGCTGAGTGAATATCTGAAGCACAGCAGGGATAGACTGAGATACGAGGAATCGGTAAATGAGCGGAGCTTTGAGATATGGGGGAGAGAGAAGTTCCTTGGGCGTGAACAGGGGAAGCGTATTTTGAAGAATTGCGGATTGACGGAAGCATTTCTCCATATATACCAGACTACGGAACCTCTGGCATATTATTCACACACAAGGCAGATACCGCAGAATCTTCTGATCCTGGAGAACAAGGACACGTTCTACAGTATGCGGCGGCATCTGCTGGATGGGGGCGGGAAGATTCTGGGAATGGAGTTCGGGACGCTGATATACGGAGCAGGGAAGGGGATCTTACGGTCCTTTTTGGATTTTGACCTGTGTGTGGAGCCGTATATGAGAGATGGCAGGAATGGAATCTATTATTTTGGAGATCTGGATTATGAGGGGATCGGTATCTATGAGAGTCTTGCCGGAATGCATGCTGGCATGCACCCGGAGGGGCGTAAGGTGATTCCCTTCAAAGAAGCATATGAGAAGATGACAGAGAAGGCAGAGAATGCCGGCAGGATGAAGTGTGAGAATGCCGGCAGGATGAAGTGTGAGAATGCCGGCAGGGTGAAGTGTGAGAATGCCGGCAGGGTGAAGTGTGAGAATGCCGGAGACGCCGTCGGGATGAATCATGAGCGGGCGGAGATTGTCTGCGGGATTGAGAATCTGCCGGATACGAAGGAGCAGCAGAACAGGAATATCAAGGGTGAATTTTTTATGCATTTTGATAAAGATTGTGCGGACAAGATGCGCAAAATCCTTGCCGCCGGCAAGTATATTCCCCAGGAGATCTTGAATATTGCTGATTTCAGAACATAGAAAGGATCTTGAAAGGAATAAGATGCAGTACGAATTTTTAAAACATTTTCCAAGAAGGATGAAGAATGTGGGGCTGTATGCGCTGCTGATCCAGAACAGCGCTCAGAAGACGACCTGGAAGCAGTATGGCTTCCTTACGCTTGGAGAACAGTTGAATCTGATCTTTGCGGTGATGCTCTATATTATGGAGCAGTCCTTGAAGGAAGAGCATTGTACGATGGATGACATTGGGGCTTATATAGATACGGTCAATACGCAGCATTTTCGGAAGGATATGACCTATGATGACTGCAGGAGTCTGGGAGATTATGTGGTGAATGTCGTGTTGTCGAACGAGGGCAGGGTCATGTATTTTGACGGGTTCGATTTTGAGCAGAGTACATATCAGACACTTCATATCAGTTATGTTGCGAACAGAATCATTTATATAGATCAGGAATTCAAGCGCACTTCTTATTATCTGACGGATGACGGATACAATCTTTTACTTGCAACCTTGGAGATAGAGAATAATATGAAACTGACGATCCACGAGATGATATTTCAGATGCATCTGGAGAAGCAGAGCTATGATAAGGCAGTGGATGAGATCAAGAACGTGTTTAACCTGCTGCGGATCCAGCTTCAGAAGATTCAGGAGGCGATGGGTAAGATTCGGAGAAATGCGCTGAATTATTCGGTGAAGGACTATGAAGAGATTCTGGTGGAGAATCTGGATACGATCAGCGATACGAAGCAGAAGTTCCAGAATTACCGGGAGATGGTAAAAAGCAGGGCAAGGTCGTTGGAGGAGGAGAATATCAATGTGAAGCGTCTTGGCGAGAAGGACGAGGAGAAGCTCGCGAACCTCCGTGTGATCGAGACATATCTGAACCGGACGATCGACGAACATCAGAAGATACTGAACAGCCATTTTGATCTGAAGGCTCTGTATACGAAGGAATTGGAGACACTGACGCAGATGTCTCTGATCCGGCGTTTTCCCATGCGGACGGAGTTGTATGACAAGATCCTGGAGAATCCGGGCGCGCTTGCGAATCTGGATTATTTTCTGCGGCCGCTGTTTGGCCGGGAGCCTGACAAGGTCTATAATCTGAATAAGGCGTTTCAGCTGCAGCGCCCGATACGGAAGCGTGAAGAGGAGGATATTGCGGAGGAACTGGATTTTGACGAGGAGGAATGGATTAAGGAGCAGGAACGGCTTCAGAAGGAGAAGCTTAAGCGTTATGAGACGAGTCTGTGCAGGCTTCTTAAGTATGCGGCGGGGAAGGGGGAGATCTCCCTTCGTGAGATCAGCACGCTGACGGAAGAGAGAGAAGATGAGCGCAGGGAACTGATCCCGAACGTCGAAGTTTTTAAGGAGATCATGGTGGAGTTGATCAGGAATCAGGAAATTGATATTGCCGCGCTTGCGAAGGAACGGAGCGAGTTCATCCAGGACAGGCCGGGAGAATTCCATCTGAATGAGATGCTTCTGTATCTGGCGGAGGAATACCCGGAATTCCGTGATATCCGCAGGGTGGAAACTTACCGGATAGAGGATGGAAGCGCGGTAACGTTTGAAGGGATATTGAACGAGGATAGGGAGAGGAAGACGATCCGGTGTTCGAATGTGCGGATTCGTGTCGTGCAAGCAGGATAGAATATAGAAAAAGGAGCTAGAGATATGGCGTATGAATTAGATGAGGTCAGGATCAGTCAGGAGGTCTTCTACTATCTTCTGGAGCATCATGAGCTTCGGGAAGAAGAGGAAATGCAGTTGTATAAGGCGTATACAGAGCAGGAGGGGATCCAGAACTTGGTCAAGTCTCAGGGGGAGATCGCCCAGAGCCGAATCGAGCGGTATGGGAATGTGATCTACCTGATCCCTAAGGAAGAGAATAATTTCCTTGGTTTTTCCAAGGCGCAGCTTAAGGCGGCGCTCTGCAAATCGTCCGGCACAGACAAGGATTATTATCTGTCCCAGTTCGCAGTGCTGACTCTTCTGGTGGAATTCTTCGACGGGCAGGGGAGCAGCAGCAAGGCGAGGGAATATATCCGGGTTGGTGAGCTTCAGAACTGTATCTCGGCCCGGCTCAGGGAAGGCGCCCAGAGTGTGGGAGAAGAGGAAGAGGAGAAGGCGGGGATCGCATTTTCCAATATGCTGGAGGCCTATGAGGCGCTGCGCTCGGATGACAAGGGCTCCAGGGCGAAGACGACGAAGGAGGGATTCCTGCATCATATACTGACATTTCTGCAGAAGCAAGGGCTGATCGAGTATGTGGAACAGGATGAGATGATCAAGACTACGAAGAAGCTGGATAATTTTATGGACTGGAATCTGCTGAACCAGAATAATTACCGGAGAGTGCTGAAGGTGCTGGGGGTGACGGAGAATGAGTAAGATACAGGCCGTCAGGCTGATCAATGTGAACTACAACAATAACGCGATCCGCATCAGCGACGAGTGTTTTCATCTGAACGGGGAGAGCACGCTGCTGTCCTTAAGGAACGGCGGCGGCAAATCAGTGCTGGTTCAGATGCTGCTGGCGCCGTTTGTGCATAAGAGGTATCGGGATGTGAAGGATCGGCCGTTTGAGAGTTATTTTACTTCGAATAAGCCGTCCTTTATCCTGGTAGAGTGGGCGCTGGATGGGGGAGCGGGTTATGTTCTTACCGGCATGATGGTACGGAGAAGCCAGGAGATCGGCGAGGGCAGCGGGGAGAATCTGGAGATGATCAATATCATCAGTGAATACCGCAAGCCCTGTATTCAGGATATTTACCATCTTCCTGTAGTGGAGAAGGGGAAGAAGGAGATGATCCTTAAGAATTTTGCGGCGTGCAGGCAGATGTTCGAGACGTATAAGAAGGATCGGTCTATGAATTTCTTCTGCTATGATATGACGAATGCGGCGCAGTCCAGGCAGTATTTTGATAAGCTGGCGGAATATCAGATCCATTATAAGGAATGGGAGACGATCATCAAGAAGGTGAACTTGAAGGAGTCGGGGCTGTCGGAGCTCTTCGCAGATTGCCGGGACGAGAAGGGGCTGGTGGAGAAGTGGTTCCTTGAAGCGGTGGAGAGCAAGCTGAATAAGGAGCAGAACCGTATGAAGGAATTTCAGACGATTCTGGAGAAATACGTGGGCCAGTACAAGGATAACCAGACGAAGATCAGGCGGCGTGATATCATCCGTGCATTCAGGGAGGAGGCCGCCGGGATCCGGGAGAGGGCCGAAGCCTATCAGGCGGAGACGGAGGAAGGAAAGCGCCGGGAGAATGTGGTGGCGCATTTCATTGCAGAGCTGAACCGGCTTCATGATGTGACGGAGGAAGAATATCAGGGTATTCTTGCCGGGATCGAGGAGATCAGCGGGCGGATAGCCCGGATCGAATATGCGAAGCTGTCCAGCGAGATCCATCGGCTGAATGAGGAGCAGCATTATCACATCAGCAACCGTGATATGATCGAGATCGAGAAGGAAGATCTGGAGGGAGAGGCCGGGAAGATCGGGCGGACGCTGCATCTGCTGGCGTGCGCCAGGCAGCAGAAGGCGGCAGAGCAGGAACGGGAGGATCTGGAGCTGGTACGGCAGAGACTTCTGATCTCCAGGAAGAAGGAAGAGGATCTCGAGCCTGAGAGGAATCATCTGGGGCGTACTCTGAGACGGTATTATGAAGGGCGTCTTGAGGAAAATGAGACGAAGAAGAGTGAGAATGAGGAAGCGTCCAGGATCGTTGCGGGAGAACTTGCCGACGTGGAGGAAGGCCTTGCGGTCCTGTCCGAGGGCTTGATACAGAATGCCGCCAGGGAAGGCGGCTTAAGGAGCGCGGCAGCGTCCTACGACAGGACGGAGGAGGATTATAACCGCCGTTATGAGGAATCTCTGGTCCGCAATATTCTTGGAGTGTACGAGCCGGGGATGCTTGGGATCCGCAGGGAGGCTTATGAGAAGGAGCTGGAGCGGCATATCCGGGCGCGTCAGGGATTGAAAAAGCAGCAGGAGCAGACGAAGGAGAGCTGCAGGAGCCAGGAGCGTTCTCTTCAGGAGCTTCAGGCCGGGCAGCTTCGCGGGAAGCTTATGCTTACGCAGAAGGAGAATACACGGCAGGACTATGAGAAGGAGCTTAATGCCCGGCGAACGGTACTGCGTTATCTGGAGCTGGAGGAGACGGCGCTGTTCGATACGGAGAAGATTCTTCACGCCTCCGAGAGAAAATTACTGGAGATCGCGGGACTGCGGAGGAATCTTGAAAAGGAAGAGGACAGCCTTCAGAAGGAATACCAGAGATTGACTCAGGGGAAGGTGCTGGAGCTGCCGGATGAACTGGAGCGGGAGCTTAAGGAGCTGGGCATCCATGCGGTCTATGGTATGGAATGGCTTGGCAAGAACGGATATTCGGAAGAGCAGAACCTTGAGCTGGTCCATCGGCATCCTTTTCTGCCTTATGCTCTGATCCTGTCGGAAGCGGAGCTTAAGAAGCTGTCCCGGAACACGGAAGGGATCTATACTTCATTTCCTATTCCTATCGTGCCAAGGGAGATGCTGGAGAGCGAAGAAGGAGGACGGGAGAGCGGGATCATCCGGCTTGACGGGGTCAGCTTCTATGTCCTGTTCAATGAGAATCTTCTGAATGAGGAGAAGCTGCGCCTTCTGGTGGAAGAGAAGGCGCGTGAGATCAGGAAGAAGAAGGAAGCGATCGAAGTCCGGCAGACGGAATATACGGAGTATTTTGAACGTCAGGAGATGATTCGGAATCAGGAAGTCAGCAAGGAGAAGTGGGATGCCAATGAGAAGGATATCAGGGAACTCACGGAGCAGACCGGGAAGCTGGAGCGGGATATCCGTGCGTGTCTGGACGGGCTTGGCAAATTGCGCTCGGAGTTTGAACGTGTAGAACTGGATATTCGCAGGACGGGACAGGAGACGGAGCGGCAGCAGAGAAGGATCGAGGATTTTGCACGTCTGTGCAAAGAGTATGAGCTCTATGAGCAGAATCTAAATGAGCTTGAACGCTGCAAGAGGGAGGCCGAGAAGCTTACCCGGAAGCAGAAGCTATCGAAGGAGCGGCAGGAGAAGCTCAGAGAACGGCAGAAGTCAGGAGAGATCGAGAGAAATAACCTTGTGCATGCGGGGGAAGAGCTTAAGAAGGAGATCAGGAAATACCAGAGGTATAACGGTAATTCCGATGATACGGCAAGTACCTTAGACGATTCGGCAGTCAGGGAGATGGAGGCGCGGTATGCTGCGGTCACATCACAGATGTCCCAGGAGATCCAGGAGTTAGAAGAACAGGAGCAGCGGGCGGCAGGACGTTATCAGGACGCGGCGGACGAGCTCTTGCATCTGCAGAGGAAATACGGTTTTGCTAAGGAGGAGTGGGCGCATATATCCTACAGCCGGGAGGAAGAATCGCATCAGGAGATCATGCTGGAAGACCGTAAGCAGAAGATCGCGGTGAAGCAGAGACTCTGGAATGAGGAGGACAAGCAGATCGCGGTAGTGGAGCAGCAGAAACGGGAGCGTCTGGAACGGATGAGAAGCGAGTGCAAAGAGGAAGAGCCGCTGCCTAAGGAGGAGATCCAAAACCAGGATTTTGAGGCGGAGAAGAACCAACTGCGTTATCAGGAGAAGGAGGCCAAGCGTCAGGCGGATGACCGGAGGGAGAAGCTTCGGATATACGACGAGAATCTGACGGCTCTGTCGGAATATAATGAGTTCCCGTTAGGAGAAGAGGTCGTGTGGGAGCAGGATTTCTCGGAGATGGACGGGCACAGCCTTCGGAATTATAAGGGAATCCTGATACGGGATTATAAGCAGAAGGAGCGGGATTGCCGGGAAGAGAGGGACAGGCTTGCACGTTTGCTGAACCGGGTCGTGCGTATGGAGCAGTTCCAGGAGGACTTCTATAAGAAACCGATTGAAGCCATGCTGGAGCTTACGGATGATGCGTCTGCCGTGCTTCGTCAGCTTGCAACGACGCTGCAGTCATATGACAGCCTGATGGAGAAGCTCATGGTAGACATATCCCTGGTGGAGAAGGAGAAGAAGAAGATCGTAGAGCTGATGGAGGACTATGTCCGGGAAGTACATCAGAATCTTGGAAGGATCGACCATAATTCAACGATCACGATCAGGGAGCGTCCTGTCAAGATGCTTAAGCTTAAGCTCCCGGAATGGGAGGAGAATGAGAGCCTCTATCAGATCCGCCTGCAGGATATGGTGGACGAGATTACCCAAAAGGGTCTGGAAATGTTCGAACAGAATGAAAATGCGCAGGAATATTTCGGTACGCGGATCACGACGAGGAATCTGTATGATACGGGGGTAGGAATCGGAAATGTGCAGATCCGCCTGTATAAGATCGAAGCTCAGAGAGAATATCCGATCACCTGGGCGGAAGTGGCAAGGAATTCAGGCGGCGAAGGTTTTCTGTCGGCATTCGTTATCCTGTCGAGCCTCTTGTACTATATGCGGAAGGACGATACGGATATATTCGCGGACAGGAACGAGGGGAAGGTCCTGGTGATGGACAATCCGTTTGCACAGACGAACGCCGCGCATCTGCTGAAACCGCTGATGGACGTGGCGAAGAAGACGAATACGCAGTTAGTCTGTCTCACCGGACTTGGCGGGGAATCGATCTACAACCGCTTTGACAATATCTATGTGCTGAACCTTATTGCGGCGAGTTTGAGGGGCGGGATGCAGTATTTGAAAGCAGACCACCTAAGAGGGAATGAACCGGAGACGATGATCGTGTCGCAGATCGAGGTAATGGAGCAGCAGGAGCTTATATTTTAGCTGAAATATTGCATTTTCGCGGATTTAGCGTTAATATGTTATAGGTAAGAAATATTTATAATAGTAAGGAGTGGGAAGAGATGGCCAGATATGTGAGAGACCTGGTGTTGAACAAGCCGGATGATTTCGTGCAGTTTATGATGAATGATTTTCTGCAGAAGAACAGTTTTGTATTGTCTGACTGGAAGGGGGAGCCGGCGTACCGTGCCGGAGACGCCATGATGGAGGGGTATAAATACTTGAAGTGGAGCTATACGGGAGGTATATTCCATCTGGAAGCGTGGATGAAGGGAACCTTCGGAGGAGAGTGGAATCTTGACGGGTTCGTAGGGACTTTGCAGAAGAAGCCGTACAAGGCGAGCCTGGAACAGTTATTCGCAGCCCTTAATCAGCCGATCCCGATGAATCAGGGCGGCGCGCCCGGATCGGGACAGCCGATGCCGAATGTGGTTCCGGTACATACGGTGGATAATTCCGGTGCGGCGACGATGGGGCTGGTATTCGGAATATTCAGCCTGATCTTCGCATTTTTGATTCCTCTTGTGAGTATTCTGCTGGCGTGCCTTGGGTTTTCCCGGGCGAGAATGGGTGCGGGCTCCAGCAAGTCCGGGCTTGCGAAGGCAGGAAAGATTCTGTGTATTATAGGAATTATTGCTGCGGTCGTAATGTGGGGCCTGAATATATTGCTTGCGGTCTCACCGCTTATGGGAGCGATCTATTAAGGAGTAAACAGCATCAGATAAAATGGGCCGTTCAGGATAAGGTGTGTTATGCACATCTTTCCTGAACGGCCCTTAATAGTTATTATTCTATCGGCGTTTCAGATAGAACTGGAATGAACTGTATTCCTCGACCTCACGGTTGATCGGAAGCCCGGCGTTCATAAGAGCGGAACCGGAGCGGACTTCTGTACTGCCGTTAATGCTGTACATGGCCTTCGGGTCAAGTCCTTTTGCCCGGATATACTCCTGAGGACCGTTACAGGTCAGGTTGGTGACGACCACGCTTAGGAGAGATTCCGACTGATCCTTAGATACATGCTGCCATGCAGTCATATTGCCGGGCTTAAAGGGATCTGTCAGACGGTAATAATCGCCCTTGATTATAAGCGGATAAAATTTACGGAACAGTTCGCTCTGCTTGCGGCAGATCTCTTGTTCTTCGTCAGTAAGATGGGTCGCATCCAGTTCATAACCGAAGGTTCCGCACATTGCGACCACGGCCTTTGTCTTCAAGGGGATGAATTTGCCGCTGTCTGATATATGCGCGCCCATGGTGCATACCGGGTAGACGAAGGAGGTTCCGTAGTGGAGCTTAAGCCTGTCTAGCGGATGGTTATTGTCGCTGACCCAGTATTGCGGATAATAATGGAGCATTGCCGCGTCATAACGCCCGCCTCCGCCGGAGCATCCTTCGAACAGGATATCCGGGTGCGTCTTGATGATCTGATCCATCACACGGTAGAGTCCAAGTATGTACCGGTGATAGACTTCGCCCTGTCTCTGCGGCGGCAGCTCGTTGGACCAGATATCAGCCAGGGAACGGTTGATGTCCCACTTGACATAGAAGATGTCGGCGTCGTCAAGGATCGCGTTGATATTCTTGATCAGATAGTCCTGCACGTCTCTTCGGCTCATATCCAAAGCCATCTGGTTACGGCTCCGAACGGCATGGCGCCCCGGGATCTGCATAGCCCATTCAGGATGTGCGCGGTACAGATCGCTGTCTTCCGATACCATCTCCGGCTCGAACCAGATGCCGAACTTCATATCCAGGTCATTGATCTGCTCTACAAGCTTGTGCAGACCGCATTTGATCTTGTCTGTATTCACATACCAGTCGCCCAGTCCGCTGTTGTCGTCGTCGCGTTTGCCGAACCATCCATCGTCCATGACCAGCAGATCGACGCCCATATTCCTGGCTGCCTTGGCGATCTCGACAAGCTTCACGTCGTCGAAATCCATGAATGCCGCTTCCCAACTGTTGATAAGGACCGGACGCTGTACCTTCTGGACGAATTTGCTGCGGCACAGGTTCGTCCGGTAGAAATCGTGGTACAGATGGGACAGTCCGGTGAATCCGTGCTCGGTAAATGCCATGACGACTTCAGGCCCCTCGAAGACATCCTGCGGTTTTAACTCATATACGAATTGCTTTGGATGGATTCCCATGACCAGGCGGAGCTGGTCGTACTGGTCAAGTTCCGCCTCCGCAAGGAAATTGCCGCTGTACATCAGGGAGAATCCGTAGCATTTGCCGTAATCTTCCGTGGCGTCCCTGTCACATAAGATGACAAACGGATTCTGCTGATGGCTGGAAGAGCCGCGCACGCTTCCGATCGTATGGATGTGGTGTGTCATATGCTGGCGCTCCACCTGCCGTTCCTGTCCGTAGCGTCCCGGGAGGCTTACCAGATCAAAGCCCGCACCGTTCAAGAAGTCAAGGCAGACAGACATGATCTTCTTAAGGTGGATGGGGGCAGAGCCTTTATTGACGACCTTCACGGCTCTTGTAATGATATCGGCTTCCTCGAATACGCTGTATAGCAGGATAACCTGAACGCCGCTGACTGCATCTGTCAGAGTAACCTCCAGTGTGTCCGCGGTATCCTCTGCGGTGGCAAATACACAGGGCAGCGTATCTAACTGGTATTTGCCGTCCTTGATCTTGAAGTTGACCGTTTTGCCGTGGAAGGAGTAGCTTCCGTCCGAGTTGACGACTTCAATGCTTGCGGTACGGAAGTCCCCCTGCTGCTGCGTGCTGAACTCCTGAGGCTGCGCGTCTAATGAGAAGGTCCGCTCGTTCCTGGATTCATAAGGGTTACCGGAGAATCCCCGGTCATATTGCATGATCTGGTAGGACATATCTGTATCACGGATAGACGGTCCATAGTAGAGATGAAGCAGATAATCCAGATTGCCGATCTTCATCTGATAAGATGTATGTCTTGTATGTAAGGTGATGGTCTTCGTTGTTTCATTAAAAATTATTCCCATAGAGCTTACTGTCCTCCTATTTTTTTCCATTTACAAAAGTATAACACGATTATATAAAAATTCATTCGGCATATTGGTAGAAAAAATCGAAAAATTTTAGTATAGTTTTTCGATTGATTTTCATATTTAAGTATACTTTTTTCTGGTTTGCAAAAACTATTACAGCAATATTTTCCTGATGGAGGGCAGAAAAGTGGTGGAAATGAGATCTATTTGGACTGAAAATACAAGCATGCCGCGTTTCGATAAACTGAAAGGAAGCAGGAAGACGGATGTGCTGATCATCGGAGGCGGAATGGCGGGGATCCTGTGCGCGTATTTTCTGGAGAATGCAGGCGTTGAGTATATACTTGCCGAAGGAAGGCGGATCTGCTCGGGGGTCACGAAGAATACTACAGCGAAGATTACCGCGCAGCATGGGCTGATCTACCATAAGCTTCTTAAGGGTGCGGGCTTAGAGAAGGCTAAGATGTATCTTGACGCCAACCAGGAGGCTGTCCGTAAGTTTGACAGATTGTGCCGGAGCATAGAGTGTGATTATGAAGTCAGGCCATCTTTTGTCTATTCCAGAAAGGACAGTAAGAGACTGGAGCATGAGGCGGAAGCGCTTGCACGGCTCGGAGCGCGCCCGATTCTGACGGAAGAGTGCGAATTGCCCATCAAGACGGCGGGGGCGGTGGGATTCGCAGAGCAGGCTCAGTTTAACCCGCTGAAGTTCATAAGCAGGATCGCGCAGGGATTGAACATATATGAAGAGACCTTTATCAGGGAGCTGGCAGAGAAAACGGCGCTGACGGATGAAGGGAGCATTGCATTCGACAGAGTGATATTTGCGACACATTTTCCTATAGATAATAAGCATGGAATGTATTTCATGAAAATGTACCAGTACCGCTCGTATGTGATCGCATTGAAAGGAGCGCCGCAGTTAAAGGGGATGTACGTGGATGAAGCCGAGGGCGGGATGTCCTTTCGAAGCTTCAGGGATTATCTGCTCCTTGGCGGCGGCGGACATAAGACCGGGAAAATAGGCGGTAACTGGGAAGCGATACGCAATTGCGCGAGATTGTACTATCCGAATCTGGATGAAAGATATTATTGGTCAACACAGGACTGTATTACACTGGACGGAATCCCTTATATAGGAAGATATTCCAGAAGAACGCAGGATCGTTATGCGGCGGCAGGCTTCAATAAATGGGGGATGACGGCGTCTATGGTATCGGCGTCGATTCTGACGGATATGATCCTTGATAAGGAGAATCCGTACGCCCCGGTCTTTTCGCCGTCCAGAAATATGTTAAAGCCGCAGCTTATGGTCAACTGCCTGGCGGCAGCAGCACATTTTATCACGTTCTCCGAGAAACGGTGCCCGCATCTTGGATGTGCGCTTGTATGGAACAGAGCGGAGCACTCCTGGGACTGCCCCTGCCACGGATCGCGGTTCGACGGGTTCGGCAAATTACTGGATAATCCGGCAAACGGGGATCTGCATTAGCCGCTGTCTGCGTCAGATGTGCGTCTGCAGACCGCTGGCATAGCATGCTATGTCAGGGGGCAAAGACGTGCATCTGGCGCAGACAGCAGCGCTGTAATTAAATCTTCTCGAAATCGGCAGCGCCGTGCTTGCAGAGCGGGCATACGATATCGTCAGGCAGTTCGTCGCCTTCATAGACGTAACCGCATACTACGCATACATAACCCTTCTTGCCTTCGGTGTCAGGCTTCGGCTTCACGTTGCTCTGATAATAGTTGTAGGTCATGGTCTCTACGTTGGAGATCACGCGGGCTTCTGTAACGGTACAGATGAACATGCCGTGCGTGTCCAGATCTACATACTGCTCTACCTTCAGAGACATAAAGGAATTGATGTATCTTGGCAGGAATACCAGTCCGTTGTCAGAACGGAGAGGCGACCAGCCTTCGAACTTATCCACTGTCCTTCCGCTCTGGAAACCGAAGTTCTGGAATACCTTGAACGGTGCGTCGGTAGACAGGCAGTTAATGTTCATGATTCCCGTCTGCTTGATCACATGATGGGAATAGTTATCCTTGTTGATGGTAACTGCGATCCGGTTCGGCGTATTGGTGACCTGTGTGACGGTATTGACGATCAGTCCGTTGTCCTTCTTGCCGTCATTGGAGGTAACAACATAGAGTCCGTATCCGATCTTGAACAATGCGGTAAGATCGTTCTTATCTGCGGTCTCGTCGTGCTGAGCCAGATAGTTCTTGCAGAATTCGTCGGCCAGTGCGTCTAACTGCGCGGTGCTCTCTTCATTCAGGGCAGAATGGATGTGTACGGTCGTATCTGCGAAAGTCAGCTTCTTGCAGCCTTCAAGCATCTGCTTCATGGTCTTGGCAGCAAGCGGCGCCCAGGAGCCGTTTTCAATGAGGCCTACGAAGCGGTTCTGATAATTGCGCTCTGTCAGATGCTCGATAAATTCGCGCATGAATGGGAATATGTCTGCGTTGTAGGTCGTGGTGGCGAGGATCAGCTTGCCGTAACGGAATGCATCCGCTACTGCGCTTGACATATCGCAGCGCGCCAGGTCGTAGATCACAACCTTCGGGCAGCCCTTCATACGAAGCTTGTCCGCCAGAGCCTCTACTGCTTTTCTCGTGTTGCCGTAGACAGAGGTGTAGGCAACGACGATGCCTGTTTCTTCTACGTTGTAGGATGACCAGGTGTTATAGAGACCGAGGTAGTAGCCAAGGTTCTCCTTCAATACCGGCCCGTGCAGCGGGCAGATGGTCTGGATATCGAGGGTGGATGCCTTCTTAAGAAGACGCTGAACCTGTGCTCCGTATTTGCCTACGATTCCGATGTAATAGCGGCGTGCCTCGTCCGCCCAGTCCTCGTCCGCGTCCAGTGCGCCGAACTTGCCGAACCCGTCGGCGGAGAACAGTACCTTCTCATAACTGTCGTAGGTCACGATGACTTCCGGCCAGTGTACCATTGGAGCTGTGACGAAGGTCAGCTCATGCTTGCCCAGGGAGAGTGTATCTCCTTCTGCAATGACGATCTGGCGGTCTTCAAAATCCGTACCGAAGAACTGCTTCATCATTGCAAATGCCTTGGCGGAGGATACGATCTTCGTATCCTTGTATACGTTCATGAAATTCGCTATATTAGCGGAATGGTCAGGCTCCATGTGCTGTACGATCAGGTAGTCAGGCCTGCGGGAGCCGGTCACTGCCTCGATATTATCCAGCCATTCGTGGGTGAAACGGGCGTCTACCGTATCCATCACGGCAATCTTATCGTCCAGAATCACATAAGAATTATAAGACATGCCGTTCTTGACTACATACTGGCCCTCGAACAGATCTACTTCATGGTCGTTCACACCGGCGTATCTGATATCGTTTGTAATGTCCATTGGTAATCACTCCTGTTCTATTTTGATTTCTCGTACATCATTGCATGAATCTTGATGTACTGGTATATTGACTACTAAATTATAACACAACGGAAGGTAAAAATACAGAAGATTTCGATTATCGACGAACGTCCTTTTCTGTGTTATGATAATGGATGTATCACTATGAACAACAGAAAGGGGCATTTTCGATGGAAGATACATCAGAAAATAAACCAAAGAAATATATGTGCGTGGGTATGTTAGCCCATGTGGACGCAGGCAAGACCACATTGTCGGAAGGGCTGTTGTATCTCAGCGGAAGGATCAGGGAGCTTGGGCGTGTAGATCACAGGAATGCATACCTGGATACCTATGAACTGGAGCGCAGCCGCGGCATTACCATATTCTCGAAGCAGGCGGTATTCGGCCTTGGGGATACGCAGGTGACTCTTCTTGATACCCCGGGGCATGTGGACTTCTCTGCGGAAATGGAACGGACGCTGCAGGTGTTGGACTATGCGGTCCTTGTGATCAACGGCATGGACGGGGTGCAGGGCCATACCCGGACGCTGTGGGGGCTGCTTGGACGGTATCAGATCCCGGTTTTTCTATTTATCAATAAGATGGATCAGGAGGGGACAGACAGGGAGAAGATCCTAGGGGAACTTAAAAAGGAGCTGGACGGGGCGTGCGTCGCCTTCGGTCAGGAGGACGATATATTCTGGGAGGAACTGGCCATGTGCGAAGACGCCGCACTGGAGGAATATATGGAGAGCGGCAGCCTGAGAGAAGAGACCGTTGTCCGTCTGATCGGGGAGCGGAAGGTGTATCCGTGCTATTTCGGGTCGGCGCTTAAGCTCTGGGGGGTGAGCGAATTCCTGGAGGGGTTCGGTCGTTATACGCTGGCATCAGGAGAGCGGGCCGGTATTCAGAAGACGGCGGAGGGATTCGGAGCCAAAGTATATAAGATATCCAGGGACAATCAGGGGAACCGCCTGACCCATCTGCGGGTCACCGGCGGATGTCTCAGAGTGAAGGATATCCTGACATCCGGCTTGGAAGCGGCAGAGCAGTGGGAGGAGAAGGTCAACCAGATCCGCATCTATTCCGGGGAGAAGTATGAGACAGTGCAAAAGGCAGAAGCAGGATGCGTCTGCGCAGTAACGGGGCTTAGCCGTACATATCCGGGCGAGGGGCTGGGAACGGAGAAGGAGTCAGAGACTCCGGTCTTAGAGCCGGTGCTTAATTATCGGATACATCTGCCCGAAGGGTGCGACGCGCCCGTGATGCTGCAAAGTCTCAGACAGTTGGAGGAAGAAGATCCGATGCTTCGTATCATGTGGAACGAGGAGTTGGGAGAGATCTATGCACAGCTTATGGGGGCGGTGCAGATCGAGATCCTGCAGAGCTTGATTCGGGAGCGTTTTCACACGGAAGTGACCTTCGACGCGGGAAATATCGTATATAGGGAGACGATATCGCGTACGGCAGAGGGAGTCGGGCACTTTGAGCCGCTTCGGCATTATGCTGAGGTGCATCTGTTATTGGAGCCGGGTGAACCGGGGAGCGGGATCGTGCTGGATACGGACTGCAGCGAGGACGTACTGGACCGGAACTGGCAGCGCCTTGTGCTGACGCATCTGGCGGAGAAGGAGCACCGCGGTGTGCTGACCGGATCCGCGGTCACGGATATGAAGATAACCCTGCTGGCAGGCCGGGCGCATCCGAAGCATACGGAAGGCGGAGACTTCCGGCAGGCCACATACCGAGCCGTCAGGCAAGGGCTGATGCAGGCCGGGAGTATATTGCTGGAGCCGTATTATGAGTACCGTCTGGAGCTTCCGTCTGAGATGGTGGGACGTGCCATGACGGACATTCAGAAGATGTCGGGGGAGTGCAGTGCGCCGGAGGTGACCGGGGAGAGGGCGCTGCTTGCAGGAAAGGCGCCGGCTGCCGCTATGCGGGATTATCAGATGGAGGTCAGCAGCTATACCCGAGGGCAGGGGAAGCTCTTCTGTACATTCGGGGGATATGAACCGTGCCATAATGCTGAGGAGGTCATAGAGGCGAAGGGGTATGACCCGGAGAGGGATCTTGAGAATCCGCCGGGGTCTGTTTTCTGTGCGCATGGGGCCGGATTTGCCGTACCCTGGGATCAGGTGCCGGAGTATATGCATATCGAGAGCCGGCTTGCGAAGGAGTCTGGGCAATATCATGCAGGGAGTGTGCCCGCCGTGTCCTCATATGAAGCAAAAAGAGAGCTGAGTAACAGCAGGGACGAGGAGAAAGAGCTGGAAGAGATATTCATCCGAACCTACGGTAAGATCGAGAGAAGACTGCCTCCTGATTCTAAGACGGTTGCCGGTTCACCGAAGAAAAGAGAGTACAGGAAGGAAGAAGAACCGGTTCAGGAGTACCTTCTGGTGGACGGGTATAACGTGATATTCGCATGGGAAGACCTTAAGGAGCTGGCGCAGGTCAATATCGAAGCGGCGAGGAATAAGCTGATGGATATCCTGTGTAATTATCAGGGCTTCCGCAAATGTGCGGTTATCCTGGTATTCGATGCGTATAAGGTGGACGGGTATGCCCTGGAGATCCAGAAGTATCACAATATTCATGTTGTGTATACCAAAGAGGCTGAGACGGCGGATCAGTATATTGAGAAGGTCGTCCACCATATCGGCAGGAAATATCACGTGACGGTGGTGACCTCTGACGGGGTGGAGCAGGTCGTTACCCTGGGACAGGGCGGAACGCTGATCTCCTCGCGGGAGTTCCGGGAGGAAGTGGAGCTTGTAAGGCGGCAGATACGGGAAGAATATGAGAGCAGGAGGGTCGGCGGGAAGAATTACCTGTTTGATCATATGGATGAGAAGCTGCAGGCGGATATGGAAGATATCCGTCTGGGGAGAAAGGATGCATTTATTTTCAAATAGACTTGACAATTCCTGCTGATTGGTCTAATATACTAACATATTTGCAGAATAATTTGAGGAAGGGAATCAGATATGAAGACAACATTTCATCAGAATATGAATCAGAATATGATGATGACAGGCTGTGCTACCATGTGCATGATGTGCATGATGGACATGGCTTATTAGTGTATGCGTCTGATTATCTGATTTTTTGACATACTATTGATCTTGGATAGAATGCGGGGAACAGGTACGGCGTGTACTTGTTCCTTTTTGTGATATAAAAATTTCGTTTCGCATACCGCAAAACATTCCGAGTTTAACGTATAGCAGGATAAGAGAACTCAGGAGAGAGGAGAAGGGTCATGGCACAGATCGAAGTGAGACATCTGACGAAGATATTTACTTCAAAGGATGCAAAGGTTGACGCGCTAAAGGATATTAACCTGGAGATTGAGCAGGGAGATATCTATGGGATCATAGGGATGTCCGGCGCGGGCAAGAGTACGCTGGTACGATGTTTGAATTATCTGGAGAAACCGACGGAAGGGGAGGTCATGGTAGAGGGCAGAGACCTTGGGGCAATGTCGGAGAAGGAGCTTCTGAAGCAGAGGAAGGACATTGCGATGATCTTCCAGCATTTTAACCTGCTGATGCAGAAGAATGTAGTGGATAATGTAAGCTTTCCGCTGCTGATCCAGGGAGTCAAGAAGAAGGAGGCGCGCAGGAAAGCCAAAGAGCTGCTTGGAATCGTGGGATTAGAGGAGAAGGAGCTTGCTTATCCGGCACAGCTGTCCGGCGGACAGAAGCAGAGAGTCGCCATAGCGAGGGCGCTGGCGTCGGATCCAAGGATTCTGCTCTGCGATGAAGCGACCAGTGCGTTGGATCCGCAGACGACGGCAGCTATTCTGGAGCTTTTAAGAGACATCAATAAGCGGTTTGGAATTACGATCGTGATCATCACTCATCAGATGTCGGTCATTCGGAAGATCTGCAGCCATGTGGCGATCATGTCTCATGGTGAGATCAAGGAGCGCGGCCTGGTGGAGGAGATATTCAGCCATCCGAAGACGAAGGAGGCAAGGGAGCTGATCCTTAAGGATTCCGACGGCGGGCATGCGGATGATGCCGGAAGGACTCAGGACAGGCTGATGGAATCTAAGAAGATAAGGATCGTATTCTCTGAGAATTCTTCTTTTGAGCCGGTGATCGCCAATATGGTGCTCAAAACGGGCAGGGCAGTCAATATCCTGAGAGCGGATACCAAGAATGTGGGAGGGATCGCCAAGGGCGAGATGATCCTTGGACTCCCGGATGACGAGAAGCTTCAGAAGGAGATCGAGGATTATATTGTTGAGAGAGGACTGGAGATCGAGGAGGTGACGGGAGATGTTTAGTAACGAAGTGATCCAGATGTTGATACAGGGAATCGGGGAGACATTGTATATGACGCTTGCGTCGACCCTGTTTGGATATCTGTTTGGTCTTCCTATGGGAATCCTGCTGACCATATCAGATAAGGAAGGGATCAAGCCCAATTGGGTGCTCTATAAGGTGCTGGACGTGATCGCGAACATTGTAAGAAGCGTGCCGTTCCTGATCCTGCTGATCGTGCTGATTCCATTTACGAGAATGATCGTGGGGAAGAGCTATGGTTCAACGGCGACGATCGTGCCCCTTGTGGCTGCTGCGGTTCCGTACATAGCCCGTATGGTGGAATCTTCCCTCAGGGAGGTGGACGCGGGAGTGATCGAGGCGGCAAGGTCCATGGGCGCTTCTACATTTACCATAGTGACGAAGGTGCTGTTGGTGGAGGCAAGAACCTCTCTGATCGTGGGAGTGACCATCACGCTTGGGACGATACTTGGATATTCGGCGATGGCAGGAACCGTGGGCGGAGGCGGACTTGGAGATATTGCGATCCGTTACGGATACCATCGGTATGAGGCCGACATCATGGCAGTTACGGTGGTGCTTCTGATCCTTCTGGTGCAAATATTCCAGACAATTGGCATGAAATTGTCTGTTCATCTTGATAAAAGGAAATAAAATCATAACGAAAATGGAGGAAATGTATTATGAAGAGAAGATTATTGACAGTATTGCTGGCGGGAGTATTGGCAGCGGCACTTACAGGCTGCGGCGGTTCGGATAAGGGAGGAGATTCCGGTTCTGATTCCGGTTCAGGCTCCGGGGATTCTGGTTCTAAGTCAGTGAAGGTCGCGGCGTCAGCGACTCCTCATGCGGAGATATTGGAGGAGGCGAAGGGGCTTCTGGAAGCGGAAGGGTATGAGCTTGAGGTGACGGTGTTCAACGACTATGTCCAGCCGAATGAAGTGGTAGAGAGCGGTGATTTTGATGCGAATTATTTCCAGCATATCCCATATCTGGAAAGCTTCAACGAGGAGAAGGGCACACATCTGGTGAATGCCGGCGGAATCCATTACGAACCGTTCGGGATCTATCCGGGAACCAAGAAGAGTCTGGACGAGTTGGCAGAGGGCGACGCCATCGCAGTGCCTAACGATACGACCAACGAGGCAAGGGCGCTCCTGCTTCTCCAGGATAACGGCGTGATCACCCTGAAGGAAGGCGCAGGCCTGAATGCAACGGTCAATGATATCGAAGAGAATGTGAAGAATGTGGAGATCGTTGAACTGGAAGCTGCACAGGTATCCAGAGTGGTAGACGAGGTTGCATTCGTGGTATTGAACGGTAATTATGCGTTGGAGGGAGGATATTCTGTGAAATCAGACGCCATTGCCTACGAGCAGTCCGATTCTGAGGCAGCGAAGACCTATGTAAATGTTATTGCAGTGAAGGAAGGCAACGAGGAGAATGAAGCCGTCCAGGCGCTTGTGAATGTATTGAAATCAGATGATATCAAGAAATTTATTGACGAGAAGTATGACGGGGCAGTGATCGCGTTCGAGGATTAGTCCCGCATACGGTTAAGAGACTGTCTGGGAGGGGTCCCGGCAGTCTCTTTTTATGGCTGCGGCAAGGGCATGTTATTTGCGGCAGTTTAAGATCAATGTAACGATACCGCACAGAAGCGCGCCGATGGGGTAGACGATCCAGCAGATTTCCCACAGCCGGAATACGAGTCCCGCGGTTAGGAAGATGATGGTGGCAACGAGCATGATGCACCCGCACCAGGCGGCTATGGGATCGCATTTGCCGCTGTTTTTTTGAGAATTATCTTTGTTATATGCTTCAATGTCATATTCCTGTTTTTGCATGCCGGTGTAAATAAGGATAGATACGCCAGCAGTCACAATAAGCAGAAAGATACCGTAATAGAAGTCATCCGTCATGCTGCCGGAGAGAGGCAGTGTATCGCCGTTCATTCCTATGAGTATTCCGATCAGGAGCAGTCCGATGCCGGTTGCGATCCTTGCAGGGAAATGACTGTCAAAGGCATCCTTTTCTTCCTGGGTGTAGAAGTCCTGGATGACGGGATGCTTCCTGCGGTAGTCGGAATCCTTCATGCCCTGAACGATCAGGAGCAGGGTGGCAACGATGACGATCATCATGAACAGCGTGTTCAGGACATTCTCATTGACGGCTGCAAATCCGGTTACCAGTTCATAGAATGCATGGGCAAAGATCAGGAGAGCGACGCCGCAGGTGATCCATTTGCGGAAATTCTTCATGTGCTCCCGGTGTACAAGATTGTTCTCTACCTCTGATTCACTTGCTTCCTTTCTTAATAAAGTATCCAGGCTGCAGCAGAACAGGTCGCATAGCTGCAGCAGCTTGTCCATCTCTGCATAGGAGGTGCCGGCCTCCCACTTGGAAATCGTCTGCCGGGATACATTCAATTGCTCGGCAAGCTGTTCCTGGGTGATATTATTTCGTTTCCTGTAGTATTGTAAATTTTCTCCAAATAAGCTCATAGTAGTACCCTTCCTTTTTAGTATTTCCTTTACGCGTTTCAGGTTGGGTTTATCTTATAATATTTCCCATGTAAAATCTATAAATTTCATGTTGCATTTGAAGAAATCTATGTAAACTTTCGGTTGCGCGGCGCAAATAGGCGGGTGTCGGGGAAAGGCTTTGCATCTGGCAGCGCTTTTTAGTATAATAAAAAGGAATCAATGTGACAGAATTGGACAGGATAAAGGAGTAAGGATCAGTGACGGTACAGTATAGAATGTTGAAGGAAGATGAGATCTGCCGGGAGCAGTTCGGGCAGTTTGTCCGCCGCCAGGAGGTAGGTAAGTGCTGGCGGAGGGAAGAGGGGGAATGGGTGATCCGGGACGCGCCCTTCATCGACGACTGGTCAGAAGAGGACTATCAGATCTTGATTGACTGCCTTAAGAACACGGTCAGGACAGGCGGGTTGGTATATGCCGCTTTCTGCGGCAAAGCGCTGAAGGGATTTGTCTCGGTTGAAGCGAAGCTGTTCGGAAGCGGGAAGCAATATCTTGATCTGACAAGCCTGCATGTGTCTGGGGATCTTCGGGGAAGAGGGATCGGCCGGGAGTTGTTCCTTGAGGCATGCCGGTGGGCGAAGCAGCGGGGAGCAGCCAAGCTGTATATATCAGGGCACTCGGCTGTTGAGACGCAGGCATTCTACAGAGCTATGGGGTGCGTGGAAGCAGAAGAATACAACCAGGGGCATGTTGAGGCAGAGCCTTTTGATTGTCAGTTGGAATGTATATTATAGATGAATAAGGGGGTGCCGGCACGGCATCCCCCTTTTTGTCAGTTATATGCTTGTGATCTCGCTGTGAAGCTGCTGCAATGATTTGACGTCGCCTCGTCCGTGTTCCTTAACATAACGGATTCCTTTGGCGGTAACCCTGGCTGCCGCAATGGTAGTCATATAAGGTATCTTTGCCTTGATCGCGGCCTTGCGCAGGTAGCTGTCGTCATGGATGCTGTCCTTGCCTACCGGGGAATTGACGATCAGGTCGATCGTTCCGTTGGTGATCATATCCAGGATGTTTGGCCGTCCTTCGTATAATTTCTTCACCTTCTCGGCTTCGATCCCGGCATTGCGGATCAATTCATAAGTGTTGCCGGTGGCGAGGATCTTGAAACCATCGTCCGCGAAGCTCTGAGCGATCTCGACAACTTCTGCCTTATCCTTGCGGTTCACTGAGATCAGTACCGTGCCGCCGAGAGGCAGCTTGGACTGCGTAGCTTCCTGCGCCTTATAGAAGGCCTCGCCGTAGGAAGGCGACAGTCCGAGGACTTCTCCAGTAGAACGCATCTCCGGTCCGAGTACCGGGTCAACCTCCTGGAACATGTTGAACGGGAAGACTGCCTCTTTCACGCCGTAATACGGAATGTGCTGTTCTCTTAGATCCTGTACCGGGCTCGGACGTCCGGTAAGCTCGGAAGTAATGATGTCGGTTGCCAGAGGTACCATGCGGATATTACATACCTTGGATACCAGCGGCACTGTCCGTGATGCGCGCGGGTTCGCTTCAAGAACGTATACCTTACCGTTCTCGATGGCATACTGCATATTCATCAGGCCTTTGACATGCATCTCCTCGGCGATCTTGCGGGTATATTCCTTGATGGTCTGTACATTTTCCGGGGAAATGTGCACAGACGGAATGATACATGCTGAGTCACCGGAGTGAACGCCTGCCAGCTCAATGTGCTCCATGACAGCCGGTACAAATGCGCGGCTTCCGTCGCTGATGGCATCGGCTTCGCATTCTAAGGCGTGGTTTAAGAAACGGTCGATCAGGATGGGCCGGTCAGGCGTTACACCGACGGCGGCTTTCATATAGCCTTCCATGCTCTCATCATCATATACAACTTCCATGCCGCGGCCGCCAAGAACGTAGGAAGGCCGTACCATCACCGGATAACCGATCTTCCGGGCGATCGTGAGCGCTTCTGCTACAGTAGTTGCCATCCCGGATTCCGGCATAGGAATGTCTAATTTGTCCATCATCTCACGGAACAGGTCTCGGTCTTCCGCAAGGTCGATCACGGAAGGAGAGGTTCCTAAGATCTTGACTCCGTTCTTCTCGAGATCGGAAGCAAGGTTCAGCGGAGTCTGTCCGCCGAATTGTGCGATAACACCGACAGGCTGTTCCTTTTTGTAGATGCTCAATACATCTTCTAAGGTCAGCGGTTCAAAGTAGAGCTTATCTGAGGTATCGTAGTCTGTAGATACCGTCTCCGGGTTGCAGTTTACGATGATCGTCTCGAAGCCGAGCTTCTTAAGGGCCAGCGACGCGTGGACGCAGCAGTAATCGAACTCGATACCCTGGCCGATCCGGTTGGGGCCGCCTCCTAAGATCATGATCTTAGGCCGGTCGGTATTGACCGGATTCTTATCCTCGGCGTTATAAGTGGAATAATAATAGGCATTATTAGGAGTTCCGCTTACGTGTACGCCTTCCCAGGCTTCTTCAACACCCAGTTCAATACGGCGGTTACGGATGTCGTCCTCTGCGATATCGAGGATCTGGCTTAAATATTTGTCTGAAAATCCATTCTTCTTGGCAGAGATCAGCTTATCATCGGAAGGAAGACTTCCCCTTGAAGCTGCAAGCGCTTCTTCTTCCTCCACAAGCTCCTTCATCTGTTCAATAAAATACGTCTTCACCTTGGTAATGTCGAAGATCTCTTCTACGGACGCACCCTTGCGAAGCGCTTCGTACATGATAAAATGACGGTCGCTTGAAGGAGTGATCAGCATGTGAAGAAGCTCTTCTCTGGTCTTCTCGTGATAGTCTTTGGCGAAGCCAAGACCGTAACGCCCGGTCTCCAGGCTTCGGATCGCCTTCTGGAACGCTTCCTTGTAGGTCTTGCCGATACTCATGACCTCGCCGACAGCGCGCATCTGCGTGCCGAGCTTATCCTCTACTCCTTTGAATTTCTCGAATGCCCAGCGAGCGAACTTGATCACCACATAGTCACCGTCCGGGACGTACTTGTCAAGCGTTCCGTATTTCCCGCAGGGGATATCCTTAAGTGTCAGTCCTGAAGCGAGCATGGCGGATACAAGTGCGATCGGGAATCCGGTCGCTTTGGAGGCGAGGGCGGAAGAACGGGAGGTTCTTGGGTTGATCTCAATGACTACGATCCGATCGGTCACGGGGTCATGCGCGAACTGTACATTGGTTCCGCCGATAACTTCTACGGATTCTACGATCTTGTATGCCTGCCGCTGCAGTTCCTTCTGGCATTCTTCCGATATGGTGAGCATCGGAGCGGAACAGAAGGAATCTCCCGTGTGTACACCCAAAGGATCAATATTTTCAATGAAACATACGGTGATCATATTGTTGTCGGCGTCCCGTACGACCTCAAGCTCCAGTTCCTCCCAGCCAAGGATGGACTCTTCCACCAATACCTGGCCTACCAGACTGGCCTGCAAGCCTCTGGCACATACTGTCTTAAGCTCTTCCTTATTGTATACAAGTCCTCCGCCGGCGCCGCCCATAGTATAGGCCGGCCGCAGAACCACCGGATAGCCGAGTCTGCCGGCGATATCAAGCGCTTCCTCAACACTGTAGGCAACTTCACTTCTTGCCATCTCGATTCCAAGCTCATTCATGGACTTCTTGAATTCAATGCGGTCTTCGCCGCGCTCGATAGCGTCTACCTGGACACCGATGACCTTGACGTTGTATTTGTCAAGAATCCCTTCTTTGGCGAGTTCTGCGCATAGGTTAAGCCCGGATTGTCCGCCGAGGTTCGGCAGGAGTACGTCGGGCCGTTCTTTTGCGATGATCTGTTCCAGCCGTCCTACATTCAGCGGCTCGATGTAGGTGACGTCCGCCATCTCAGGATCGGTCATGATAGTAGCCGGGTTGGAATTGACCAGCACGATCTCATAGCCGAGATTGCGCAGAGCCTTGCATGCCTGAGTTCCGGAATAGTCAAATTCACAGGCCTGTCCGATGATGATAGGGCCGGAACCGATGATAAGTACCTTATGAATGTCTGTTCTTTTTGGCATATTTATCCTCCTCATATGACATAATGATGAAACACACTATAATTTCCTTGTTACATTATATAGGAGAATGAGGAAAAAGAAAAGCCAAAATTATGACAGACAGCCTTTTGCGGTGCTGGGATGCTAAAGTATAACTGAACGCAGGGTGATTAGAGGTTTTATTATCGAATTCTTTCACTGGAGGGTAAACTCCATAGGGATTGGTGCGGTTCTTGACATTTGAGGTATATTTGCTATAATATACTTAACAAGACAGCCGACGAGTAGGTGCACGCTACCCGTTCCGGCGAATCAATTTAATAAGCTACAGAGATAGCCGTTCAATCTTTACCAGAGACAGGAACGGCTATTTCTTATTTTTCAGATTCAGAATTGCAACAACCAGTGACGCGAATGTCAGTAAGATCATGAATTCCTCATATGTACTCATAAGTATCATCCTTTCCGCAAGACTCGGAACGGATAGAGAGCCGCCTGTCGGCTGTCTGGGTAAATATATTCTTGTCAATGTGCGGTATGTGTCTGGCGCGGTCGGCGCGGGGCTGACAACCAGAAACAATACAAATCTATGTGAAAACCGTCTCTGTGGGTGCAGGGACGGTTTTCTTTATAATAAATCAGAAATCTTGATAGTCAGACCATCATCAAAAATATAAACAAGTATTTCGTCATCAAAGGAAAAAATGCTTGCATCTTCTTCCCCCTCGAAGATATAGGTTTGAACCAATTTTTTCATCGGGTTTACGATCCAGTATTCACGGACGCCGGCAGTGCGGTATTTAAATAATTTGACAGCACAATCTATTCGCGAAGTACTGGGAGATGCAATTTCTATGATCCAGTCCGGCGCCCCTTCGCATCCGCGGTCAGACAGTTTCTCTTTATCACAAATGACGGAAATATCAGGCTCAACCCACATCTTGTCATTCGCATTTAGATTGACGGCAAATGGGGCGGGGTAAACTTCACAGGAGCCCTTCTGTTGGTTAATGTGGTTGAAAATTACGGAATGAAGCGTACCAAGTATTTTCTGATGTATCCGATTCGGTGGAGCCATAGCGTACAGCTTCCCATCGATCAGCTCCGCGCGCTGTCCTTCCGGGAGGTTCCAGTAGTCTTCTGATGTGTAAGTGCGTTCTTGGGGCATTGGCATGTGATCACGTCCTTTCTTTGTTATAGTTTCTATTTTTCTTCTGTCTTTATGCATCGCTCAAAAATCAGAATAGTCTTTGTATAGTTTTTCACATTGGATTAAAAATGTATTTTCATCGTCGATTTCATCTAAGCTTCTGATAATGGGAGCGCACATATGGCAACAATCCTTTCCCGGTTCTAATGTGAGTTTATCTGCTCCCCAGCCACCTATTTTTCTTCCACATATACAACAATTTGCCATTTTCTGTCCTCTCTTTCTTTTGTTCGACCTTACATTGAGAAATCTATATAAACACCAGAGCGGTTATACTTTTTATCAGGCGTACATTAACCGTCCTTTAGGTTCAGGAACTTCAAGCCCTGTAATTCATATTATATAGGATTTCTAACTTAAATCAATAGAAAGTATAACTTCTCGGAATCTCAATGAACGAGATACCAACTGAAAATTGACAACTGAATGAAAAAGCTTGTTGAAGCGTTCCACAGAAGTCCTTCTGTCATATTCCTTTTCCCATGCTTTAGAGTCCCTTGGCGGGATGATCTCTGGTCTGGCCAGTACGGGATTGAATGAAATGCTGCGGAATCTGTTGAAAAGGGATGAGAGTTTACCAGGTATGCCGGATAGAAAATAAAGATTGCCAGAAGAACGGCAGAATGATAATATAGTAGAGAGATAACCGTGTTACAGGGTGGTAGCCTCCCGTACTTTGAGAAAAGAAGGGAGGTGGTGCGAATGAGTACATATGAAGTTTTAACATTGTTAATTCTGTTCGGAACGTTTCTTATCGCATTGCTTGCCTATATTGATAGTAGGAATAACAAGCGAAAATAAATAAGCCTACCTTGTACTTGGCGGTCCAGGTAGGCTTAAAACCTTAAACGGAGGCTAACCACTTTGTGGGCGGTTATCTCTTCCTATCTGTATTATAGAGTAAATTGAATGAGATTGCAATGTAAAATTTGGAGAGTCTGGAAAATGAAACAGGCTCTCTTTTTGTTGCGCCGGCGCAAGAGCCGGTAGGAAAGGAATATACCCAGGGGCTTTATGCGCTGAAGAATACAAAAGCTCCGGCATTGCTGGTGGAATGTTGTTTTGTGGATAACCAGAATGACTATAATCACTGGAATGCCGAGAAGTGTGGGGATGCGATAGCTTCTGCTATTGCAGAAAAGAAGATCTATGGATCTGGGGCTGCAGCACCGGCGCCGAAGCCGGCAATGCCGACAGCAAAGCCGAACGCAGCGTTCGATCTTGAAGGATGGGTAAGAAGGCTGCAGGCCGAGTGTAACAGACAAGGATTCAGCAATCAGACGGTAGACGGGGTTCCGTTAGTAAATTTTAATCTTCGCTTAAGAAACTTTCGATTTGTTTAAGGAAATAAACATACTTTAGACACATTTTGCTTTTATACTAAGAGTCAGATAGTTGAAAGACAGATTCAACTATCTCCCCCCTCACAAAGTATTGCACCCAGAGGGCTGGATTTGCCCCGGGTGCCGCACTTTACTCTCATTCCTTTTAGATAACTATAACAACGGCGAACCCCTTCATTCCGCAAGGTATGAAGGGGTTTGTTGGTGCGGGGAGATTTCTGTATATTTACAGCAATCCATTTTTGGTGTATATTCATAAAGATAGCATAAGCCTTCTAGCGACTATCTAAAGATTATCTAAGGATTACGAAAGGAATATATACCATGTGGATTGCAGATAAATGGAAAGATTACGAGATCATAGACTGCAGCAAAGGCGAGAAGCTGGAGCGGTGGGGAGACTATATTCTGGTCCGGCCGGATCCCCAGGTTATATGGGATACGCCCAGAACCGACAAGGGCTGGACGCACATGAACGGTCACTATCACCGCAGTAAGAAGGGCGGCGGCGACTGGGAATTCTTTGATCTGCCCAAGCAGTGGCAGATCCGCTATGGGGAGCTGACCTTTAACCTGAAGCCGTTCAGCTTCAAGCATACCGGCCTGTTCCCGGAACAGGCGGCAAACTGGGACTGGTTTTCCGAGAAGATACGAAGCGCCGGGCGTCCGGTCAAGGTGCTGAATCTGTTCGCTTATACGGGGGGCGCCACCTTGTCCGCCGCAGCTGCCGGGGCCAGCGTCACCCATGTGGACGCATCCAAGGGGATGGTTGCCTGGGCGAAGGAGAACGCCGTTTCTTCCGGGTTGTCCGACAGGCCCGTCCGCTGGCTGGTTGACGACTGCGTCAAATTCGTAGAACGGGAGATCCGGCGGGGGAATCATTATGACGCCGTTATAATGGACCCGCCCTCTTACGGACGGGGGCCAAAAGGCGAGATCTGGAAGATCGAGGATGCGATCCATCCGCTGATCAGGCTGTGTGCGAAGCTTCTGTCAGATACGCCGCTGTTCTTCCTGGTCAATTCATATACGACCGGACTTGCGCCGGCCGTGCTGACGTATATGCTGAGCGTCGAGCTTAAGAGATACCAGGGCAAAGTAACATCCCAGGAGATCGGCCTGCCGGTCAGCCGTACAGGTCTGTATCTTCCGTGCGGGGCATCCGGGCGGTGGGAAGCTTAATCAATTGAGGACGCAGTAAAATCCGCCATGTATTCATACAGCGTCTTTTGAACCTCATCCATCTGCAGCCTGGCCTGGGGATCGGAATAAGGGATACGGCCGATCAGCCGTGTCACATAATCATGCTCACGGATGATATCCCAGGACACCTTGTAGTTAATATCGAAGAAATAAGCAAGATAAGACAGCCAGTAATCCATCTTTGTTCTTCTTATAGAAGACAGAATGGATTCTTTTCTGCGGAATTGTTCCATAACTTCCGGGCTGACGGAGGTCATTCCTACCTCCCGGGCAGAGACTCCGAGTATGGTTTCAATGGTATCTTCAAGCTTCACCCGGCAGTTATCGAGCTTGTCGGCGTCGCGGATGATGCGGGCATGCATCAGTGTACGGTTGTCTGCGATGCCGTTCAATCGGAAATCGCTGTGCTTGGCGATTGCCGTCTGTATGATATCGTCCCACTCGTCTGTTTCTATGAAGTCCCGGATCTTTCCTTCCGGGAATAAGATACGGACTCCGAAGCTTGCATGGTCCATGGTGTCCGGCTCGAAACTGTCAAAACGCTTCAACTGTTCAAACCTGCCGATATCATGGAGAAGACCGATCAGCTGTGCCAGTTCCCGGTCTTCTTTTGACAGTTTTAACCGTTCTGCTATCTGTCTGCTGTACTCGGTAACTCCGTAGGTGTGTGCGATTTTCAGATGTACCTTGTCGTCGTTCCTGTCATAGCCGTCCAGGTAACGTTCAAATTCTTTTTTTGCATGCTGCAGATTCATAAGGCGGTCTCCTCTTAATCTTTTTAACTATTTTTGTAAAGTTCAGTATCATAATATGGGAGGTATCTTATCATGAATATGAATTTTAATCAAATTGCTATGATCCAGAAACTAAAAGGAGGGATGGAGCGTTTCCGCATGAACCATCCCAAATTCCCGCTGTTTCTCAATGCCGTATCTCAGGACGCGCTTAGAGAGGGCGCGGTCGTTGAGATTACCGTAACGACCCCGGAGGGCAAGAATTACTGTTCCAACTTAAAGCTTATGCAGGAGGATCTGGAACTCATAGAATGCCTGAAGGCGCTCAGGCAGGGCTGAATCACTGCAGGCTTATTCTATTCCGTTTTTCGCGCAGATATCCCGCAGGCAGCAGCTATCGCAGTATGGCTTCGTCCTTGCGGTACAGACGTCCCGTCCGTGATAGACCAGGCGGTGGCAGAAGTCACTGCCTTCCTTGGGCGGAATGATCTTCCACAGCGCCATCTCTACTTTTTTAGGTTCTTTGATACCGTCTACAAGGCCCATGCGGTTTACCAGGCGGATACAGTGGGTATCCGTTACGATGGCCGGTTCGCCGAACACGTCGCCCATGATGAGATTCGCGCTTTTTCGGCCAACGCCCGGCAGCTTCAGGAGAGCGTTAAAATCCCTGGGAACCTTGCCGCCGTATTCTTCCTTCAGCATCTTCATGCAGGCGCTAATGTCTCTTGCCTTGCTTTTCCCAAGTCCGCAAGGTCTGACGATCTCTTCTATATCTTCAGCATCAGCCTCGGCCAATGCGTCTATATCAGGATATTTCTCATACAAGCCTTCGACCACAACATTCACTCTGGCGTCCGTACACTGGGCTGCCAACCGCACGCTGACCAGTAATTTCCATGCCTGGTCATAATCCAGAGTACATCCGGCGTCTGGATATTCCTTTTTCAGGCGTTCAATGATCTCCAGGGCTAATTTTTCTTTTGTCATGTGTTCCTCCTGTCTTTTGTATCGGGTTTCTGAAGTTATCTTCATAGGGCTTCTTTTGTAAATATACACTAAATCCGGCCCGATGTAAACAGCATCACAACGAAACCCCTTCAATCCTCGCGGAATGAAGGGGTTCGCCGTTGTTATAGTTATCTAAAAGGAATGAGAGTAAAGTGCTGCATCGTCAGTCCCTTCCAGCGATGCATTACTTTATTGAGGGGGAGATAGTGAGTGTTAATCAACTATCTGGGTTTTAGTATAAAAGAAAATTATGTCCAAAGTATGTTAAAACCATAAAAGAAAAAGAAAAATTCTTAAGAAGGACTTAAGAACTTAATAAGAAAACCTAAATCACCGGAATAGACTTTTGTCTCAAGTGTGCGGTCAATATGTCGAAAAACTCGCCGGATGGGGGCTTCGCGGGTAACGGTCTTAAAGCGATTTTTTGTAGTAAGGTTTTATCACCTCTGTCCCAACATACTTTTATAACTGTACGGATATCCCTTTCAACACTATAACTTGTAGTGCAGTAATGTTCTGCAATCTGAGGATATAACAATTTACTTACGGACAGGAGATAATCTTCATCTTTCAGGCATAATTGAATGCCATAGCTTAAATAGCGGTAACCACGGTATGTAGCCCCAATGCCGAGGGAACGTATCAAGTATTCAATCTGTCTTTCGTCCATTGTAATATCCTTCCGGACCTTATCGTTTGAGAAACGACGTGCATGCTACATCTGTATTATAGCTGAAAAAAGCTTGCTGAAATTAAAAGGGACATAATCCGTAAAAATTCGACATACTAAGACATTATTCGACATTTCAATATTTTAGGACCCGGTTTATGACGATACATTTCGATTTCATAATATCTTAAGATTTTCCCTAAATGGCTCTTAAAAAATTACTGATATTCTTGTATAGTATAAGGGAGGTGATAAAAATGGCGAAAATATTAGTATGTGACGACGATAAAGAGATCGTAGAAGCGATAGATATCTATCTTACGCAGGAAGGATATCAGGTATTGAAGGCTTATGACGGAGAGGAAGCGCTTAAGATGCTGAAGGCATGGAAGGTGGATCTTCTGGTGATAGACGTTATGATGCCGAAGCTTGACGGAATACGGGCGACCCTTAAGATACGGGAAGAGAATAACATGCCGATCATCATTCTGTCAGCCAAATCAGAAGACGCGGACAAGATACTTGGGCTTAACGTGGGAGCTGACGATTATGTTACGAAGCCTTTCAATCCGCTGGAGCTGGTGGCGAGGGTCAAGTCGCAGCTTCGCAGATATACCCAGCTTGGAAGTACGGTGGAGCATTTGAACCAGGCAGTATATGAAACAGGCGGGCTGGCGATCAATGATGATCTGAAAGAAGTAACGGTTGACGGTGAGCCGGTGAAGCTGACTCCGATCGAGTATAATATTCTGTTACTATTAATGAAGAATCAGGGGAAAGTATTCTCTATCGACCAGATCTATGAGAATATCTGGAACGAGGACGCTATCGGCGTGGATAATACTGTGGCAGTGCATATAAGGCATATCCGCGAGAAGATAGAGATTAATCCTAAGGAGCCGAGATATCTTAAGGTAGTCTGGGGAGTGGGATATAAGATAGAGAAGCTTTAGAAGGGAGTTTATATGAACCATCAATGGTATAAATCTGCGCCTGCAAAAGGGATCCTGATCGTGTTGGCGCATGTTCTGGTGGTCGCCATTGCGGTGGGGTTCGTATGGATCATGTCATATCCGATGCTGAGGACTGAGGTGCTGGCGGGAAGGGCGGCAGAGAAGTACGAGGATACGGTGAGTTTTGAGAGGGATCTGAGGAATGTCAGCAGCAATGTATTTGAAGGAATAAGATCGAAGAAGCTGCTGGAAGTGGATGGCGGCTATACGCTGGACCGGGTCGTGGATATACAGGAATTCTACGATAATGCGAGCATTTCCGATGAGGATATCAATGGTCTGGCGTATACGCTTAAGGATCTGAAAGAATGGGGGGATGCGTGGGACGACAGCTGGTCCGTCTACGGAACTGATATGAGCGCGGGCAAAGAGGAGTTTAACGATAAGATTATCGTGTGCAAACGGTCTGACAGTTCTTACCATTACTATTATTACAGTGAATTCAAGAAGCTGATCGACAGCAGGGAGCTTCGGTTTGTGATCGTGAATGATGAATCGGGAGTTTCGGAAGAAGATATTCTTGCAGATCTGAGAGAGGGAAGCTTTCACAGCAATGCATCGGAGACAGCGTTTAAGGGGCTGCAGGATGCGGAAGGCAAGGTGGTCTATATTGACTGCTGGAGCTATGACGGGTACTGGTTTAAAGAGATGTATCTTCCGCTCGGCTCAAAGAGCATTATGGAGACAGCCAATGAAGATCCGTTGTGGAACGGGCGTCTGAGCGACGCTTACAACATGCTTCGTGAAGTGATCGTCCAGCTTCGTGATGAGATCAGCAAATACATGAATATGAAGAGCATGTACCAGGAAGGGGACACGAATGCGGCGTTCATGTATGTGGATACGGCTGCCAGACAGGTATACACCAACCGCGGCGAGTACGGAGAGTATTCTAAGGCGGAGCAGAATCTTAAGAAATTGAAGGAGCTTGGGAAATATGTGATCATCAGGCCGGAGCTTAATGACTTTGATACGAACCTCAAAGATATCAATGCGCTTAGCTGGCGGGAATCGGTCAAATATTCAGTTCAATATGCAGGAGGGAAAGAAGAGGATTTTGTCTTTGCCATCGGCATAGACACTTCTTATCCGATCAAGGATGGATTCTATTCGGGGGCATATCTGTATGAAAGATATGGTTCGAATATCCGGCAGACAGCGGTTGCAGGGATTATAATGGCGTTGGCCCTGATAGGGATTATGGTCTGGCTGACGGTTACCGCGGGCAGAAGCGGCAAGGATGAAGATCTGCATCTGAATGCATTTGACAGGTGGCTGACGGAGCCCGCGGCGGCGCTTGTGGTGATTCTCTGGGCAGTTCCGCTGTTCCTTGCGGCAATCAGCATGAATGACGGAGTGACCGGCGCGTCTGTTGAGGGAGCTTATGATTACAGCGGGGGCGTGATGCCAAAGACTGTTATATGTACGGCGGCGGTGACAGCCTATACCTGTATGATGTTTTTGATCGGGTATCTGAGCCTGGTGAGAAGGATCAAGGCGAAGATCGTGTGGGAGAACAGCGTGCTGAGGAGAATTGATCAGTTTACCGTACAGTTGATGTCTAATCTTCATGCGGTCTGGAAGGCTGTACTGATCTTCGGAGTCTTTGCGGCGGTTCACTGGATGGGATTCATAATCGGGCGGAATGCATTGGTGCTGTTTCTGATGCTGATGGTAGAACTGGTCGTATTCATATATATGGTGAAGCAGGCGATCGGGAGACGGCGGATCGATATAGGGGTCGAGAAGATTGCCGGAGGAGAGGTAGATTATAAGATTCCGACAGACGGTATGGGAGAGGAACAGAGAAGTATTGCGGAGAAGATCAATTCTATCGGACAGGGGCTTGATGCGGCGCTGGCCGAGAGTATCAAGAGCGAGCGGCTTAAGACGGATCTGATCACGAATGTATCCCATGATATTAAGACGCCTCTTACTTCTATTATTAATTATGTAAATCTTCTGAAGCAGGAGAATTTTGAAGAGCCGAGACTTAAGAGATACCTGGAGGTATTGGATCAGAAGTCCCAGAGGCTTAAGACGCTCACGGAAGACGTGGTGGAGGCGTCTAAGGTAAGTTCTGGAAATATTACGTTAGAATTTATGAATATCAACCTTGTGGAGATGATACAGCAGACCAGCGGTGAATTCGAAGAGAAATTCGGGGAACGGAACCTTAAGGAAGTGATGTCGCTGCCGGAGCGCGAGGTGGTCATCCGGGTAGACGGAAGGCGCTTGTGGCGGGTTCTGGCGAATATCTATAACAATGCGGCCAAATATGCAATGGAAGGAACCCGTGTATATGCAGACTTATATACATCTGGCAATACTGTGATATTCAGTCTTAAGAATGTGTCGGAGCAGCCGCTTAATATCTCGGCCGATGAGCTGACAGAGCGTTTTATCCGGGGAGATATATCACGGAGTACGGAAGGGAGCGGATTGGGACTTTCAATTGCCAAGACACTTACGGAAATGCAGGGAGGAAGGTTCGAACTGTATCTGGACGGAGACTTGTTTCGGGTTACAATAACATTTCCGCTTGCGCTTCCATAGAAAAAACATTACAATAGTAATGCTATGAGTGAATTAAGAGATTTATTACAGGATAATCTGAATATAGAATTTAGAGCGGCAGTGCTCAGCAATCCAAGGAAGAAGGACGGTCCGGTCAAAGTAAAGGTACGCCCCCTGCTTAAAAAGCAGCAGTTGATGTTCCAGTTTGAAACGTTTCAGAACTGCCAGGCATTCCACCGGAATGTGGATGCCAGGGAGGCGTGCCGCCTGCTTGAGGAGCATATGGAGAATATGCGGCAGATGCATATGGAGACGGCAGGAGCGGTATATACGGTGCTGGTGAGTAAGAAGGGCAGAGTGACGGTGAAAAAAAAGGCTCAGGAGAATCGGAAGAAGGAGGTAGATATGAGCCACAACCGCAAGAAGAGATACATTCTTGAAGAAGGCGTACCGGTTCCGTTTCTAAAGGATCTGGGAGTCATGACAACAGAAGGAAGAGTCGTGAACTCCAAATTCGACAAATTTCGACAGATAAATCGTTTTCTGGAATTTATCGAAGATATCCTGCCGGAGCTTGACAGAGACAGGGAGCTTACGATCCTGGACTTTGGATGCGGCAAATCTTACCTGACATTCGCTATGTATTACTATCTGCATGAGCTGAAGGGATATGACATTCGTGTCATCGGCCTGGATCTGAAGAAGGATGTGATCGGACACTGCAATGAACTTGGGCAGAAGTACGGTTATGAGAAGCTTAGCTTCCTGGAGGGGAATATTGCGGATTATAAGGGAGCTGACCGGGTAGATATGGTGGTGACCCTGCATGCCTGTGATACGGCGACGGATTTTGCGCTGGCGAAGGCGGTCTCCTGGAAGGCGAAGGTCATCTTGTCGGTGCCCTGCTGCCAGCATGAGCTGAACGGACAGATGGAGAACGAGGTGCTTGGGCCGGTATTCAAGTACGGACTGATCCGGGAGCGTATGGCGGCGCTTGTGACAGACGCTTTGCGTGCGCAGCACCTGGAGCGCGAGGGGTACGCAGTACAGATCTTGGAATTTATTGATATGGAGCATACCCCGAAGAATATCCTGATCCGGGCGGTCAGGAACGGAAGAGAAGGGGAGAACCGGGAAGCGATCCGGCGGTGCGAGGAATTTCTGCATGTATCGCCGACCCTGGGACGGCTGTTAGGGCATGAAGGGAAGCAGTAGATGGATTGGAAGAAGAGGTTAAAGGATGCGGGAATTCTTGCCCTGATCTTCATTGCTGCAGTCATAGGGTTCAGCCTGTATACGAATAAAGGCAATGACAATATGACTGCAGATATGGGATCGGCAACATTTCCGCAGATTTCATTTACATATAATGGGTTTGTGATCAATACTCTCAGCGGTTATGCGAAAGAGATGGATATCCCGGCTATGCGCGATACACTGACTCCGGTATCGGGCCAGACGTTGGACGGTACGATAGAAGCCTATGATAACAGGATCAGCGATGCAAGCTATACCGTATATTCTCTGGACGGCAGGGAGAAGCTGAAGGAAGGGAAGCTTGCGAGATCAGGGGGAGAATTTACAGCGGATCTGGAAGGCGTAGGCATGGCGGAGGAGAGAGTCCTGGAGTTGGTCCTGAACACAGGAAAGGATCGGTCTGTGCGTTTTTACACCCGGATTGCGGACGTATCGAACATGAGTCTGGCGGAAAGCCTGGATTATATACGGAATTTCCATGAAAAGGCGATGGGCAAGGTAGAAGGCGCCGGTGTGGGTATGGCGATCGAACCGGACGAGACGATGGATAATACAGATTTTCAGCATGTTACGATCCACTCGAACTACGACCATGTATCCTGGGGGGCGTTAGAGCCGATGGTCGAGAAGGGAGAACGCTGGAATATCAAGGAAGTTAACAGTAACTCGGTTTCGGTGCAGCTGGAGTACCGGGTGCGGTGCAAGGGTGAGGAAAATGACTCAGATGTGTATCATGTGAAGGAATTTTTCCGTGTGAACCATATTGCGGAAGCGCAGAAGACTTATCTGCTGGATTATGACCGGACGATGGAGCAGATATTTGACGCGTCAAAGAATGCGCTGAACGAGCGCGGCGTGGTGCTTGGAATCGTCCCGCGGGACGCGCCCTATATGGTCAATGATGACGGGACGGCGGTTTCATTTGTAGCGGCAAACGAGCTCTGGAACTATAATAAGGATTCGGACGAGATCTCGCAGGTATTCAGCTTTGCGGATGTGGAGAACAGCGATGTGCGCAATATGGGCTCCGATTACAGGATCAAGCTGCTTAAGATGGACGGAAAAGGGAATACGATATTCGCCGTATGCGGGTATATGAGCCGCGGCGTCCACGAGGGAGAAGTCGGCGTTGCGGTCTACTATTACGATGCCGGGAAGAATTCGGTGGAGGAGAAGGTATTTGTTGCCAGCAGCCTGTCTTGCGGCAATGCGGTCCTTGAGCTTGGACGCATGATCTATTACAGTCTGGACCGGAATATACTGTATGTAATGCTGGACGGAACGCTGTATGAGTTTGATGTGAAGTGGGGCGTAAGCATACCGTTGGTGGAAGAGCTGGATAGTTCGCAGTATGTGATAGCAAAAGACGGCAGTATGGCCGCCTGGCAGGACGAGGGAGAGCTAAATGCGGCTACCCGGATCGTGATCTTGGATTTTGAGACCGGAGAGGAGCGTACCGTAGAGTGCGGCGAAGGTGAGTGCATCCGTCCGCTGGGATTTGTGAAGAAAGATTTCGTGTACGGCGTGGCCCGGACGGAAGATACGGGAAGAACGGTTTCCGGCGAGATGACGGTTCCGGTATACAAGATCGAGATCATGAACGGTAAGAGTGAAGTGGTAAAATCTTATCAGGTGGACGGGATCTATGTGCTGGATGCGGTATTTGACGAGAATATGATCACGCTGAACCGGGCGGTGAAGGAAGGAGATACCTATAACCAGACGGCGCCGGATTATATTACGAATAATGAAGAAAAAGAGAAAAATAATATCTATGCGGAAGTCTATGTGACGGATCTGAAGGAAACGCAGGTAAGACTGGCTTATGAGGACGGGATCCAGAAGAAAAATCCGAAGATACTGAAGCCGAAGCAGATCGCGGCAAAGGGTACGAAGACCGCGGACTTTGACGAGACGTCTGATTCGGACAGGTATTATGTGTACGGTTACGGCGAGCTTCAGGGAATCTACGATAAGGCCGGGGAGGCGGTCAGAAGTGCAGATGAATATCACGGCATTGTTGTGGATGCGGATCAGGCATATATCTGGGAGAGAGGCAGCAGGAGACAGCAGCATACGGTAGTAGGAAAGGAAGAGGCCGTACAGACAATGGAGGACAGGCTTAGGAAGAAGGAGGCTCCGATAGATATCGTGAAGGAGTTAAACGACGGCAGATGCCTGGACCTGTCAGGATGTTCGGCAGGCGATCTGCTGTATCTGCTGGATCAGAATATTCCGGTCATTGGAATGCAGGATGCGCAGAAGGCAGTGATACTGATCGGGTATTATGAGAACAGCGTAACTTATATTGATGTAGATAGCGGGGAACGCTTGGTCGCTCCGGTGGAAATGATCGATCAGATGACTTCCGGAAGCGGGAATACATATATTGGATAGGGGAAAACATATGATTTTAAATAACTGTACCGTATGTTCGGTATACGGACCGGATAATGCCGCTCCGAAGAGGATCCGGGTAAAATGTGTTGGGGACAGGATTACATTATATCTAAAAAGAGAAAAGGAATTACCGGATTCAGAACGGATCAGAGTAGACTTCTTCGATGGGCAGATCGGCTGCATCAAGACATACTGCGAGCTTATAGTCAGAAGGAATAATGATTCTTCTGTCGCAGAACCGTGGATCGCGGACTGTGAGATCCTCGATGTGGCTGAGATCGTACAGGGACGGCGGAATCTGCGGGCTAAGATGGAGAGAGAGATTCCTATGAACTCGTTCAAACAGGGAGAGCTCAACGGAGACATTCAGAATATCAGCGCGGACGGGATATATTTCATCACCAGGACAAGACTGCGGTATGATGATACGGTTGAATTCTGTTATTCATTTGTTGAGAAGGAATATCCGTTAAAGGCTGTTGTGCTGAGGGAAGAAGACTTCCGGGACGGACGCTACGGTTATGGATGCCGGTTTTTGGAGCTTCCCCAGGGAGCGGAAAGAGATATCCAGCAGTACATATTCAAGCGGCAGCATGGGCAGATATGGTAAGAATAAAGAAAAAGATAAAGAAGAGAGATTAATGTCTCTCTTCTTTCCATTCCAGAAAATCTCCGGTATTCGCGTCGATTTCGAATTCGTATTCTTTCTGATCGTATATGATGTCACCTTCGTATTTGTAATAGCCGTCATCATAATCCAGTTCGATCTTCAGATCTTGTTCGGTTGCTCCGGGAACCCGATCTAATGCCAGCTTCGATGCCTGCTCGGAACTGATCTGAACGTCTGCCTGGGGAACTGCACCATGATTGGAGCTGTCATGGCTGTCTGATCCCTGCGGTTGCGGATCGTTGGATCCCTGCGGTTGCGGATCGTTGGATCCCTGCAATTCCTTGAAATCAGCGCTTAGGATGTCTCCGTTGGAAGCCAGGATCTCATATTCATATTCGGTAGTGTTCATAGTAAATGCTACTTCATAGATACCTTTTCCGTTATCCGTATCTTTGGAAATCCTAAGACGGGTGACATCCGACTCGGACAGGCTTGCATCCTCCAATGCAATGTCGGCGGCTTTGTCTTTCCCGATGTCTGCTATCCGTCCGCATCCTGCCAGGCTGCCGGCAATTGCTGCCAGGATCATTGCCGCCGCTGTATTCCGCTTCATGAGTTTGGCGCTGCATAATTTGTAAAGTTTCATATGATAGATCACCTCGTATTCTTTCTGAATCTTTCTTTACATTCTATTATGTATATATGTAGATCATATATAGTATAACATTAAGAAGCAAAAAAATCAAAAAACAAATCTTGCTGGATATGGATTGGAATGATACAATAGCACTATCTTATTTTTCAGGAGGGAAGCACCATGAAAGTATTATTGATCAACGGAAGCCCGCATGCGCAGGGCAGTACCTATACCGCATTGCATGAGATGGAGAAGATATTTGCTGAGAATGATATTGAGACAGAATTGATCCAGGTGGGCAATAGAGCTATCAGGGGATGTGTTGCCTGCGGCGCGTGCGCCAAGACAGGGAAATGTGCGTTTGACGATCTGGTAAATGAGACCGCGAAGACCTTTGGGGAGTGCGACGGGCTGGTAGTCGGAAGTCCGGTATATTATGCTTCTGCCAATGCGACACTGATCGCATTCTTAGACAGGCTCTTTTACAGCACTCGTTTCGATAAGACGATGAAGGTGGGAGCGAGTGTGGTCTCAGCGAGAAGGGGAGGTCTGTCCGCGACATTTGACGAGCTGAACAAGTATTTTACCATCAGCGGAATGCCGGTGGCATCCGGCCAGTATTGGAACAGTATCCATGGCAATAATGCTGCGGAGGCTGCCGAGGACGGCGAGGGAATGCAGATTATGCGTACCCTGGCAAGGAACATGTCTTTCCTGATGAAGAGCATTGAGCTTGGAAAGAAGGAATACGGCCTGCCGAAGAAGGAAGAAAGAGTAGCGACGAACTTCATTCGGTAGATGGAGGAGCCTGAGTCTGGATAGAGAACTTAGAAAGAAGGATTGTAATATGAAGAAAAGGGTTGTGGTTGCGCTGGGACACCGCGCGCTTGGAACTACGCTGCCGGAGCAGAAGATAGCGGTTAAGAAGACGGCCGGGGTAATCGCCGATCTGATCAAGGCGGAATACCAGGTGGCGATCACCCACAGCAATGCGCCGCAGGTGGGTATGATCCACACGGCGATGAATGAATTCGGCAAGACGCACCAGGACTATACACCGGCGCCGATGTCGGTGTGCTCTGCTATGAGTCAGGGGTATATCGGATATGACCTGCAGAACGGTATCCGCGAAGAGCTGCTGGATCGGGGCATTTACCGGACTGTCAGTACGATACTGACACAGGTGATCGTGGACCCGTATGACGAAGCGTTCTATACGCCGACGAAGATCCTGGGACGTTATATGAATGTAGAAGAAGCGAATGAGGAGCGCAAGAAGGGCAATTATATCGTAGAAGAGCCCGGGAAGGGATACCGGAGGATCGTGTCTGCGCCGAATCCTGTCCGTATTGTGGAGATCGATGCGATCCGTGCGCTCTTGGATGCGGATCAGATCGTGGTCGCCTGCGGCGGCGGCGGAATCCCGGTGCTTGAACAGGATCATCATCTTCGGGGAGCAAGCGCGGTGATCGAGAAGGATCTGGCGGCAGGCCGGATGGCGGAAGAGATCAACGCAGATGAGCTGATCATCCTCACCAGTGTAGAGAAGGTGAAGATCAACATGGGCAGGCCGCAGGAAGAGGAGCTTGGCGAGATCGATCTTGGACAGGCGAAGCAATATATGGAAGAGGGACATTTCGGGGAGTATAATATGCTTCCGAAGTTCAGCGCATCCGTATCCTTTATTGAGAAGGGCGAGGGCAGAAGCGCGCTGATCACATCGTTTGATAAGTTGAACGACGCGTTGAAGGGCAGGACGGGAACCTGGATCCGCTAGAGATTTTTTTGAGAATCGGATATTTAGCACCGGAATCATAGATTTGCCGGATCCGGCTGAATAGCTGCGGCATAAATGGGAATACTGCAAATAGATTCTCAGAATTTTCTGGGAGTGCATTATAATGCAAGGAGGAAGAACCCATGAAAGCCAGAGTGAATGACGGATGTATCTCATGCGGCGCGTGCGTGGCCGCCTGCCCGGAAGTTTTTCGGTTTAATGACGACGGTATTGCGGAGGCATACGCAGATGTGGCGCCTGAGTATGAGAGTACGGCGGCAGAGGCGAGGGACGACTGTCCGGTCTCTGTAATTGATATCGAAGGGTAGGCATGCCGCTGTTTTGAACAGGCTGTGCCTGGCACAAATAAGTGAAACCCGCGTATACTATGAGTAGATAGTATATGCGGGTTTTCTTGCATGTGTTTCTTTAAGAGAGAAAGGATGGTTCCTGGGAGTTTAGAACAGGAAAGTGTGGCGAGAATATGAGGTTGTGCGAGCTGGAGAATAAGGAGGTCATTAACGCCTGTGATTGTAAGAAGCTGGGATATGTGGTAGACCTGATCATTGATGAGTGCAGCGGATGCATTGAAGCAATGGTGATTCCCAAGGCAGGGAAGTTATGCGGATTTTTCTGCGACGGATCGGAGTATATCATACCCTTCAAATGCATCAAGAAGATAGGGGCGGATATTATACTGGTGGAAATACATGAAGAGTAGCTATGGGGGAACGGGGATCGTCAAGCGAAACGTATCGGTAATAGTGTGGATTTACTAGATAATTCTATCCGGTTTGGGGAGAGGTATATCATAAGACGGCGTTATATGTTATGATGCTTCCAAAGAAGAAAGGAGAAGACAATGCAGATAAAGGGTGTTAATTTAGGGAACTGGCTTGTATTGGAGAAATGGATGAGTCCGGCGTTATTTGAAGGGACGACGGCGGAGGATGAGTATTATCTTCCCTTGCAGCTTCCGAAGGAAGTATATGAGGCGAGGATCAAGATCCACCGGAGCGAATATATCACGGAGAGAGATTTTGCGGCGATCAGGAGGATCGGGCTTAATACGGTCCGTATTCCGGTTCCGTATTTTATCTTCGGCGACCGTCCGCCGTTCATAGGATGTATCAAAGAACTGGACCATGCATTTGCGTGGGCGGAGAAATACGGACTTAAGATTCTTATTGACCTTCATACGGCGCCTCTTGGGCAGAACGGGTTCGATAACGGAGGAATCTGCGGTGTGTGCAGATGGAGCCAGACGCCGGAAGAAGTCGGATTCGTCTTAGATGTACTGGAGAAGCTGGCAGAGAGGTACGGGCAGAGAAAGGGGCTGTTCGGAATCACGCCGATCAATGAGCCGGTCACAGAACCGATGTGGAGCATCATGAATGTCACTAAGCGGTATCCTGCGGCGGATCCGGCGATGGCGGAGGGGACGGCGCCGAATACTCTGGAATTCCTGAGGGGATTCTATACGGATGCGTATGAGCGGATTCGGAAGCATGCGGACAAGGCTTGTTATGTGGTATTTCATGATGCGTTCCAGCTTCACGCGTGGAAAGATTTCCTGACGCAGCCGAAGTTTGAAAATATTATTCTGGACACGCATCAATATCTGATGATGGCGGAGATGGACGGCTGTGAACAGAGCGTGGAGGGCTATAAGCAATACATTGAAGAGCATTATGCCAGGGAGATTGCCGAGGTACAGGAGTATGTGGACGTGATAGTCGGCGAATGGTGCATGTTCAACAGCTATGCGGCCGGTGTGGATACCAAGGGCGGACAGTCGGCGTTAAACGGAATGGACTTCTCTGAGAATGCGGAGATATTTACCCCGGAAGAGAAGAAGAAGATCTACAGAGAGATCACGGGCGCCCAGCTTGACGCCTGGAGGAAGGGGAGCGGATACTTCTACTGGAGTTATAAGCTGCTCTTAGATACTGTCAATGAGCCGAACTGGATCGGCTGGGATGCCTGGGATCTGGGGAAATGTGTGGATCAGGGATGGTTTCCCGAAGTGTGAGGAGACCGCAGCATGGCGGCTTGCCTGAGCTGAGATAAAAGCTCAGGCGCAGTAACAGGTACAAGAGGAGGAGAGATATGATAAAGAATCCGATATTGCCGGGATTTAACCCGGATCCGTGTATTTGCAGAAAGGGAGATGATTATTATCTTGCGGTGTCGACGTTCGAGTGGTTCCCGGGAATCCCGGTGTATCATTCGAAGGATCTGAAGAACTGGGAGCTCTATACTCATGTGTTAACTGATGATGAGGAAGTAGATCTAAAGAAGCTTCCAAGTGCAAAAGGAATCTGGGCGCCGTGTCTGACTTACTGTGAGGAAGAAGATCTGTTCTATGTGGTGTATGGAGTAATGAACTCTATGAATGCCAGATATTTCGATGTGGATAATTATGTGATCACGGCGCGGGATATCCGCGGGCCGTGGAGCCGTCCGGTGTACATACATTCCTCAGGGTTTGACGCGTCCATGTTCCATGACAGCGACGGCAGGAAATATGTGGTATCTCTGGAGTGGGAGACGAGGGAAGGCTATGAGAAGCCGGGGGCGATCTGCATGGTGGAGTATGACCCGGCAGCGCAGGCGATCGTCGGTTATCCGAAGAAGATGTGGCGGGGAGGTACGGACCGGGGATGTATCGAGGCCCCGCATCTGACGAAGAGGGACGGATATTATTACATTATGTGCGCTGAGGGCGGTACAGGTTATAATCATTGTGTTACCATGGGAAGGTCGGCGCAGGTATGGGGGCCTTACGAGAAGGACCCGAAGAATCCGATCGTGACCAGTGTCCCCGGGGAATCCTATGAAAGGCACGACCCGGATCATTTAAAACCCAGATATTACAATCCAGAATCCATCCTTCAGAAGTCCGGGCACGGAAGCTATGTAGAATTGCCGAATAAGGAAGTATATCTGGTGCATCTCTGTGCAAGACCTTTTGTGCCGGAGCTTAGATGTACCTTGGGCCGGGAGACGGCGATTCAGAAGATGATGTGGACTGAGGACGGCTGGCTTCGTATGGCGGACGGAAGCAATCTTGCGAAAGCAAAAGTGCCGGAAACATCTCTGCCGGAAGTACCCGTGTCTGAGATACCGGAGTTTGATGATTTTGACGGAGAGGAACTTGGGAATTATTATTATGCCCCGCGTATGATGCCGCAGCGGTTTGCTGATGTATCGGCAAGGCCGGGATATGTGCGCATCCGCGGACAGGAATCCAGGACTTCGCTTAACAAGGTCAGCATCCTTGCAAGGAAGCTGACCAGTGTGTATGCCAGGATCACCGCGAAGATGGAATTCACGCCTGAGGTTCATCAGCACAGCGCCGGACTGATCCTCTACTATGACAACATGAACTATATCAATTTGCGGAAATATTACAGCGAGACGCTGGGACAGAGCGCGCTGTCTGTAATCTGCCTGGAGAACGGAGAAAAGACGGAATTCCTGAATACAAGGATCCCGGTGGAAGATAAGCCGGTCTATCTGCGGCTGTATATCGAAGGGCGGAACTCTTGGTTCGAATGGAGCTATGACAACGAGAAGTATGAGAAGATCGGGCGCGTCTTCGACACTACCAAATTCTCGGACGAGTATTGCCGGTATGGGGAGTTCACGGGGACGATGGTAGGGCTCACATGCGCGGACCGTGTGAAGCATGAGCATTATGCGGATTTTGATTTCTTTGAGTATATTGCGGATGAGACAAGAGATTTAGAGGCTTTACACTGCTGATTCTTATTGGTATAATAAAAGAGAACTAGAAACGGCGTATCAGAAAGCAGGCGAAAGTATGTCAGATGAAGAGATGCTGAAGGTTATTCTGACGGCTTCGGGAATCAGCCTGACAGAACTTGATTTTATTAAAGAGGGTGAGTATGAAACAGCAATTTGACAATCATGATGAGCGTATCCGATATTATGAATTGATGTTGGAGCGGGATCTGGAGGGGATTTTGTATTTTCCGCTCCCGGAAGGTTACAGGTATGTATTCTATCAGGACGGTGACAGAGATCACTGGATCGATATTGAAAAGTCTGCGAAGGAATTCACATCTTATGAGCAGGGATTAGAGGCGTGGAACAAGTATTATGGAGGCAGGGAAAATACTCTGACAAACCGGATGGTTTTTATAGAAGATGCAGAAGGCAGGAAGGCTGCGACTGCCACGGCATATTATGATGTGCGTAAGATCGACCGGTCAGGTGACGGATGGCTTCACTGGGTTGCGGTCAGAAGAGAATACCAGGGGCAGGGTCTGGCAAAGCCGTTGATCACACATGTCCTGGATATTATGCGCAAGCTTGGCTACACACACGCAAAGATTCCGACCCAGACCACCACATGGCTTGCATGTAAGATATATTTGGATCTTGGTTTTCGGCCGATTCCGCAAAATGCGGTTCACAGCCGGGACGGATGGAGGATTGTGAAGGCGCTGACGAACCATGCTGCGCTTGACATGTTTGACGCTGCAAAAGCCGACGAGATAATAAGAGATTAGACAATGCCAGAAGAAAGGAAACGATGCAAATGAAGTGTCCATATTGTAATCAGTTAGATACCCGGGTAATTGATTCCAGACCTGCGGAGGACGGCAATTCCATCCGCCGCCGCCGTTCCTGCGATGCGTGCGGCAAGAGGTTTACGACCTATGAGAAGGTGGAGACGATTCCGCTGATCATTATTAAGAAGGACAATAACCGTGAGCAGTATGACAGAGGGAAGATCGAGAACGGAATCTTGAGCGCCTGTTATAAGCGTCCTGTGCCTGCGGTGGATATCCAGCGCGTGATCGATAGGGTAGAGATGCGGATCTTTAGCTTAGAGGTCAAGGAAGTGCCAAGCAGCAGGGTTGGAGAGATCGTAATGGAAGAATTGAAGGAATTGGACGAGGTTGCGTATGTAAGATTTGCATCGGTGTACCGTGAGTTCAAGGATGTGAATACTTTTATGGACGAGTTGAAGAAGATCTTGAAGTAAGAAACTGTTAAAGAATTAATCTTTTGGCTGAATTGTTACCTTTTGGTAATATTTTGGTAATATATTTGTTAAAAAAAGATTTACGAAGTTATAGATGTAGTGATAGAATAGAGGGAAGGAGCAAAGATGAGTTGTTTGCTTCTTCCTTTTTAGATGTTATTTATCAGAAGATTTGACAGGATGGTTGATGCTATAGAGAAAATATAACGATTAGATTGGGTGAGATATATGAGAACTTACAAATTGACCATTACTTATGATGGCAGCAGATATCAGGGATGGCAGCGGCAGGTAACGACGGATAATACGATTCAGTTTATTATGGAATGGAGTATCGGGAAGCTGGTAGGTTACCGTGTACATGTGGACGGTTCCGGCCGGACAGACGCCGGAGTCCACGCCCGCGGGCAGGTGGCGAGCGTGAAGCTCTCGAAGCTGTATGATCCGCAGGAATTCAGGGAATCCTTGAACCGCTATCTTCCTGAGGATATCCGGGTGGTGAAGGTGGAGCTTATGAGGAACAGCTTCCATGCCCGCAAGAGCGCTAAGGGTAAGAAATATGAGTATTATATCGACTGCCGGGAGAAGCCAGATGTATTTTCACGCAGATATTGTTATCATTATCCGGAGAAGCTTGATATCGAGGCAATGCGGAATGCAACGAGGTATCTGATCGGACCGAAGAATTTTATCAGCTTTACGGACGATAAGGACTGTAAGGATTCGGTCCGGCGTATTACCAATATCAAGATCGTAAGCAGCGGGGATAAGGTAAGGATCACCTATTACGGGACAGGCTTCCTATACCATATGGTGCGTATTCTCACGGGGACCCTGCTGGAGATCGGAACCGGCAAGAGGGAAGCTTCGAAGCTTCCGGTCGTGATCGCAGCGGAGGATCGGAGTCTTGCAGGATTCCTTGCACCGGCAAGGGGGCTGTTTTTGAGGAAAGTATATTATTAGTACAGCATTGTGCAATTAACAGTGAATTCTGTACAAGGGAGGGAAATAAATGAAATTTGTATCATGGAATGTTAATGGAATCCGGGCGTGTGTACAGAAGGGGTTCATGGAATTTTTTAAAGAGGCGGATGCTGATATCTTCTGCATTCAGGAGACGAAGATGCAGGAGGGACAGCTTGAACTTGAGACGCCGGGATACCATCAGTATTGGAACTATGCTCAGAAGAAGGGGTATTCAGGAACGGCGGTATTTACAAAGGAAGAGCCGTTGTCCGTGGCGAACGGAATCGGGATCCCGGAACACGATCAGGAAGGGCGCGTGATCACGCTGGAATTCGAAGATTATTACTTTATTACGGTATATACTCCGAATTCTCAGAACGAGCTGGCAAGACTCTCCTACCGGATGCAGTGGGAAGAGGATTTCCTTTCGTACCTGAAGAAGTTAGAGGAGAAGAAGCCTGTGGTATTCTGCGGAGATCTGAATGTGGCGCATAAGGAGATCGATCTTAAGAATCCGAAGACGAACCGTAAGAATGCCGGATTTACGGATGAAGAGAGAGGGAAGTTTACAGAACTTCTTGACAATGGCTTTATAGATACGTTCCGGTACTTTTACCCGGACGCGGAAGGGATCTATTCCTGGTGGTCTTATCGTTTCAGCGCCAGAGCCAAGAACGCGGGGTGGCGCATTGATTACTTCTGTGTGTCGGAGGGATTGCGGGACAGGCTTTCCGATGCGCAGATCATGACAGAGGTAATGGGATCGGATCATTGCCCGGTGGTGCTTAAGATGGATTAGATTGTGAGACGGGGGATATCTACAGATATCCCCCGTCTACCCCGATGATCTGTCCGGTCATATATTCAGGGGCATTAGCGGTGTCCCACACGATCCGGGCGATCTCATCGGGTGTCCCGTATCTGCCTGCCGGTATGGCGTCTTCCAGTTCTTTTCGTTCTTCGGCAGATAACTGCCGGTTCATTTCGGTGTCGATCACCCCGCATGCGATGGCGTTGACCTGGATATTGCTTGGGGCCAGTTCTTTGGCGAGAGCCCTGGTAAGTCCGTTGACGCCGGATTTGGAGGCGGAGTATGCCGCTTCGCAGGAGGCCCCGGAGGTTCCCCACATAGAAGAGATATTGATGATCCGGCCGCTTTTCCTGGATATCATCGGCGGGATCGCGGCACGGCAGCAATAGAAGACGGAGGACAGGTTCGTATCGATTACCTGCCGCCAATCTTCATTGCTCATATCCATCAAAAGCCCGATGTATGAGATCCCTGCGTTATTGACCAGTACGTCCAAATGGCCGCAGGTCTGATGGATGTCCGCGAACATCCGTGCAACGTCGGCAGCATTCCCGGCATCTCCGGCGGCGATACTGCACGGCGTATGATAATTATTCTCAATATAGTCTTTAACAGCCGTCAATTCGGCGACGGAGGTACGGCAGTTCAGAAATACATGATAACCTTCGGAGGCGAATTTTACGGCAATACTTCGGCCGATTCCTCTGGATGCTCCTGTAACCAGTATTGTTTTTCTGTGCATATGATCTTGATAATCTCCCTTTATAGAATGTTTATAAATTATCTATTAAATTAGCTTCTCATGGTGTCATTATACCCCGGAATTCTTGCCAATTAAAGTCCCAAGTGCTATGATTTACATATTATTTTCAGATATATGGGTTATTGACCCAATATCTTCTCATAGAAAGAGGGCCTCCGTATGTTATCAAAATTCAGTGTTAACAAACCTTATACCGTTGTAGTAGGCGTAGTGCTTATTATTATTCTGGGCGTCGTATCATTCGGCAATATGACGGTAGATCTCCTGCCAAGCATGAATCTTCCGTATGCGATCGTCACGACGTCATACATAGGCGCAAGCCCGGAAGAAGTGGAAGAGATCGTAACCAAGCCGGTGGAACAGATTATGGCTACGGTCAGTAATATCAAGTCGATTCAGTCTGTCTCGAATGAGAATTCGTCCACGGTAGCTCTGGAGTTCGATCAGACGGCGAATATGGATTCCGTTACCATCGAGATGCGGGAGAGTCTGGACCAGATCCGGGGCTATTGGCCGGATGAAGTGTCGAATCCTATCATTATGAAATTGAATCCTGATATGATGCCGGTACTGGTTGCGGCAGTCAGCGCCGAGGGAGAGGATGCGGTCTCTGCAAGCAAGGTGATAAATGAACAGGTCATCCCGGAGATCGAGAGTGTGGAAGGCGTAGCTTCGGTCACTGTGACGGGAAGTATCGAAGAGGCGGTAGAGATCACGGTCAATGAGCAGAAGGTTACGGAGTTAAATGACGAGATCAAGGCCAAGCTGGAGGCGAAGGTCAGCGAAGCTAAAAGTGCGCTGGATGAAGCGAAGGCGCAGGTGGAGAGCGGGAAGGCAGCCCTGGAAGCCGGCAAGGCGCAGGCTTCGTCAGGACTTGCGCAGGCAGAATCGCAGCTCTCCATGAAAGGAGAAGAGATCAAGCAGGCGCAGCTTGAGATTACGGAGAAGATGGCGGAGTTAAGCGTGGCGGACGCGCAGCTTCAGCAGAACCTTGCTCTGCTTCAGACCGGGAAGGTGCAGGCTCAAGCACAGCTTACACAACTGGAGACGTCGAGAGCTGCCTATGAACAGATAAAGGGGATGCTTGAGGCGCCGGATCTGGAGATATCAGCGGAACAGAGGGCAGAATTAGAAGCACAGCTTGCTCAGCTGGAACCAGTTGCCGGCGACCAGGTCTATGGACCGGCACATGAGACGCTTAAGGCGGCCGTATCGCAGTTAGAGCAGCAGGAAGCCGCCCTGAGGGCAGGGCAGAGCCAGCTCACCGCCGGAAAGAGTCAGTTGGAGGCTATGCAGCAGCAGATCAATGAGGGCGCCATGACTCTTGCGCAGGCAAGAGGACAGCTTGCATCGTCACAGTTAGAAGCTGCAGTAGGTATCGGGGAAGGGACGGCCGAGCTTGCCGCGGGCCAGTCGGCGATCCAGATGCAGGAGGCGCAGATGGAATCGGCCATGAACGATGCGTCTGCGCAGGCGGATATGGAGAATATGCTGACAGCGGATATGGTGAAGACCATTCTGGCGGCGGAGAATTTCAGTATGCCGGCCGGGTATGTGAAGGAGGACGGAATCGATTATCTGGTGCGTGTCGGCGATAAGTTCAGAAATATCGGGGAATTGAAGGATCTGGTGCTGATCGATATGGAAGGGATCGATCCTGTGAAGCTTGCGGATGTGGCAGGCGTGGAACTGGTGAACAATGCGGATGAGACCTATGCCAGGATCAACGGCGATGCAGGTGTGATGCTGATGATCCAGAAGCAGACCGGGTATTCTACCGGGGATGTGAGCGACCGTGTGCTTGACAGGCTCTCGCAGGTGAAGAAGGAGAATAAGGAGATCGATACGGTTATCCTGATGGACCAGGGGGTATACATAGATCTGATCGTGAATTCGGTCCTGCAGAATTTGGTTTATGGTGCGGTGCTTGCGATCATTATCCTGCTGATCTTCTTAAAGAGCATCCGGCCGACCTTTGTCATTGCGTGCTCTATTCCGATCAGTATCATGACTGCTCTGGTAGCCATGTATTTTTCTGGAGTTACCCTGAATATCATCTCACTGTCAGGTCTTGCGCTCGGAGTCGGGATGCTGGTAGACAACTCTATTGTAGTTATTGAAAATATATACCGAATGCGCAATGAAGAAGGGGCGGCGGCGAAGAGGGCGGCGATCGAAGGGGCAAGACAGGTAGGCGGAGCGATCGCGGCGTCTACGCTTACAACCGTCTGCGTATTCCTGCCGATCGTATTTACATCGGGCGTCACAAGGCAGCTTTTTGTGGATATGGGATTGACGATCGCATACTCTCTGCTTGCCAGCCTTGCGGTTGCGCTGACGCTGGTTCCGATGATGTCGGCAGGATTGCTTAAGAAGACAGAGAACAAAGAGTCTAAATTATTTGTCCGTATTAAGGAGGAGTACGGCAAGGTACTGCGTATAGCCCTGGCACATAAGCTTCTGGTGCTTGCGGGCGCGCTGCTCTTATTCGCAGGGAGCATAGCGCTGGAGCTGACCCGGGGGACGCAGTTTATGCCGGATATGGAGAGTACGCAGATCAGCATGACGTTCGAGACGGAGAAGGGAACCAGTTTTGAGGACACGGTGAAAGCGGCTGACGAAGTGATGGAGAAGGTCGGAGCGATCAAAGATATCGAGGATGTGGGCGGCCTGATGTCTTCTGCGGCTATGATGGGCGGGCAGGCGGATGAGAACAGCATTTCCTTCTATGCGACTACCAAAGAGAATCCGTCTATGACGAACAAGCAGCTTAAAAAAGAGATCGAGAAGGTGACGGAAGATATCGGCCAAGAGCTGACGGTCGATATGTCCAATATGGATATGAGCGCCCTTGGCAGCAGCGGGATCAATATTCAGATCAAGGGAAAAGACCTTGATAAGCTTCAGGGAATCGCAGGAGATATTAAGAAGATCGTAGAAGATACCAAAGGCACGCAGAACGTGACGGACGGAACGGAGGATAACAAGGAAGAACTCAGGGTTGTGGTCGATAAGGCGAAGGCGACGGCACATGGCCTTACGGTAGCCCAGGTATACCAGGAACTTCATGGGAAGCTCTCTGAGGCCCAGAAGGCAACGGTCCTGTCGACGGATACCCATGAATATGACGTGTATGTATTGGATGACGCCAATGAAAGCATGACCCGCCAGGATGTGCGCGATCTGACGGTTACGGCGCAGAAGCAGGACGGAACCACAGAGGAGGTTAAGCTTGCGGATATCGCTTCTTTTGAGGATGCCTCCGGGCTGCGCGCCATCAGCAGGAAGGACCAGAGCCGTTATATGGCGGTGTCGGCAGAGATCAGGGACGGGGATAACATCGGTCTGGTAAGCAGCCGGGTGAAGAAGGCGCTCGGTTCCTACAGTGCGCCGGAAGGATATGAGATCAAGATGGCAGGCGAGGACGAGACCATCATGGAAGCAATGGCGGAGCTGTTCAAGATGCTTGCTCTTGCTCTGGTGTTTATGTATCTGATCATGGTGGCGCAATTCCAGTCTATGCGCTCGCCGTTTATCGTAATGTTTACCGTGCCTCTTGCATTTACCGGAGGGCTGCTTGCACTCTATGTTGCAGGGATGCCCGTCAGCGTCATCGCGATGATCGGGTTTGTCATGCTGTCAGGTATTATTGTAAATAACGGTATTGTGTTCATTGATTATGCGAATCAGTTGATCGGGGAGGGGATGGAACAGAAGGAAGCTCTTGTGGAAGCCGGAGTGACGAGGCTTAGGCCGATCATCATGACGGCGCTCACGACGATCCTTGGACTTTCCACCATGGCGCTGGGGCTGGGCATGGGTGCGGATATGGTTCAGCCGATGGCAATCGTAACAATTGGGGGATTGATATACGGAACTATATTGACTTTGGTCGTCGTTCCCTGTATATTTAACTTATTCCATAAAAAGGAAAAGGCGCGACTTCGTGAAGGTATAGAGGAGGAAGAGAACCCGTTAGATGAGCAGTGATGTTAAGAGAGGTAAGAGTATGATTGACAGAGCGGTCGAATTCGCATTTAAGGCACACGAAGGACAATTCAGGAAAGGTACGGGGCGTCCGTATATCGTTCATCCTGTAGAGGTGAAGGACATTGTATCGACGATGACAGGGGATGAGGAGGTGATCAGTGCGGCGGTGCTCCATGATACGATCGAGGACTGTGAAGGGGTAACGCAGAGGATACTGGCGCAGGAATTTTCTGAGAGGGTAGCAAGGATCGTGGCGCAGGAGAGTGAAGACAAGTCGCGGTCCTGGATAGACAGGAAGAAGAGTACGATCGAGCATTTGCGGAATGCGCCCAGAGAGGTGCAGATCGTCGGGCTTGCGGACAAGCTGTCGAACATTCGGGATATTGACCGCGATTATCCGGTCGTGGGGGAGGAATTATGGAACAGGTTCCGTATGAAGGACAAGCGTATTATCGGATGGTATTATAAGGGCGTGCGGGATGTATTGCGAGAGGGGTTCGGCGGTATGGACGCCTACGAAGAATACTGCAGGCTGATCGAGAAGAATTTTGGGGGAATAGAACGGAAATGATGTGATATGATTATCAGTGCAAGCAGAAGAACGGATATTCCGGCCTTGTACCCGGAATGGTTTGTGAATCGTCTGAAAGCCGGAGAGGTGCTGGTTCCCAATCCATACAACCGCAAGAAGGTCAAGCGGATCTTCCTGTCGCCTGAGACGGTGGACTGCATCGTGTTCTGGACCAAGAACCCGGAACCGATGCTTCCGTACCTGAAGGAGATCAGGGAGATGGGATATGAATACTATTTCCAGATGACGATTACAGATTATGATGAGGATATGGAGCTGAACCTGCCAGGTACGGCAGAGTCGATGGCGACCTTTTTGCTGATGAGCGAAAGGATAGGGAAGGAACGGATGGACTGGCGGTTCGATCCGATCATCCTTACGGAGAAATATTCCATATCTTATCATCTGGAGCGGTTTGAGATGATGTGCAATTGGCTGCATGACGCAACGACCAGATGTATCATCAGCTTTGTGGATGCCTATAAGGACTGTCCGTTCCGGGAATTGAAGGAAGAAGAGATCATCGAATTAGCAGGCGGGCTTGGGAAGATTGCCCGGAGATATCGGCTGCCGTTATTTACCTGTGCGGAGAAGGTGAATCTTGAGAGGTTCGGGATCGGGCACAGTGCGTGCATTGATAAGAAGAAGATAGGCAGTCTGACCGGATACAGGCTGGATCTTAAGAAGGACACGGGGCAGCGTAAGGAGTGCAGGTGCGTGCAGAGTGTGGATATCGGCATGTACCATACGTGTATCCATGGCTGCCAGTATTGTTATGCGTCCGGAAGCCCTGAGAATGCCAGGAACAAGTATCAGCAGCATGATCCGGATTCTCCGATGCTGGTGGGGAATCTTAAGGGAGACGAGGTTGTGACGGAGCGCGCTTCGGTTACCGGCAGAGACATGCAGATCTCTCTGTTTGATCTGCCGGGGATGTATACAGGATTTTAACAGTGCAGGAACAGGCCGGGGAACATACCGTACAGAGGGGGTTTTCCGGCTGCTTTTGCGCTGTTTTTAGCTGTTGAGTAATTGACAAAATAATGGCAAAGTGGTATATTCGTACTATAGTCTAAACTATGGTCTAATTTGTTCTGAATATCTTGCTGAGATATAAGATTATCTGAATAAGGCCGGAAAAGGAATATGAGATGAAAAATATTACGAATATTCAGAAGTTTTCCATTCACGACGGAGACGGGATCCGCACGTCCGTATTTTTTAAAGGATGCCCCTTGAAGTGTGAGTGGTGCCACAACCCGGAGACGCAGAGATACGAAAGGGAGATGCAGTTCGACCCGGGCAAATGCACGGGCTGCGGTGCTTGTGTGAAGGCTTGCAATAATCAGGCGCTTGCTATGAAGGATGGAAGGCCTGTGCTTGATAAGGAAGCCTGCACGCTGTGCGGAAGATGTGAGAATTACTGTCCTGCCGGGATCAGGGAGATCGTTGGGCGGGAGTATACGGTGAAGGAGCTTGTAAAGGAGCTCATGAAGGATCAGATCTTCTATGAGGATTCCGGCGGCGGGGTGACGCTGTCCGGCGGAGAAGTCATGACCATGGATATGGATTATATCCTGGCGGTTGCGAGAGAGTTAAAGCGTCAGGATATTACGCTTACTATTGATACATGCGGATATGTTCAGTATGAGAGATTACAGGCGCTGCTTCCTTACGTGAATACATTTTTATACGACGTGAAGGTGATGGATCCTGAGCTTCATAAGAAGTACATAGGAGCAGACAATAAGCTGATCCTTGAGAATCTGGTCCGCCTTGCCAGGGACGGGGCAAGGATCTATATTCGGATTCCTACGATCAAGGAAGTGAACGGCAATGAGAAGAATATGAGAGAGACCATAGCGTTTCTTAAAGAACACGATATCCATCCGGCCCAGGTGAACCTGCTGCCGTACCATGATACGGGAAGCGGCAAGTATCCGAAGCTGGATATGGAATATAAGGGAACAGATCTGCATGCGCCGGACAAGGAAGAGATGAAGAGCTTCGTACAGCTCTTTGCAGATGCCGGATTTGCGAACACAAAAATAGGAGGGTAAAGACATGGCAAAACTGCGCGGTATGAATGAAAGAATCCAGAAGCTTCGGGAGGTCAGTGTGACGACACCGGTACATATTGACCTGGAGAGAGCGAAGATCGAGACAGATTTTTACAAAGAGAACGACGGTAAATATTCCATCCCGGTTATGAGAGCGATGGTCCTTAAGGAGTATTTCTCCAGGAAGACGCTGTATCTGGGGGAGGGAGAGCTGATCATCGGCGAGAAGGGCAGAGATCCTCAGGCGTCTCCTACATTCCCGGAGCTGTGCTGTCACAGCGTGGAGGATATGACGGTCATGAGCGAGCGTGAACTGGTGTCCTTCCATACGACGGAGGAAGACAGGAAGCTTCAGGCCGAGGAGATCATTCCTTACTGGACTGGAAGAAGCATGAGAGAGAAGATTCTTGAGAGGATGACGCCGGAATGGCATGAGTGCTACAGCGCGGGTATGTTCACAGAGTTCATGGAGCAGAGAGGACCGGGACATACATGCGGCGGCGAACAGGTATTTACGACGGGATACTTGGATTATAAAGCGAAGATCAAAGAGACTATGGATGCTCTGGATTATATCAATGATCCTGATGCGGTAAATAAATGCGAAGAGCTGAAGGCAATGGATATCTCCTGTGATGCGGTGATCATTCTCGGTGAGCGTTACCGCGAGCTGGCTCTTACGATGGCCGGGAAGGAAGAAGACGAGACCAGGAAGGCGGAGCTTATGCAGATCGCGGCGAACCTTGAGGTGGTTCCGGCACATAAGCCGCAGACATTCTGGCAGGCGATCCAGCTATACTGGTTCACCCACCTTGCCGTTACTACGGAACTGAATCCGTGGGATGCATTCAGCCCGGGAAGGCTTGACCAGCATCTGAACCCATATTATGAGAAGGATGTGGAGGCAGGCATCTTAGATGACGATAAGGCCTTAGAGCTTCTTGAATGCCTGTGGGTGAAGTTCTATAACCAGCCGGCGCCGGTTAAGGTTGGTATCACCTTGAAGGAGAGCGCGACTTATACGGATTTTGCCAATATCAATACCGGAGGGGTAACGCCGGACGGACGCAACGGCGTGAATAATGTAAGTTATCTGATCCTGGATTGTATGGATGAGATGAAGCTGGTGCAGCCGAACTCGAATGTTACGATCAGCAAGAAGACCCCGGCTAAGTTCCTTAAGAGGGCATGCGAGGTGTCCAGAAAGGGATGGGGACAGCCTGCGTTCTATAATACAGAGGCGCAGATCATGGAGCTTGTCAATGCGGGCAAGGAGCTTGAAGACGCAAGACGCGGCGGTTCCTCGGGATGTGTGGAGACCGGCGCATGGGGCAGCGAGGCTTATATCCTTACAGGATATCTGAATATCCCGAAGGTATTCCAATTGACGCTGTTCAACGGATTTGACCAGTATTCCGGCAAGCAGATCGGATTGAAGCTCGGTTATGCGAAGGACTTCAAGACTTACGAGGAGCTTTGGGATGCGTTTAAGAAGCAGCTTGAACATATCGTTGATATCAAGATCCGCGGCAACAATGTGATCGAGCAGCTGTATGCGCAGGAGATGCCGGCGCCGTGCCTGTCTGTTGTGACCAACGACTGCATTTCCAATGCGAAGGATTACAATGCGGGCGGCGCGAGATACAACACCAATTATATCCAGGGTGTTGGAATCGGAACGATCACGGATTGTCTCTCCGCTATCAAATATAATGTATTTGACAAGAAGAATTTCACCATGGAAGAATTGATCGAGGCTATGGAGCATGATTTTGAAGGATATGACGTGATCTACCGTATGGTTCATGATAAGACTCCGAAGTACGGCAACGACGACGACTATGCGGATGATATCATGCAGGATGTATTTGAGCTGTACAGAAGCTCTATTACGGGGCGTCCGAATATGAAGGGCGGCAAATACGGGGTGGATATGCTTCCGACCACATGCCATGTATATTTTGGTGACGTGATCCTTGCTACACCGAACGGAAGGAAGGCGCATAAGCCGGTATCTGAAGGTATTTCCCCGGAGAAATCCGCGGACACCAACGGGCCGACGGCGGTAGTGAAGTCCTGTGCGAAGATGGATCATCTGGCAACGGCGGGAACTCTGCTGAACCAGAAGTTTACACCGGATGTTGTTGCTGGTGAGGAAGGACTCGAGCATATGGCGAGCCTGATCCGCTCTTACTTCTCCATGGACGGACATCATATCCAGTTCAATGTGATCGACAGGCAGACCTTGATCGATGCACAGAATAATCCTGAGGATTATAAGGATCTGATCGTGCGCGTTGCGGGATACAGTGATTTCTTCCGCAACTTAAGCAAGCCTCTCCAGGATGAGATCATTGAGAGAACAGAGCAGAGCTTTGAATAGGAAATAGAAACGAGCCGGCATTTTTGCAGATGTGAAAGAATCGTCTGTAAAGATGCCGGTTCTTGTTATTTCTTAACAGTTGCTTGGTTTTGCTTGCTTTTCTCTCGGAAACCAATTACAATGATGTAAATATAAGACGAAAAATGGTGGTTGGCATGGCAGAGATACGAAAACGCCTGATTTTTCACGGAAGAGTACAGGGAGTGGGGTTCCGCTACAGGGCGAAGCATCTTGCCGGATCCCTGGGATTGACCGGATGGGTCAGGAATGAGTACGACGGAACGGTACATATGGAGGTGCAGGGGACTAAGGCGATGATCTACAAGCTGATGGAAGGACTGAACCGGGGGAGTTATATATCGATCGACTGGATCGATGATGAGGAGATTCCGGCTAAGAAGGAGAGCGGTTTTTGTGTACGCTAGTGAATGATACAAGTATACAAGACCTAATACGAGAGGGAGGATAAGATAATGGGAAGGGATACTGAGAAAAAGGGCGTGAAGAGCCGGATCGTGTCGGCGGCGTGGCAGTTATTTTATGAGAAGGGATATAATGGCACGACGGTGGATGATATCATCGAATTGTCCGGTACGTCGAAGGGTTCCTTCTATTATTATTTCAGTACGAAGGATGAGCTGCTGGATACTTTATCCATGATCCTGGATGATTATTATGAGGAACTGGAAGCGAAGATGGACCCGGAGATGAACAGTTTCTCTAAGTTATTATATCTGAATTATGAGATGCATAAGATGATGGAGGAGAAGATCAATATAGACCTGCTGGCTTCTCTGTATTCGACGCAGCTTGTCTCGGAAAGGCCGAGCCATTTTCTTGACCAGAACCGCAATTACTACAGGCTCTTGAATCAGGTCGTGGAAGAGGGGCAGATGCGCGGACAGATACGGCAAGGGATCCCGGCCAGTGAGGTGACGAGGTATTATGCCATGTGCGAACGCGCGCTTGTGTCGGATTGGTGTCTGAATAAGGGAAATTATTCGCTTGGGCAGTATAGCAGAGAATGTATGCCGTATATGCTGGAACATTTTAAAGTATAAAAGCGCAGACTGACAGGTGATTTACGGCAACATGCCGCCGAACGAAGGTGAGGGGCGATACAAATAGGAGGCAGTGGTATGGTGATACAAGGGCTGAAGAAATTCTCGCTGTTAGACTATCCGGGAAAGATGGCATGCACATTGTTTGCGGCAGGATGTAATTTTCGATGTCCGTATTGTTATAATAAGCCGCTTGTAATAGATACTTACGAGAACCGGGATATACCGTTGGAGGATATTTATGCATACCTGAAGAAGTACAGCGGGATATTGGACGGGATCTGCTTGACCGGAGGCGAACCGTTGATCCAGAGAGGGATCGAAGAATTCCTGGGACGGATCAGGGAGATCGGATATGATGTAAGGCTGGAGACGAACGGAAGCTTCCCGGATAAGCTTAAGAAGCTTGTCTCGGAAGGGCTCGTCAGTTATGTTGCCATGGATATTAAGAATTCCCGGGAGAGTTACGGCAGAACTGTTGGGATTGAAGGATATGATGTGGATAAGGTGCAGAAGAGTGTGGAATATCTGCTTGGCGGTGCGGTGCCTTATGAGTTCAGCACAACGGTCGTGCTGGAGTATCACAGGAGGTCGGACTTTGAAGCTATCGGAAGATGGATCGCAGGGGCGGAACGTTACTATCTCCAGCGTTTTATCTGCTCCGATGGAGTGATCAGGGAGGGGCTTCACCGGTATAATGACAGTATCATGGAGCAGGCGCTTGCGATCGTGAAGAGGGATGTGCCGGCGGCGAGGCTGCGGGGATGATAGAGATAAGCAGTAATTTGATCACAGTTCAGGCGGGGAACTTTCCTGAACTGTTTTCTGTCAGGAACCGGAAGACTATTCTACGACAGCCGTTCGATGATCTCTGCCTTTAATGCGCTGTCCCGTCCGATCTTAAAATGATCTGCCTTAAGGAGCGCGAATGCTTCTTTGGAATTCCCGTCTCTCATATATCCGATCATTTTCTTGAGATTCTCATTGGTTTTTGAGATCTTCATTCCGTTTTGGACGGAACATTGTCCGATACGGATCAATTCACACAGATTATTTTCATAGATCTTATTAATACGCTCATTGTCAAAAATACTGATGATCTCCATGTGCATGGCGGTATCGGCAAGCTCCCACTCGTAAGGGTCTTCTGCGGACGCACACATACGGACGACCTTCTCCTCGATGCGGTAGGAATACTCTTCGTTGCGGCCGAGAGAGAAGATAAGCTGGAAAGCAGCTCCTTCCAACAATTCGCGGATCTGGTACAGTTCGTTGATGTCTCTGTCGGTGATCTCCCGGACGGTCATGGACTTGTAATAATCGGATACGATCAGACCTTCTGATCTGAGCATCTGGATCGCTGCCCGGATGGGGCTTCGGCTCATGCCAAGTTCCGCGGCAAGCATGGCTTCAGTCAGCGGCATGCCGGGGGAATAGGTCAGATTCAGTATGTTCTCTTTTATCTTCTCGTAAGCCTGGGCGGCGAGGGATGCGGTCTTTTCAGCCATGGGGGGTCCTCCGTTTTGTCAAAATTGTCTATACGACTGCCTCAATTATAATTTTATTGCCAATGACTATATCATGTACACCGATCTGTTTCTTTTTGTTGAAATTAAAACTGAGCATATAGCCTTTGTCTTTATGATATGCATCTAGGTAATCAATCAACTGCTGTTCTCCGCGTTTGTTATATTCATTACCGTGCCATATTTTAGTTTCTATGATAAATTGTTCGCCGCGGTAATCCACGATCACATCAGTTCGGCAAAGGTCTCTTGTCTGTGATTCAATATAATAGTTTCCGGTTCCATTGATAATTGGACGCAGATATAACAGGAAAAACTTTCTGCCGGTATCTTCAATAAAGGTCTGCGGACTGTCCTTATATAAATCATGAAAATGTTCGACGAATTTTTCCAAGATCCGCCGCATATTCAGATGTCCGTCTATGATAAACTGGTTCTTGTCCCGCTGCGATGCCTTGTAAATATCCAGGTTTTGCATATCTGCGGCTGACAAATAGAAATTATATAAGCGGGTTTCAAAAATACGGTTGGCAATCGTTATAGTATGATGGTGCTTTTTGATGAATCCTAACATTGCCGCAATGTTAATGGCAGGCAGATCAGCATTGTAGACGGTATTTGAACCTGTAAACAAAAGGTTTCTGATTAGGGTGTTCAGTTCGGGTATATCGCTGAGTTTTCCGATTAATGAATCAAACAATGTATTTTCTTCCTCCAAAAGCATTCGTTCCGCCTGGAAAAAACCGTCCCTTGTCCATGCATTTTTTCTGCTCTCGGGTGTGTCTTCAGTGCTGACCTCTTCGTCGATCAGTTTACAAAAAGCAGATACCAGATATGGATAGCCAGAGGTATCATCATAGATTAAACCGGCAATCTCGCGCACATCCATGCCGGTATGGTAATCTTTCTCGTAATCCATTAACATACCTTCAATATCGTCTTTACTGAAACTCATTTTAACATTAAATTTTGCAGCAATATTCCATGGACTGTTAAGCTTATGTTCATCGTTTGAGCGAAGTTTCCTCTTTAAATTCCTGATATCATATACTCCGGCCAGGATAACGGACTGGAATGTAATTGTTCCAAGAGCTTCCCGTTCGAGATAATAATTTCGCAGCTGTGCAAGGAAATCAAGAAAAACCTGGTTATTTGATGCACTGTCTGCTTCGTCTATTATGAGGACTACCGGTTTTTTTGAAGATTGACAAAAGGTCAGCAGCAAATAAAATAGCTTTCGGAGATCAAACTGCAAAGAGGGGGACTCATCTATATCCCGAAGTGTTTGAAGAACGGGATATTCCTCGAGTACGTTTTCATTAGCTATACTAAGACCTCTTACGAATATGGATGCGAATGCCACCGAAAAGGTATTCTCATCCTTGTAGGATGCGCTGCCCAAGGCCTGAAAATCCAAGTGTACTACAAGATATCGGTCTGACAGTACCTTAGTCAAGGCATGCAATATAGTAGTTTTGCCGAACTGTCTTCCGCGATTTATTGAAAAATACGAACCTTCGTCAACCATACTGCGGATTTCTGCCAGTCTATTGCTTAAGTCAACCATATAATGTTTGGCCGGAATACAAAGCCCCGTGATGTTGAATCGTTTTCTCATGCAAAGGATCTCCTTTCATGTAGAGATGAGACACTACACTAATTCAGTCTCATTTTACCATGGAGAATCAAGATAAACAAGTAAGGTTTTGATTGACTTGCTCCCATTTCCATGTTATAGTCAGTACATAACATATTGTATACAAAATATATAATTGTATACAAAAAAGATGATTTGTGACGGATGATCTGCAGCAGGACAGATTTGAACCGTTACAGACAGTCTTAGCGAGATTTTATAATGAAAAATGAAAAAAGGAAAAGGAAGGTGTTTCAAATGAAATTAGGATTTATCGGAACGGGTAATATGGCGTCAGCTATCATGGGAGGAATTATCAAGAACCAGATCATTCCGGCAGAGGAGATCATCGGCGCAGACCTGTTTGCACCGGGACGGGAGAGGGCAAAGGCTCAGTTTGGTATTCATGTAACGGACAGCAACAAGGAAGTTGTAGAGAAAGCGGATGTGATCGTGTTATCCGTGAAGCCGCAGTTCTATGCGGATGTAATTCAGGAGATCAAGGATTTGATTCGTGCAGATCAGATCGTGATCACCATAGCGCCTGGTAAGACGCTGGCATGGCTTGCAGAGCAGTTCGGCAAGGATGTGAAGCTTGTCCGGACGATGCCGAACACACCGGCAATGGTGGGAGCAGGAATGACGGCAGCTTGCCCGAATGAGCATATGACCGAGGAAGAGACGGCATATGTGCGCACGCTGCTTGAAAGCTTCAGCCGGGTAGAGATCGTACCGGAACGTCTGATGGATACGGTGGTGTCTGTCAGCGGAAGTTCTCCGGCATATGTGTTCATGCTGATCGAGGCTATGGCGGATGCTGCGGTATCCGGCGGGATGCCAAGACCGCAGGCTTATCAGTTTGCTGCCCAGGCGGTGCTTGGAAGCGCGAAGATGGTATTAGAGACCGGAAAGCATCCGGGAGAACTGAAGGATATGGTATGTTCTCCGGCCGGAACGACGATCGAGGCTGTGCGTGTATTAGAAGAACGCGGTTTCAGGAGTGCGGTATTTGAGGCTATGAAGGTCTGCGAGGAGATGTCGAAAGGGATGTAATTGATCCAGAATGAAGAAGGTCCGGATTATGTTCCGGGCCTTTTCAGTATTCTGTATTCCTTTGGCGTCATGCCTGTATATTCCCGGAAGACTTTGTTAAAATAAGAAGGAGAGGAGAAGCCCACGAATTCCGATATTTTATTGATGCTCAGATCTGAAGTGATGAGCATTTTTTTTGCGTTGTCGATCCGGATCTGTATGATGGCTTTGTTTGGGGTGATTCCGTATTCTCTTTTCAGACACCGTATGATATGGACTGGATGAAAATTAAAATAGTCAGCAATACTTTCTAGGGTGAGCTGTGTGTGGAAATTCTGCAGGATGTATTCCATGATATTTGCTGCCAGAAGCTCTGATGAGTTGCGCTGCGGCTGAAATACCTGTACGAAGCTCAGAAGCCGGAAGAATAGTTCCTGACATTCCAGGGGAGAGAAGAGCGCCTGGTCCTGCGTCTCCTTCTGCTGGTATTTATCTATGTTGGTAGATATTAATTTCGAGAATATGGATGTAAATTCGCTGCTCTCCAGCGCTGTCATTTTTTTATATAGAGGGAGCGTAAGCGTGTTTTTCCGGTCTTCATATATATTCAGGGATTGCCGTTTTTCTTTCACCAGATGAAACTCTTCGGAGTAATGATATTCCCCTGCGCTTCTGAAATGAAGCCAGTCAAATTTTGTTTTTTCCGTCACTTTTTTATGGCCGTAATGGGTGGAATCTGGTTTTAAAATAATCAATTCATTTTCTTTGAGATGATACGAGGCGTCTCCGTCTGTAATATAAAGTTCTCCGTATTCGATAAAGATCAGGTCAAAGATTCCGATATTGCTCCGTCTTCCATGTATATCTCCAGGGCGGTAGAGGGCAGATCCGGCAATGATGAAGTGCGGGTAAGGGGGAGTAGAAAAGTTCACATATTTCATGACAGCCTCCTGTTTTATATGTTTATATTTTAATATAATTATAAATGAATATTTGTTGTAAATCAACAGAAAAGAAGAAATTATGGTTTGTATATATGTTAAATTATTACAATTTTATGTTGTTAATAATTTGCTATTTTGGGTAAAGAATATGAATTTACTTACAAAAAGAATTTTTATATAATATATCCAAGATATCGGCCCGATACCACGCAAAACCTATCAAAATGTATAATAATGCAGGCGCAAGGAGCCTGCATCCAAGGAGGATCATTATGAAAACAGGGAAAATGAAGAAATGGACAACTCTTTCCATGTCATCTCTTATAGCAGTGTCCATGTTGGCGGGCTGCGGCGGCAATAGTTCCAATGAAAAAAAGGATGAGGAGACAGCCTCCGGAAAGACAGAGATTGTTGTGTGGACACGGGATTCCACAGTAGCGGCTGTGAAAAGCGCTGCGAAAAAATACAATGAACAGAACGAAAACGTGGAAGTGAAGATCGTGGAGCAGCCGGCAACCCAGATGGCGGATCAGCTCTCCTTGGCATTGTCCTCAGACGAGGCGCCGGATATTGTCTCCCTGGATTGTACAAAGGTTCCCTACTTTGCATCCATAGGCGCCTTTGCAGACATTTCTGAGAAATATGAGGCTCTGGATTATAAAGATACCTTCAGCGAAGGCATGATAAAGTCAGGACAGCTTGAAGGCAAGACCTATGCCGTACCGTTTGCGCCGGATGTTTCCGTGCTTTTGTATAATAAGGATCATTATCAGGAGGCAGGGCTTGACCCGGAAACACCGCCCGAGACCTGGGATGAGCTGATCGCTGATTCCCGGAAGCTGACTACAGCCGACCGTTACGGTTATGTCTATGCAGGGGGTGATGCAGGAGGCCATATGTTTACCTTCATGCCCTATGTATGGAACAACGGAGGGGAAGTGCTCTCAGAAGACGGAAAAACATGTGAGCTGGATTCTGAAAATGCGATTGCAGCCCTTTCCATGTTCAATGATCTGACAAATACCTACAAAGTAACGCCTCCCAGTGTTACCACATACTCCTGGAATGAGGCACAGGATGCATTTCTCACAGGAAAAGCCAGCCAGGTAGTGTTGGGCAGTGCGGCCATTTATTCCTTCATAAGCGGGGAACACGATGATATGAACTGGGGCGCCTGCCTTCTTCCAAAGGGACCGGAGGGTACAGATTATGCATCCTTCTCCGGCGGGGATTCCATTGGCATTACCTCCCAGTGCAAAGATGTGGACGCAGCCTGGGAATTCATACAGTTTAGCCTGTCAGAGGAAATTCAGGTGGATGAGCTGGCAAAGGGCGGTCTGCTCCCTGCAAGAAGCGATTTCTTTGACAACGAATATTTTAACAGTACACCGGAATACCAGGTGCTGAAAGAGGCGCTGGAGGTAGGACATACTCCGGTATCCTTGAAATATGACGAGATGTATGTACCCATTTTGGAGGCTATGCAGACATGTCTAAACGGAGAGAAAACACCAGAACAGGCCTTCCAGGATGCTGCGGAGGCTATCAATAAAATAATGCAGTGACAAAAAGGAGGGGCGCTTGCAGGCACCCCTCCAGTAAGGAGAAGCTGATGAAGAGAAGACATAAAAAGAAAATACCGCTGGTATCCTATTTGTTCATATTTCCGGCGCTGATATTGAATCTCATGTTTTTTGTATTTCCATTTCTTCAGTCATTGCTTATGTCATTTTATGACTGGCCGGTGATGGGGGAGAAGACCTTTGTCTTTCTAGATAATTATATAAAGCTGTTTCAGGATGCCCAGTTTTGGAATTCACTGCTGTTTACTATGAAGTATGCGGTTTTTGTGACCCCGTGTCTGTTCATTCTGGCCTTTATCCTGGCGCTTCTGATCAATGGGGCATTTAAGGGGGTGAATCTGTTCCGATCCCTGTATTTCGCTCCGGTGGTCATATCCATGACATGCTGCAGTATGGTATGGCTCTGGATCTACAATGATCTGTACGGTGTGCTGAATTATCTTCTCCAGACTATGGGTATCATACAGGATCCGATCCTGTGGATGAATTCGGCTAAGACATCCTTGCCCGCCGTGATATTTATGGTTACCTGGAAGATGGCGGGATTTTCTATGCTGATCATCCTGGCGGCATTCCAGTCTGTAGATGAACAGATCTATGAGGCTGCAAGTGTGGACGGAGCCGATAAGGTAAAACAATTTTTCAGGATCACTCTGCCGATCATCAAGCCGCATGCAGCCCTGGCGCTGATCTTGTCAGTCATCGGCTCTGTACTGGCATTTGAGCAGTTTTTGATCATGACAAAAGGCGGTCCGGCACAGGATACAACGACGATTGTCCATTATATATACAACACGTCATTTAAGTATTTTAAGATGGGATATGGGTCTGCTATAACGATGATCCTGCTGCTTGTGCTCAGTGTTCTGAGTTATTTTGAAAATAAGGTCCTTAAGGACCCCACGAAATAGAGGAGAAATATGAAGAGAGTGACGAGAAAAACCTGGATGAATACAGCTCTGGCAGTCATCTTTTTCCTGCCGCTGTATTGGACGATAGTGACGTCTCTGAAGGATAAGACAGAGATATACGGGACGCCGCCCACATTGATTCCGAAGCATCCAACATTGGCTAATTATATTAAGATATTTACCCTAGATGACGGTCTGTACAGAGGATATCTGATGAATTCCTTTGTTATTACCGCAATCACGATTTTATTGGTAGTTATTGTCAGCGTGCTGGCCGGGTATGGGTTCTCAAAGCTTCAGTTAAGGGGAAAGGGCTTTTTTATGGCATGTATACTGGCTGCGATTATGATTCCATTCCAAGCACTGCTGAATCCGCTGTACTCCATTATGTCAAAGCTGCATCTTTTAAATACGATTCCGAGTATGGTGCTGATCTACGCCACATTCCAGTCACCGTTTTGTATTTATATGATGAAGAACGCTTTTGACATGGTGCCGGACAGTCTGTTGGAGTCTGCAAAGCTGGACGGCGCGGGAGCATTCTCCGTGTTTTCCAATATATGTCTGCCGCTGACCTGGTCATCTGCGGCGACCATTGCCGTCTATGCGGCGTATACTACATGGAACGATTATCTGATCGCGCTGGTATTTGCTAACAGCAATTCCATCAAGACGTTCAATGTGGGACTTACCAATCTGGCGATCGGCCAGTACGGTACGGACTGGGGACTTTTGACGTCCAGTTCCATTATAGGCCTGATGCCTATTCTGATTCTATTTGTATTCCTGCAAAAATATTTTATCAAAGGAATGCTGAGCGGAGCATTAAAATAAAAGGCACCCTGGAGGAACCATTATGAGTAAGAAAAGAGAGAAAACATTACATACATTTGCCATTCCTGAAGTGAAACCGGAGGGATGGCTGAAACGGCAGTTGGAAATTCAGATGCAGGGGCTTACCGGGAAACTGTTTGACATTTGGGACAGTGTGGGCAGTTATTCTGGATGGCTGGGCGGTACAGGAGAAAACTGGGAGAGAGCGCCTTATTACCTGGACGGGTTTCTTCCGCTTTCCTATTATATGGAGGATAAGGAACACTGGGACACTGCCTGCAGGTTCGTGGAATGGACTCTGAACAGCCAGGACGAGGAGGGAAACTTCGGTCCTGTAGCCAGCAAGGAGGACTACTGGTCCAGATTTGTCATGCTGAAGGTCCTGATTCAATACTATGAGATCAAAAAAGACGGCAGGGTACTTCCGTTTTTCGACAGGTATTTTCAGTATTTGTATAAAAAGGTTCCAGATGCACCTATGGAGCAGTGGTCAAGCGCCAGAATAGGAGATTTGCTGTACTGCATCCAGTGGTATTGTGAACGGGAAGAGAGAAACTATATTCCGGCGCTTGTGGAAATGCTCAGAGAGCAGGCTCTTGACTGGGTGGATATTTTTGCGGAGTTCCCTTTTACAAGGCCCGCGGCTTATTACTATGACTGGAACAAAGAATACACCCATTTTTCCTGGGAGAATTACCATGACACTATGAAATACCATGCAAATCATATTGTAAATGTGACTATGGGATTCAAATACCCTGCAATGCTGTCTTACTTCTTTGATGACATGGACTATGAGGCAGTTTCACTGACAGGGATGCAGAGTGCTGATAAATATCACGGTGTGGCAAGCGGTGCTGTCAACGGTGATGAGCATTTAAGCGGAAATAACCCGTCTCAGGGGGCGGAGCTCTGTTCTATAGTGGAATATATGTTCAGCCTGCAGACCATGCTGGAGGCATTCGGCCTTCCTTGCTTTGCGGATAAAATGGAACGTTTGGCCTACAATGCGCTGCCGGCCACCATCACAGAAGATTTCATGGCGCATCAGTATTTGCAGCAGGCAAACCAGGTACTTGTGAGCAAAGCAAAGCGGAACTGGTTCAATAACAATGAGGAATCCAATATGTTCGGCCTGGAACCGAATTTTGGCTGCTGTACAGCGAATATGCATCAGGGGTGGCCGAAGTTCGTGAAAAGCCTGTGGTACAGAGGGAATGATTCGGAAGTGGTCTCCATGGTATTTGCCCCCTGCAGGCTGGAGACGGAGGCTGAGGGGAAGAAACTGTGCATCAGGGAGGAGACAGAGTATCCATTTAAAGAAAGAATTACATACCATGTGGAGAATGCGTCCCATAGCGAGCTGGAATTCAAGATCAGGATCCCAAGATGGTGCAGTGCATATAAAATATATAAAAACGGAATTTGTGTTAGAGAAGAAGAAAACAGAGAAAAAACAGGCGAAGTGGTATCTGTCTGCAGAGGAATCCAGACAGGGGATAGGATTGAAGCGGTGTTTTCCATGGAATTTGAAAAATCTCACTGGTTCCATAACAGTGTGGCGGTTGAGAGAGGCCCGCTGGTGTATGCACTGGATATGAAGGAGAGGTGGGAGACAGCCAAGGTTGTGGCAGGTGTCAGAGATTATGAGATCTATCCTGAAAGTGCCTGGAATTATGCGCTGGAAGAAAATATGTCTTTTGAAATACAGGAAGGCCATGTGGGGGCGGTCCCGTTTTCCAAGGAGTATCCCCCGATCCGCCTGAGAACCAGGGGGCGCAGGTTGGATTCCTGGGAAATAGTGGACAACAGCGCAGGGCTTCTTCCCGTCAGTCCAATCTGTACGGACGGGAAAGAGGAGGAGATCAGTCTTATCCCTTATGGCTGTACCAAGCTGAGGATCACTCAATTTCCATGGTATCGGAATGAGGATAAGTAAAGGAATAAACCGCCATATGATGACGAATAAAATCTGGAAGTTTGGATTTTCCGTTATCATATGGCGGTTTATCATACTTCGGCTTATTGGTGCGGCGGATATGAAGCGGTTAAGGCATTTTTACAGCAGAATGGTATTGGTCCAGCAAGTTCTGTATTCTTGTATCTTCCCGCAGGAAATCATATTCGTGGTTTTCCGTGTCTTCCAGTTCATTCAGTATTCCAGACAGCATCCTGCTCCCCATGTTTGTCCCTTTCATGGAGAGGTGCAGGTACAAAGGTGAGTGATCTGGCTTCCATTCCTGGCAAAGACCCGGCAGCATCTTCTCAAGGGCACAAAGACATCCGCCGGTGTCCCGTTGTGCAACGGCAAGCTGAAAATCTGCAATATGTGAATTACAGTCCCACAGATCAAATAGTCGTCCGGTCTCTTTGGCAATTTCCGTCAGCTGTTCGGCTTCGGACAGATGATGTTCTTTGACAGCGATCTCCACCAGTGTGAACAGAGCTGATTGTACCCCACTGATCTCCGACAGAATCTTCCCTTCGATGATCTGTGCGGCCTGTTCTAAGTTCCCCTCTTCCTGGCATAGGGTGGCCTCTAATTGTTTCTTGTTGTAGAGCGTCGTGTCGGGAAGCTCATTCAATAACCTTCTGGCAGCATCGAATTCTTTTCTTTTTCTGTGTTTTGAGATTAACATGGCTTTGGCGTGGCTGCTCACCGCGGGGTCACAGCTTTTGGAAGCCCGTGTGTACATCTCTTCGATATCGGCTGCATATCGGCAGTTTTGAACAGTGGTTTTGGACATGATAATCAGACCTTCGAGAGTCAGCGCAGTGTTTAATAGCAGAAGATCGCAGGTGGGATATTCGTGAAGCTTATCCTGCGCCATGTGAAATGCGGCGTCAATCCCTTCCGTGTCGGCAATAGAAACCAATTCATTTATAAAAATCCCGATCTCTTCCTTTGTAAGGTCATCCTGAAAAGAGAGCAGCGTGTTAAGGTCTGTGCCAAGCAGCCTTGCCAGCGCGGGAAGCAGCGTGATATCCGGGTAGGAGATGGCCTTTTCCCATTTGTTGACGGCCGGGGCAGAGACGCCCAGGAAGGAAGCTATCTGCTCCTGGGTGTAGCCTTTTTCGGTTCGTTTTTGGCGGATGATTTCATTGATTTTCATTGTGGCAGTCCTCCTTTGAAAGGTATGAAAAATGCTTTGCATTCATCTTTCTTCCATTATAACAGCGGCGGCGGAGAGAGGACAATTGAATCGTTGTATTTATTCGGCATTGAAAGTTAACCGTTGGTTAAATGAATGGATTTTCAAAGCTTTTAGGAGGTTTAGAGTAGGGGATGGTGCGGTTTTTTTATTTGGTTCTGGAATGCTAAGAATGAGTCTTTTGCGACTATTATATCGGGGCGCTTTATGTGGAAGATAGTATACCTATCTAAAAGAGAGTAGATTTTTAGGAAAAGGGAATAAAAAGGTATTTCACCCCAACATAGGGCATCTTGTCTGTCGGGGTATTGTTTTGCCGGCGTCTGGATGATACGATAGTCTTGCTAAGGCAGGGAGGGGGAGAAAAATGAAGCTGACTATCCATCAGGATCTTGCAGTTCCCGAAACAGAAATTATTATCAATTGCGCCCATGTGGATGAAAGGCTCCGTCATTTGATTGATCTGATCCGGCAGCATGGCTTTTCCTTAACGGGGTATCAGGAAGGGAAAGAGTATCAGATTCCGCTGGAACAAATTTATTTTATGGATTCTGCGGACGGGAAAACCTTTCTTTATCTGGAAAAGGAGATTTACTTCTGCCGGGATACACTGGCTTCGTTGGAAGAAAAACTGCTCCATACTTCTTTTGTAAGGATCAGCAAAAATTGCATCATCAACACCGATTATTTGAAAAGCGTGCGTCCGCTTTATAATCATCGGTTGGAAGCCTTCCTGGTGAATGGGGAAACCCAGATCGTTACTCGTAATTACATTGAAGTATTGAAAAATAAGTTGAAAGGAGAAACGCTATGAAAAATCTCTTATGGAACCGGATTCCGTCTATCTGCATCTGCTTTACCCTGATCGTGCTTGCAAACTGGGGGCTTAATCTGCTGTGGGGCAATGAAGTTTCCCCCTTCCTGCTGGTTTTGTTTGTGTGGCTTGCTGCATGCCAGCTAATAGATACGCTGATCAGCAAAATAGAATTCCGGAAATGGAGTCATTACTGCATAGCAGAGTCGGTGGTGTTGTATCTGCTGTCACTGTTTATTTCCAGGATGTTCTTCTGGAAGGGCACGGATGTTTCCATCTTTGTCTCTTTTACGGTAATCTTTTTAGTTACTGATGGGTTTATCTTCTGGTATTTTCGCAAGCGGCAGGAAATCCAAGCAGAGGAGATCAATGAACTGATCCGAGCAAGAGAAGAAAATGGTCCTGACTGCGCTCGGAATTCTTAAAATAGTTTCGTTGCGTTTCAGACAATAACGGATCGGAAAAGCATTGAGAAATATGGGGTAAACAGGCTGTATTTTGCCCTGTCCATAGACTATGACAGGGCAATGAAACAAATTTTGTTTTGATTGCGGTCTGGGCAAGTTACCAGCGTTTGGAATACGCTTAAGGTAAATGGGGAGTTAAACGAAAAATACCCCAGCGGTGTTAAGGGGGGCAGAAAAAGATGAATGAAATAGTGATGGTTAATTCATATAAAGAATGATATAATATACAAAAATATATAGATTATGGAAGGGAGAAAGTCTGTGTCTACATTGGAAAAAACGATAAATTTATTAAGTATTTTGCCAGAAAGCCAGATAGAAATGATATATAATTTTGTACAATTTCTTAGTTCACAATACACGGTGGAAAAGCCTTTCGACACAGAATCCTTGGATGATATTTTTAGTAAAATAGCTACGGAGTATCCGAACCCGTTGGTTGGGTATAGGGCGCTTTGTGTGAGGGAGAGTATGCCAGTATGAGCTTAGCAAATTATAGAACCGTTAAAAATATTCAATAAAAGTTGTAAAAATTTACGTTGAATTTTACGATTTTTTGTGTACAATAAAAGTAGCAAAAATAATAGGAAATTAAGGAAGGAGCTAAAAGAATATGGCAAATATTTTACCAGTATCTGATTTGAGAAATTATAATGAAGTCCTGAAAAATTGTCGAAGAGGAGAACCGGTATATTTGACTAGGAATGGCAGAGGCCGTTTCGTAGTCATGGATATTGAAGATTATGAGACCGATCGTGCAGAGAAAAAGCTTCTGATGAAGCTACAGGAAGCCGAAGAAGCAGTGAAAGATGGTGAAGGCTGGCTTGATCTGGATGAATTGAAAGCACTTGTGGAGGAATAAAATGTTAAAACTGCGGATCAATCCGATTGTTGCAAAGGATCTGAAGAAAATTCGAGATTATATTGCCGAGGATAATGAAGAATATGCTGTAAAGACCATAAAGGAAATTTATGGAAAGTTTGAGAATCTTCAGATGTTTCCAGGAATTGGTTCGGATCTTTCTAAGAGAGTCAGCTTTCGTACAGACTATAAATATGCGATATGGGAAGATTATGTGATAATATATAAGTTTGGAAATGAGTTTGTAGAGATTTATCGTGTGGTCAACCGGTATCAGGATATTACGCGAATCTTTGAATGAAAATATTGAATATAATTAGAGTATGAAATTTGGAAAAGAAAAATGAGAATCCTATTTTGGAATACACATAAAAATAAGGCTATTAATCCATATATTGCCAGTCTTCAGTGTATGAGTGGCTGGCATATGCAGAGGAAGCGGATATTTTGAATGTTGCATTATTCGGATTTACCGCAAAAGCATAGAGGGATAAAAATCCTGAATTGGCAAAAAGGAATAATGTAAGAGATTTTACACTACCATCTTTACATTTCCCATGTGAATGGAATATCCATTCCTAGTTTCTCTGCCAGTCTTTTAATCCCATCCAACGCTTCCTCTTTTGAATAATTGTGAGCTTCTAAGAAATCAATATCTTTTTCGCTTATATATTGATAGAATAATACTGCTGCAAGAACTTCTTCTTTTTTTGCATAGTCAATACCTTCCAGCAATATATTTTCGGCTTCATTTATAAAGCCTTCATCAACCATTCTTTCGTATTTCTCCAGCGTGTCCCCTGAAACCTCGTATTTGTTTGCTTCCTGCAGTTCAACCGACTTGTATTGTTTCCCAAGCATTAGAGAAAAAAGCACTCTAACCGCTTCCTTAATAAGCCGCATGATATAGTCTTTTTCATCGATAAAGTCCATGTTTTCCTCCTGTAAAATGTTCTAAACAGGGCATATGATACTGCCGTTTTACCATGTGTGCCGCTGATTAAAGGTTACTTAACCCAATTCTTATTAAGAACCGGCTTGCCATGACCGAAATATATGATTCTATTGCCTATATTGCTTATTTTTCTTGCGCTTTCCAGCATGCTGTCCTTATTATGATACAGCATGGAAACTGTGGGATAAAACATATTCATCAGTGCATCGCCGGCTATAAAATGTTTACCGTCCACATCAATGCCGATGGAACCATCCGTATGTCCCGGTAAAGAAAGAATGCGGGCATCTATTCCGTAATCGTCCAGACGGTCATCATTATGCAGCCAGACGTCAGGTTTAAATTCCGGTATGGAACGGACAGAAAATTCCCTGAGGGACGCTGATAGGACGATTTTCCCTAATATAGTTGCAGCGGACAGCGATTGGTTTGAGTTAGATTGAATCAGATTACGATCATTCTCATTCATTCCAATAGGAATTCCTAAGGTATCCGATATCCGGGCAGCATTTTCGGCGTGGTCAAAATGCGCGTGGGTTAAGATGATCAGTTTCACATTATAAGATCTGCATGCTTCCATCACCTTGTCAAGGAATTCCTTTTTTCCTGTGTCTACTAATATTCCGCTTGTTCCGTTATCGATAATATGGCAATTAACATTGCCGCATTTTATCCGATGAATCTTGCTCATTTTGTTCTCCTGTAAGTTTGAACTGACATTTTTACTCCTTTCCGTGTCGGAAAAGCCTTGATATGTCTATGTTTATTGTACCAAGCCGCTAGCGCGGCGGCTAGCCCTAAGTATGTGAAATTACACTTTTTTCTTAAAATTTTCATTTTTCACAAAATAATAGTAGCAGTTTTTGTATATATGTTTTATTGTTGAATCACCACAAGACAACTTAAAACACAACAAAAACTGCTATGCTTATGTTATCATGGATTTTCAAACTCAACAACTATATTTCGGAAAATTTTTACCGCCCGCCTCCACATAAATGATGTTTCCCTCACTTTTCTATCATTTTTTCAAGGAGGTTCCATTATGGACAAATATTTATCTGTTTTCCGGGAGATGATCTCCCTGCGCGGTTTACTGACCATACTGTAACATCTTATTCTACCTACATCCGTGCTTACCTGGATTATCTTTCCGGCATCCTCCATAAGATGCCCGAAGATGTCTCCTGGGATGAACTGCGTGATTTTATCCGGTGGCTCCAAAGAGAGAAAAGCCTTTCTGACCGCACTATGAACCACTGCATTTCCCAACTCCGTTTCTTCACCATTTACGTTTTGCACAAACCCTGGGATGCCACACAGCTCCCTATGCGCAGATTTGATTCCTACCTTCCTTTTGTTCCTACACAAAATGAGGTCTGGTATTTTATCCAGTCTTTTTCCAACCTCAAGCACAAGGCGGTTCTTTCTCTCCTGTATTCTGCCGGGCTTCGGGTTGGCGAAGCCTGCTCCCTCCGCTACGAGGATATCAGCCGCTCTTCCATGCGCATACATATCCCTCATTCCAAGGCACGTTCTGACCGTTATGCCATCCTTTCCCGGAATGCACTGGATATCCTGACACAGTACTGGTTCCATGCCGGCAGACCCATGGGATTCCTCTTCCCTAACCGTGATAATTCCCAAAAGCCCATGGCCTCTTATACGGTAAACCAGTTTATTGCCGCCAAAGAAGCTGAACTTGGCTGGGAGCACCGTTTCTCCTGCCATACGTTTCGGCACGCATTTGGCACCCACCTTTATGAAAACGGCACTGACCTGCTCACCATTAAAGCGCTCCTCGGGCATAAGTCACTCAACTACCACCGTCTGAAGACGGTGGGTTGTTGTGGTCTAAAGACCACTTTTTGCGCCTGAAAGTCGCTTGCAGGCTAAAGCCTGTTTCATTTGCGACTAAAGTCGCCTAAAAGCTCTACTCTAAGTAGCTATTGTTCCTCGATTTTGAAATTATCTTCTTCTTTTCCCTGATTTTCGATATAGTTTCTTATCGTCTCTTCATCTACTTCTCCTACTGTCCCGCAGAAATATCCTCTTCCCCACATATGCTGTCCCCAATATCTCTTTCTCAACTCCGGGAACTCATCCTGTAACAACTTTGACGACCTTCCTTTCAGATATTGCATGATCTGACTTGGCGCCAGATTGGTTGGACACGAAAGCAGCATATGCACATGATCCACTCCAATACTGCCTTTCAGTATCTTTATGTTCCGTGCATCACATCCTTGCTGCAGCAGTTCCCGTAGCCTAAAGGCTACATTTTTTCTTAGTATCTTATATCTATACTTCGTTATCCACACAAAATGATACTTAATATCATATATGGTATGACTACTGCTCCTATATTCTGCCATTTCTACAGCACCTCCTATTGCTGTATTTTATCACAATTGCTACTGAAAGGAAATGCCGCTAAAGCTTGACCGCCTAAAAGGCGGTGGATTTAACCTTGCGCTTGGAAATTAAAATCATAGGTCATATAAGCAAGCTCCTGACTATATACCTTTAAATCCAATTCAGACATATCAAGCAATATCATAATATCAACATCTGAATCCACTCTAAAATCTCCTCTGGCATAGGAACCATATATTTTCTTAATTTCCGAAATATACTGATCTATCAGGCTTTGTATTGTCTGCGGCATAAACCATGCCTCCCTTCCGCTATACATTCAGCTGTTCATAGACTGTATATCCCTTCCGCAAAATAAAAGTCAACCAACAAAAAGATAAAAGGAATAAAGCCGGAATTAAAGAGCTATAAACATCTTTGCAATGATTCCCGCACATAAAAATGGTCCGAATGCGATCCGCTCCCTTCGGCTAAGCTTCTTTCTAAGAAGCATCCAGATACAATAACCCCCGGCCAAGAAAACTGCCAGCGCGAATGCCTCAAGATTAGCTTCCCATCCCAGGAATATTCCGCTGGCAGCCATTAACTTAATGTCTCCGCCGCCGAAGCATCCCGGCACGATCCATGTAAGGACCAGAAGGGGAACGCTCACACAGAATATCCCGATCCCTCTGTCCGCAAGACTGATTACAGGGAAAAACGGAATAGAGAAGATACCTGCCGCCGCTATTCCAAGGACGATCACATTGGGGATGCGCCTTGTACGGATATCTTTCCATACGGCCGTGGCTAATAAGAGAAGAAACATATATTCAATCAATCTTTTCATAATCAATAAATGAAATACTTACCTCTTGTATTAATCCATAACAATATTCATCATATTCTGGTTTTACAATTATCAGATCATCTTCATCACACTCATAAAACTTGAATGCTAATATTATTTTACAACATTATACCCCAAAATGACACAGTAAATTTTGTTTGATGATTAGCAAAATGGTAACAGCTTAAACTATCGGCATAGGAATACCTAAGACAGCAGCAACAACTGCTCCTCCCGAAACTGCAGGTAATCCGGCATCCCCTTATCTTCCAGCATCCGCCACTTATCCTTCTGAAGAAACCAGCACAAATTCTGCATATCCTGCCGTTCTTCCCCGTCCTCTTCTTCACCGCATGAATCCGCCTTCTCCTTCTCCGGGAACAGATAAAAATTCTTCTCAAAAGGCAGCTCCGCCTGTCCCGCAAGACGCACCCTGATACAGTTCTCCCGCCGTTCTCCCCAGACAGGGATAAATTCATGCGCACGGAATCCGACATAAGCAGTACCCTCCGGTATCTCTCTTTGAAGCGTAAGCTTTGCGCCCCAATCAAGCGCCTTCATCCTGTGGGCATCAAGCCGCTGGATCCTCGAGATATTCTTACATCCGGTAAGGCGCGCCGCCTCCCTCTTGCCGGGATTGGCGAAGATCTCTTTCGTCTTCCCGGATGTGACCACCGCGCCTCTGTCCATGATGATCAATTCTTCACTGAACCGATAGATCTCATCTCTGTTGTGGGACACCAGGATCACAATTCCGCGATAATCCGAAAGCATTTCGATCAATTCCTGCTGCAGCCGGTCCTTAAGAAACATATCCATCGCGGAAAACGGCTCGTCTAATAAGATCACATCCGGTTCATAGGCCATGATCCGTGCGAGCGCCGCCCGCTGCTGCTGCCCTCCGGACAGTTCTCCCGGCAGGCGGTCCTTTAACCCCTCTAGTTGGAAGGTTCGGATCATCTCATCCACTCTCTTTTTCTTCTCCTGTTTCGATCCTTTTAGCCCGGCCTCAATATTCTTCGCCACCGTCATGGTCGGGAATAATGCGTAATTCTGAAAGAGATATCCCACCTTACGCTTCTGCGGCTTCACATTTATCTTTTCATCCGAATGATAGAATTCCTGCCCGTTCACCGTGATCTCTCCCTGGTCCGGCGTCTCGATCCCTGCGATGCTCTTTAGCGTCATGCTCTTCCCGCAGCCGGATGCGCCAAGGATACCGATGCGTGAAGACTCGCTCTGAAATCCAACGTCCAGACAAAAATCACCTAATTTTTTCTTAATACGAACCGCAAGCCCCATCTGATTTCCCTTTCTTTCGTCATTACTGCGCTGCATTGTCTACCACCGCTTCACCGTCTTCATCCTTTTTCCTAAGATCAGGTTCATCAGGATAATCACCGCAAGCGCAATGAGTATCACAGCCGCGACCCAGATTCCCGCCGTCGCGTAATCACCGTCCTGAATCACCATGGCGATCTTCTGGGATATCGTTCCCGTCTTCCCCGGAATATTTCCCGCCAGCATAGAAGTCGCCCCGTACTCTCCAAGAGCTCTTGCAAATGTCAGAATCGTGCCGGATGCGATCCCAGGCCCCGCACTTGGAATCACCACCGTCCAGAAGATCCGCATCTCGGACATTCCAAGCGTCCTTCCCGCATAGACAAGATTTACGTCGATCTGTTCAAACGCCGCCCTGGCATTCCGGTACATCAGAGGAAATGCGATCACCGTCGCCGCGATCACACATCCAAGCCAGGTCTGCACTACCTTAATATCAAAATTCTCATAAAGCAAGATTCCAAGAGGTCTTCTCCTGCTGAATAACAGCAAGAGGAAGAATCCCGCAACCGTCGGCGGAAGAACCATGGGAAGCGTCAGGATCCCGTCTATGACCGCCTTCTTCCCCGGCGCCATTTTGACTGTTTTTCTTGCGGCATAGATTCCGAGAAAGAAAGATATAAAAGTCGCCGCCGCTCCTGTTTTCAAGGAGATCCACAGCGGACTCCAGTCCAGATCATTCATAATTTCCATTATCGCTTCCATATCATTACTCCCATCACATTCAATTACTCCCATCACATTCAATTACTCCCATCACATTCAATTACTCCCATCACATTCAAAGTCCCGCCGCAGACGGCGGCGCATCAGACATAGAATACGGAATTATTCTACATCCGTATCAAAATAATAAGAATCGAATATCTCCTTCGCCTCATCCGACAGGATAAACTTCATGAAATCATCCGCCGCTGCCTTCTGCGCAGCGTCCGCCTCATCATTCACCACCCGGGCAGCGGGATAGATCACATTCCCTGTCAGATCATAACTTACCGTCTCCAGAATCTTAAGCTGATCCTCATATCCGTAGATATCAGAATAATAAACGGTCCCGACCTCGCAGGAGGCTTCCGCCACCGCAGACAATACCTTGCTCACATTGTCCTGTTCGCTGATCTCCATGCCGCCCAGCGCATCCGAAACCTGCTCTGTAGTAATTGCAGACACATCTTCTGCTTCCTCTATCTTCCCAAGCTTCACCAATGCCTGTCTGGTATATTTCCCAACCGGGACACTGCCTCCCGCCAGCGCGAAGCTCTTAGCCTCTCCGATATTCTCAAGCCCGGTCACCTTCGTCCCGCTGTCTTTCAAGGTCACAACCACTACCTGGTTATTAACCACGTTGGCTCTCGTACCTTCTTTTACAAGCCCGTCCTCTTCTAACTGGTCCATCTGCTTTGACGCCGCCGAGAAGAAAATATCGCACTCATACCCTTCCTGGATCTGGGTCAGCAATGTACCGGAGCTGTCCGCATTATAAGTAATCTTCACCTCCGGGTGCTCTTCGTTGTATTTCTCTGCCAGCTCTGTCATAACCGTATTGAGGCTGGCAGCAATGAATACCTGGATCTCCGTCTCTTCTGCGGCGCCGCCTTCTGATCTTCCTTGTGTATCTGCGCTGTCCTTCGCGGACGGTTCCTTCGGCGCCTTTCCCTTGTCCAAACCGCCGCACCCTGTCAGCATCGTTCCTATCAAAACTCCCATCAACAAAGTGCTTGCCGCTCTCTTAAACATCTATATCCTCCTTCTTTTTCGATTATTTTTCTAAAAATAATCGCTATCCATTTAAAAAGCCTGCCGCTGGCAAACTTTTTAAATCACGCCTTTTCCTACTTCCTCCCGCATTCTGAGGTATCTCCCATCAATATCTGAATTCCATGCTCCAGATGCGGCAATATGTATTCCAGGCTCTCCTGAACTGCCTTCCTGCTCCCCGGCAGATTCACGATCACGGTCTTGTTCCTGATCACGGATGCGCCCCTTCCAAGCATAGCCCTTCCGGTTATCGACAATGAATGCATACGAATCGCGTCCGCAATACCCGGCGCATTTCTCGTGGCGACTGCCATGGTAGCTTCCGGTGTCCGGTCACGCTCGGAGAATCCGGTTCCTCCCGTCGTAAGGATCAGGTTTACCTGCCTGCCGTCGGACAGCCGGGTCAGTTCCCTCTCTATCCTCGCCTGATCATCCGGGATGAGCAGCTTCTCCACGACCCGGTATCCCGCCTTTTCAAGCATCTTACAGATCAGAGGCCCGCTCGTATCCTCCCTCTCTCCCTTGGCGCCCTTATCGCTCATGGTCACTACCGCCGCTGTATACCGCGTATCCTTATCTTCAAGCATCCGCATCTCGTCCCCTACGGAAATGCTTCCGCCGCGGATTACCTGGGCGAATACTCCCTGGGTCGGCATGATGCATTCTCCCATCTTCTGATAGATCTGGCAATGCGTATGGCATTCCTTCCCGATCTGCGTCATCTCCAGGATCACATCATTGCACTGGAATCTCGTTCCTACCGGAAGATTCCTGAAATCATATCCTTCCACCACAAGATTCTCCCCAAAGGCTCCGGGTTTCACCCCCGCTCCCTTCTGGTTAAATGCATCTATCTTCTCCGCTGACAGCAGGCTCACCTGCCTGTGCCAGTTACCACCATGGGCATCCCCCTTAATTCCGAATCCCACCTGAAAATCAGCGGTCCCCACATCCTTCTTCTGAATCCCGCGCCTTTCACTGGTGCAGACTGCTCTTACAACTCCCATCTTTATCCTCCTATCCCCGCCATCCGGCGTTTCTCCTGTATATCCTTCTTCGTCTCATCTCCAAATGCATGGCATCTGGGCTTATGATAGATCACTTCCTTAAGCAACTGCTCTAACTCTTCATCCGTCATCCCGCTTCGCATCTCTTCTTTGAGATTCACCCGGCTCTCGAAGTTCAGGCAAGGCTTCAAGATCCCGTCAGCAGTCAGACGGATACGGTTACAGCTTTCGCAGAACTCATGGCTGACCGCGCTGATGAATCCGATCCGCCCCTTAAAATCCTCTATCTTGTAATAGCCTGCCGGGCCATTTCCAAGGATCTCATCTACTAATTCCATCGTTCCGAAACGATCTTCCAGAAGTTCCTTGATCTCGTCCTGCAGAATCCTTGCATACCCGGTTCCCATCCCGATCGGCATCATCTCAATAAAGCGGACCGTGATCGGATATTCCTTCGCAAGCGCCGCTATCTTCGCAAGCTCCTCTTCATTGCAGCCCTTCATGGGAATGCAATTGACCTTGACCGGAATCTTCGTCTGCGCAGCTGCATGAATCCCGCTCCACACCCTGCCGAAATCATCACACCTTGTAATCTGGTGAAATTTCTCAGGATCCAGGGTATCCAGGCTGACATTGATACCTGTGATCCCTGCCGCTTCCAGTTCAGGAAGATGCTCTTCCAGTAACGCCCCGTTCGTTGTCAAGGTGACGGATTCGATTCCCGGGATATTCCGCACCTTGCGGATGAACCCGCAGATCCCTTTGCGCACAAGCGGCTCCCCTCCGGTGACCTTTACCTTCCGTATCCCGGTCCCGGCGGCGATCCTTAAGAACCGCAGGATCTCTTCATAAGTCATGATCTCGCTGTGCTCCACGAACTCCACGCCCTTTGCCGGCATACAATACCTGCATCGGAAATTACAGCGGTCCGTTACCGATATTCTCAGATAATCTATTTCTCTTTGATACTGATCTCTCATGACATCCCTTTTCCTCTCCGCTCTTATCTATACAGACTCCAGGAATACGTCGATCACGCCGCCGCAGACCATACCTTCTTCTTCGGCATCCTTCCCGGTCATATTGACCTGGCATAATTTTGTCTTTGGTTCCTGACTCCTAAGCATCCACAGCGCCTTTCGCAAGACCTCCGCCTCTGCGCAGCCGCCGCCTATGGTTCCCACACATCTTCCGTCCGGCAGTACCAGCATCTTCGTGCCGACCGCACGGGGCGCGGAACCCCTGCGGGCTACGATCGTTGTCATTATCTTTCCCTCGTTCGCCGAAGCGTCCGCATTCTCCTTGCCCTCACCCTGCGGCGTCTCTAAGATTGCCCGAAGCATCTCTTTGGAATACCCGCCGCTTAGCTTCTTCCTGTTCTTTGCTTCTATGATCTCAGCAATGATGCAGACCGCGATCTCCTCCGGCGTCTCCGCTCCAATGTTAAGCCCGATCGGAGAATGTACGCGGTTCACCACATCCGCATCTCCTCCGGCTTCGATCACAAGCTCCTTCACCAGCGCCGCACGCCTCCGGCTCCCGATCATGCCGATATATGCATGCTGTTTTCTCACAATACTCTCCAGACACGCCTGGTCATACCGATGCCCTCTCGTTACGATCACAAAGAAGGTATCTCTGTCTCCTTCTATCTTCTTAAGCCCTTCTGCAAATGACTCGCAGATCACCTGTGAAGCTCCTGCCCGCCTTGCATTATCTGCAAACATGGGGCGGTCCTCCAGCACTGTAACATGGAACCCTACCATCAATCCCATCCGAATGATAGGAATAGACACATGTCCGCCTCCGCAGATCACCAGCTTCTTCTCTCCTCCCAGCAATTCGCAGAACACCTTCTGGCCGCCGACAGATACCAGGCCGTGATCCTGAATCTGTTCAATCTCTTCTCTGTGCTCTGTAAAATATCCTTCATCAGAGGATTCCCAGGCCAGCCTGCGGTCTATGACCAGCGCCTTCTCCCCCGCCGCCTGTCCTTCTACGACGGTCAGTGCAAGATTCTGACGGTTAGGATCCGCATTCTCTATCCTGTTATAAAATTCCATCATATTATGACCACCTTCATTCTTCTTCTCTCCTCTTTGCGCCTACTTGCCAAACCCGCAATTGGGGAATGTACAGACCGGACAGGACAGGCATAAGCCCCCTTCTCCAAGGATATCCAGGTCCTTCTTCTCTAATATCTCTCCCGCCATTACTCTCGGCAGCACCAGGTCGAAGATCGTCCGCTTCGCATACATGACGCAGCCCGGCAGTCCCATAACAGGAATATTCCCCTCATAGTACGCCAGAAGGAACATTGCCCCCGGCAGTACCGGCGCCCCGTATGTTACAACCTCTGCGCCAAAGTTACGGATCGCAAGCGGCGTCTTGTCGTCAGGGTCTACACTCATACCTCCGGTACAGATCACCATATCTGCGCCCTGCCCGATCAGCTTTTGTATACATGCAGTGATACGCGTGTGATCATCGTCGCTGACCTCATGACCGATGATCTCCGCGTCATACTCCGACAATTTTTCTGCGATCACCGGGGTAAATGTATCCTGTATCCTCCCGTGAAATACTTCATTGCCCGTGGTGACGATCCCCACCTTCTTCTTCTGAAACGGCAGGACCGTGAAGATCGGAGCATCACCGCCCGCCTCTTTCGCACGTTCCATCTTCTCCTTCTCGATCACCAGCGGAATGATCCTTGTCCCGGCGATCTTATCTCCCGCTTTCACCGGGAAATCCCCGTGGCGGCTGGCGATCATCATCTCTCCTAAGGAGTTGATCCGGTTAAGCTTATCTCTGTCAATCTTAAGAATCCCATCGCACTCTGCGACCAGCTCGATCTTGCCCTCCTTGACCTCGGTCGGCCTCATATGTTCATTCTTGCAGATATCGTATAGAATCTGCGCCGCCTCATTCTCATGAAGCATGTTCTCGTTATTCTCCCAGATATAGATATGATCCTTGCCTACGCTTAAGAGAACCGGAATGTCCTCTTCGCGGATCACATGCCCCTTACGGAACACCGCGTCCTTGGTGACTCCCTTGATGATCTGTGTAATATCATGACATAATATCTGTCCCACTGCCTCTTCTGTCTTCATTAATTTCATCTGTGTCTTCTCCCCATCATCTGTTTTCGTTCGATTATTTTTTCAAAACAAATCGGTGTCCAAAAAAATATCTTCAAATAATTCCAGCGCCGCCTTCTCCACCTGTTCTTCATACCGTTCGAACTTATATAACAGCTTCTTGCCGCGCTCTGTTACATAAGCCGCGCCACCGTTCTTCCCGCCGTGCCGCCGTTCTACGATCTTGTATCCAAGTTCTTCCTCCGCCGTGCGGATGATCGTCCATCCCTTACTGTAGGAGATCCCCATCTTCCCGCAGGCTTCTCTTACCGATTCCAGCCTGTCGATCTGCCGAAGCAGCGTCACTGCCCCGGGTCCGAAAAAGGGTCTGTGATTCGCAAGTCTTACCTTCACCTGCGGCCGCATCAGCTTCTCATCATGAAGCTTAAGAATATGCTGATAATTCCCGGGTTCGTCCGCATCCACTACGACTCCTTCATCATCAACCGGCACCTCATACGCCGCAATTCCCAAGGAATCCAACGCACCCTTAAGCCCCCGTTCTCCCTGATACTTAAGTATCGAAGGAACCAGCTCCGCATCAAAACGCACCGGATGCCCTCTTCTGCCGTTATACTTAGGGATCACGATCTCCCCCGGCTGCTCTAACAGACTTCTTAATGTCTGCTCCGTAAAAAAAGGAACGTCCACCGGACAGAAAAAGATCTGATCGCAACGGTTCTTCAAATACTCCAATCCCATCCTGGCAGAATCGAACAACTCCGAGCTCTCATAATTCTCCTTCTTCAAAAACGTGACGCCGAAGTGGTGCAGCGACTTCTCAACCTGCTTTGCCGAAGCGCCCGTTATCACTGCAATATCCTTAATTCCGGCTCTCTGAAAATTAATAACGATCCTCTCGGCTAACGTCAGGTTCCCGATCTTCACGATCTGTCCGCCGTCATCCATTCCAAGAGGCCTGTCCGCCGCTGCGATTACTGCGCCTACATTCATATCTGTCTCTTCCTTCTGCAAAATATAACTGCCATTACCTATGAGTGAATGGCCTGATACTTATACAAATGATTGTAACATATTTTATTATTGTAATAATAAATTATCACATTTTAACAAATATGTCAATAATATATATTTATAAATCAAATAATTCAGCACAATGCCTGTAACAGTTCTGATACCTTCACTGTTACAGGCATCCGGTCATTACCAATCGCTTCGCGATGGACCGGATGCTTTCATGCTCTATTCTATGGCACGGTCAGCGCAGTGAATGCGCAGACCTGTCTGAACTGTTACCAATGCCTACACATCTTCCTTGAAGCCTTCCCCCACAACCTCATTAGATTCCATAATAATCGTAAATGCCTTCGGATCGATCTGCCTCACCAGCTTCTTAATCGTATACATCTGCTTATTATTGCACGCACACATCACTACATCCTTGTGCTGCTTGGAATAGCTCCCCATTCCCTTCAGGATCGTAGACCCTCTTCCCGAATACTCGTCGATGCATTCCGCAACCTGCGAGCCGTGCTCCGTCACGATCAGCGTCATCTTGCCCTCATCGATTCCATACAGAATCCGGTCCATCACGATCGCCATCAGATAAGTCACGATCACACCGTAGATGAATCCGTCAATGTCCTTGAACACAAGCACGCTTCCCAGCACGATCGTCGACACATCCAGGATAAAAGTAATGATTCCAAGCGTGATATGAGGCTTCACCTTCTTAATCGACATACTGATAAAGTCCTGCCCTCCCGTAGATGAACCACGCATGAATACGACCGCATAGCCCGCGCCGCTCAATATCCCCATACAGAGCGCGGCAAGCAGCCGGTTTCCGTCATACACCGGAAACATCGGCGCAACATAATCCATAAATACCGAAGATATGATCATCGTCTTGATGGATTTAAGGAAAAACGTTCTGCCAAGGAACTTATAACAGAAGATGGAAACCGGCACATTCAAAAGAAGCGTCCCCGCACCGACCGGAAGCCCGAACAGATGGTAGAGAACGATCGCAATTCCCGAGAACCCTGCCACCGGAAAATTCGCATTCAGCGCAAAATTATAGATCCCTACGGCGATCAGCATGCTCGCCGCAATGTCGACCAGAATATCTATCCCTAATTCTTTCCATTTAACACTCTTCATCACAGTTACCTCCCGTCTCATAACTAATACCTGCTATTCAATCTCTTCTAGCTCAAAAAGAACAGCTGCAAACTATAAAAATATAATTCGCAGCTGCTCTTCTGATTATTAGTATATCCAGTAATTATCTCTTTGTCAAGACATCCCTTTCCTGACAATCCTGTCTCCGTACTTCCCCCGCACCTTCGCAAGCGCCTGGTTAAGCTTCTCCCGCTTCGGATCCGGCTGAAACTGCGGGTCAAACAGGCTTAGCTGCTCCGGTTCGTCCTCCTGGACAAGCTTCGAGCTTCGGATACCCAGAAGACGGACAGGCGTGCCGTCCCATAATTCCCGGAACAATACTTTCGCTTCCTCATAGATATCCTGATCCTGGTTCGTTGCCCTGCCAAGCTGCCTCTGATGGGACACGCTCTCGAAAGTATGGTACTTGATCTCCACACTCAGCATCTTCGCCTTCTGTCCCGCCCTTCGAAGCCTTCTGCCGACGCTGGCGGCAAGAACTCGCAACACCTCTTTCGCCTCTTCTTCAGAGACCGCATCCTGAGATAAAGTTGTAGAATTCCCGATCCCTTTCGCCTCCGCCGGCTCAGCCTCAACCACGTCGCTTCCGATACCATTGGCGAATTCCCACAGTTTCCTGCCGTGGCTCTTCAGATGCAGTTCTATAAGCTTCGGATCCATACGCGCCAGATCTCCGATGGTATGGATATCAAGCTTCTGCAGTATCTCTACACTGGAATGCCCCGCCATATAGAGTTCAGATACAGGCAGCGGCCACATTTTCACCTGTATTTCTTCGGGAAATAATGTATGTACCTTGTTAGGCTTCTCGAAATCCGACGCCATCTTCGCCAGAAGCTTATTGCTCGAGATCCCTACATTGACCGTAAATCCATATCTTCGGCAGACTTCATTCTTAATCTCCATCGCACCGTCGACCGGCGAACTGTAACGCTTCACGAATTCAGTGACGTCCACATAACATTCGTCCACACTTACCTGCTCAATGCTGGCCGTATATTCTTCCTGACCTCTTGCCGTACCCACCCGGGTATATTCCCTCAGGAAATCCATAAGCCTGTCGCTGTACTGCCTGTACAACTTGTGATCCGGCGGCTCCATCACAAGTCCCGGGCACTTGCGGAAGGCATTCACGACAGGCTCCCCTGTACGGATGCCGTACTTCTTCGCCGGGATCGACTTCGCAAGCACAACACCATGCCGTGACTTCTGATCTCCTCCGATAATGGACGGAATCTGTCTTAAGTCTCTCTTCGCACCGTTTTTCAGTTGTTCTGCCGCCGTCCAGCTAAGGTAAGCAGAATTCACATCTATATGAAATATGACTGACACACTTTCCGCCTCCTGACACAAATTTGTTCCAATCATAACACAGATCCGGCTCGTTTGCACTACACAGCTACGATTCGCTGATACATCAACGGCGCAGTATACACTGCGCCGCCATCCTCTTATACGACCGCTTCTATCAGCAGCTTGCCGTCTAATTTAATCTGCCGCATCCCGGTCTTCTTGCTCTGATTAAAATTAAAACTGAGCATGTATCCCTTTTTCAGATGATAATATTCCAGATATTCCGCCAGTTGCGCTTCACCGCGCCGGTTGTATTCCTGTCCATGCCAGATCTTGAGCTCGACAATACTTTGAATGCCTTTGTAATCAATAATGATATCCGTCCGCTTCATATTACGTGTTCTGGCCTCGATATAGTAATTCCCGCTTCCGTTGATGATCGGTTTTAAGAACATCAGGAATATTCTTCTTCCGTTCTCCTCGATAAATCTGTCGTCTGCATCTGCATAGATCTCTTCAAAATATTCACAGAATTTCTGCATTACCAGCTCCATATGGAGGATGCCGTCTTTGACAAACTGATTCTTCTCCATATCGGCAACTGTAAAAATCCTGCTGTCTGTCTCATTTTCAGAGCTCAGAAGATTATATAGTTTCATCTCAAAAATTCTGTTAGAGACGCTGACCATTCCCTGTTTTTCGGCCAGAAACCCGAACATCTTCCCTATATTGACCTTGTGGTTTTCGATCTCGTAGGCATATTTTTTCCCCTGAAACAGAATGCTATGGATCATCTCTTTTAGTTCAGGATATTCTGCAAGCTTCTTACTCATATCGTCAAATAATGCATTGGGCGCTTTCAACAGTTCCCGGACCGCACCTTGGAACCCCTCCCGGCTCCACCCCTCCCGACCGTTCTGCGCCATAATCTGGCACAGCCTGGATACCAGGAATGGATAGCCGGACGTATATTCATATAAGATACTGCTCATCCAGGCAATATCGATCCCCATATTCCAGTCATTTTCATAATCCCTGATCATCGAGGCAATCTCGTCCGGAGAAAAATTGATATCCAGATCAAAGTCAGCCGCGACATTCCATGGGCTGTTGTATTTGGGTTCCGCACCCGGATGGAGCTTGAGTTTCAGATTCTTTATATCGTATACACCGGCAAGTATCACCGATCTGAAAGTCTGATCCTTCCCCTTCATCTGCTCCAGATATTTTTCTCTGAGGAGCCCCAGGAAGGACAGGAAAATCTGATTGTCCGAACTCTTGTCTACTTCATCGATCATCAGAATGACATCCCGGCCGCAGCTCATGCAAAGTTCTGTGATCCTCTGTCCCAGATCATCAAAAGGGAACTCCTGTGATATGGGCTGCTGCCAGTCATTGAGTATAGCTCCTTCTATCCCCTGTGCCTTCAAGATCCGCGCAGTCTTACGAATGAATCCCGCGGCCAGTGTATAAAGCGAAACGAATAGTTCGTCTGCGGATTCAAAACTTAAGCTTAACACAATATAGTCATTTTTCAACTGCTCTTCTAAGAGATATAACGTCGTCGTTTTCCCGCATTGTCTTGGACGGTCTATTGTAAAATACTTTCCGGGCGACACATAACGGGCAATAATCTGCTCAATCACCGCCGATGTATCTGCCATGTAATTGATCTTTGGAATACACACTCCCGCCGTATTAAAACATTTCATAAGATACACCTTTCTTTTACACTGTTGATGACTCATCCGCTTCCTGAGTATAATTATATTCCAGCTATCGTTTTTTTACAAGTGCATCTCCCTCTGGAATCGTTTCCCGAAAAAGTATCATTATTTTACACCCGTACAGGCTGTAAGCTTCCCGTCCGCAACATCGATCAGAATCGTATCCTGTGCACCCACGTCGCCCTTAAGCATCAGCCGCGCGGCAAGGGTCTCCACATTCTTCTGCAGATACCGCTTCAGAGGTCTTGCTCCGTAGGTCGGGTCATAGCCGCCCTCCACCACATAATTCTTCGCCTCTTCCGTAAGCGCGATCGAGATCTCCCGGTCTGCCAGCCGTTTGTTCACATCCGCCACCAGTAAGTCAATAATGCCGTAAATATTTCCTTTCGTCAGCGGCTTGAACAGGATCATCTCATCCAGACGGTTCAGGAATTCCGGTCTGAAATGCGCCCGCAGATCATCCATCACAAGCTTCTGACTCTCTTCGCTGATATTGCCCTGCTCGTCAATTCCGTCTAACAGATAGGATGAACCGATATTCGAGGTCATGATCAGGATCGTATTCTTGAAATCCACCGTGCGTCCCTGGGAATCTGTGATCCGCCCGTCATCCAACACCTGCAGAAGGACATTGAACACATCCGGGTGGGCCTTCTCCACCTCGTCAAAGAGCACGACCGAATAAGGCTTCCTGCGGACCGCTTCCGTCAGTTGTCCGCCTTCATCATATCCCACATATCCCGGAGGCGCTCCGATCAGCCTGGATACCGAATATTTCTCCATATACTCGCTCATATCGATACGGACCATGTTGCTCTCATCATCAAACAGATTCTCGGCAAGCGCTTTTGCAAGCTCCGTCTTCCCCACGCCCGTAGGACCAAGGAACAGGAAGGAACCGATCGGCTTGGTCGGATCCTTGATCCCCGCCTTGGAGCGGATGATGGCTTCCGTTACCAATTCTACTCCTTCGTCCTGGCCGATCACACGCTTATGAAGCTCCTCCGCCAGATGAAGGGTCTTGCTCCGCTCACTCTCGTTGAGCTTCGTAACCGGAATACCAGTCCAGCGCGACACGATCTTGCCGATCTCATCATCCGTCACGCTCTCATGCACCAGAGACTTGTCTTCATCTTTCACCTTAGCTTCCTGCTCTTCTAACTGCTTCAAAAGCTGCGGCAGCCTTCCGTACTGCAGCTCCGCTGCTCTATTCAGGTCGTAAGACTGCTGGGCCTTCTCAATATCCTTATTCACCTGCTCGATCTCTTCCCGGATCTTCTGCACACGCTCCACATCGACCTTCTCATTGTCCCACTGCGCCTTCTTTCCGGCAAATTCTTCCCTGTACTCTGCCAACTCCTGCTGCAGATGTTCCAGACGTTCTCTGCTTAAACGGTCGTCCTCCTTCTTAAGCGCCGCCTCCTCGATCTCCATCTGCATGATCTTCCTCTGCAGCTCATCCAATTCCGCCGGCATGGAATCAAGCTCCGTCTTGATCAGCGCACACGCCTCGTCCACCAGATCGATCGCCTTATCCGGCAGAAAACGGTCTGAAATGTAGCGCTGTGACAGTGTGGCAGCCGCAACCAGCGCGCTGTCCGTGATCTTCACGCCATGAAAGACCTCATATCGCTCCTTTAATCCCCGTAATATAGAGATTGCGTCTTCCACCGTCGGCTCCTCTACCATAACCGGCTGGAAACGGCGCTCTAAGGCCGCGTCCTTCTCGATATACTGACGGTATTCATCCAGCGTCGTCGCACCGATACAGTGAAGCTCTCCTCTTGCGAGCATAGGCTTCAGCATATTGCCCGCATCCATGGCCCCGTCTGTCTTGCCTGCGCCTACGATCGTATGAAGCTCGTCGATAAAGAGAATGATCCTCCCGTCGCTGTTCTTCACATCCTCAAGCACTGCTTTCAGACGTTCTTCGAATTCTCCGCGGTATTTGGCTCCTGCCACCAGGGCGCCCATATCCAATGAAAATATGGTCTTATCCTTAAGACCTTCCGGCACGTCGCCGCGGACGATCCTCTGCGCCAGACCTTCCACGACCGCCGTCTTGCCGACGCCCGGCTCCCCTATGAGGACCGGATTATTCTTCGTCTTCCTGGAAAGGATCCGGATCACATTGCGGATCTCCGAGTCACGTCCGATCACAGGGTCTAGCTTCTGCTCCCGCGCCCGCTCTACAAGATCTGATCCGTATTTATTAAGCGTATCATAGGTGTCTTCTGGATTGTCACTGGTCACTCGCTGATTGCCTCTGACCGTAGACAAGGCTTTGAGAAAATCATCCCTCTTGATCCCCATTTCCCGGAAGATCGTCTTAAGTTCCTTATTCGGATGCTTCATCAGAGACAGGAACAGATGCTCTACCGATACATACTCGTCTCCCATCTGCTTCGCCTCGTCCTCCGCGTGGATCAGCGCCTTATTCAAATCCTGGCCCACAAACTGCTGCCCGCCCTGCACCTTCGTACGCTTGCGCAATGCTTCCTCTGTACGGTTCACGATAATGTCCTTGTCAATCCCCATCTTCTCCATAAGCTTCAGGATCAGGCTGTCGTCCTGGGTAAGAAGCGCATACAGAAGATGCTCCTGCTCGATCTCCTGATTGCCGTATTCCATTGCTGTACGCTCGCAGTCCTGGACTGCCTGGATAGACTTCTGCGTAAATTTATTTATATTCATAGTTACAGCCTCCTTTTAAAAATGCTGAATAGGTAGTTGTTCTATTTACGATATAACAATAACGCATTTTATTAGCCAAGTCAAGGGGTGAGTGCTGAAATTGTATGAAAATTTTGTTAAGTCTTTTCAGGCGCAGCAAATCAGCCCACCAATACTCCATTATTTATGTGGTGGGCGTTTGTAAAATGATTATTCGTTATTTTTCATTCTCATCATCTTTATTTTTTTCATTCTTAATCAATCCATGATAAAACAGCATGGCACAAACTGCTGATATCGTACCTGTCGCTGTCTGGTCTAAGTGAATGTTATGCATATTGCAAAACATATTGATAATCATTAAAGTAATCAATACCACTGCTGCTACAGCAGCCCCTTTTAATAAATGCTTCATAGCTTTCTGCTTCCTTTCCAACAATAAATTCATTTACCATGGGGGTAGTATACCAAAGAAAACAGCTATTTTTTCAAAACAGTCATAAAATGCCCCAATTCATGAATAAGTGCATTTTTCTTTTCACAAAACACTCACTTATTCGTCATTTTTGCAGAAGGACGGTTGATATAAAGAATGGTATAAAGTATAATTAGGAAAGTAAATATCGTAAGAAGGAATATATTGAAATGCTGCTTTCTTTTTTTCGGCTTTCCCTTGCTATTCGCAATGTATGGCCCCAACATATGAACATCAAAGCGTTTAGTGTGCTTTATATACTGCTGTTGGCTGCCGGAATGCCTGTAACGCTCTTCGCCTGTGTTCCATACGGTCTGTTCGGTATTCTGGCGGCGGTATGTATTTATGGATTGGTTACCTACCGGGACACCGCACCGCAGAATGTTTTTATGGGCATGACTGGATGTGTGCTTGCCGTTATGACAGAGAATTTGCTGTCAATTTTTCTTTATACACTGATTCCCTCACCTTTATCAAATCAGTGGTATTTTTCTTTCGGCGTCAGTTTGATTTATATTTTTCTGTTTTATTGGATCACGCTGCTTTTCGGCAAGCTGCTGAAAAAGATATTCCTATCTGGCAAAGGCATTTTGCGCCTTTCGCAGACGTGGTATGTGATAGACGCTGCATTACTGCTCCTTATAACCATCTATCTGTTTGATAATTTGATTCCAGACCAGAACGGTTCTATCGGCAGAATGATATACAATAACGTCTTACACATTTCAGGGTATCTGCTTGTGATGTGTTTTTTACTTCTGTCTATGCGCCGCTCCTATCTGGAACAGATACAGGCCGAAGCAAAGCAGAAAGCCCTGCAGGACTTACAGAGCTACACTCAGAATTTAGAAGCTATGTATAACGGCCTGCGTTCCTTTAAGCATGATTATGTTAATATTCTGCTCTCTCTTTCTGGTTATATTGAAGATGGTGATATGGATAGATTAAAATTCTTTTTTGAAAGCAAAATCTTTCCAACGAAGAATCTGATTACGAAGGGAGATTATAAGCTAAACCAGCTTAGCAACATCGGTGTATTAGAAATCAAAAGCCTGCTCTCCGTAAAAATGATTTACGCCCATGAATTGGGGATCGATATCACCATTGATATTCCCGGCAAAGTGGAAAGTTTTCTGATAGACACGGTAGACCTTGCCAGAATACTGGGAATCTTTTTAGACAATGCAATTGAAGCCACATTGGAGACAGAACAGCCGCAAATAGGCTTAAATATTATTCAAGATAAAGCCGGTGTATCAATCATCATAAGCAACAGTTTTCGGGATAACGGTGTAATGCTGCATAACTTAAAGCGAAAAGGCTTTAGCACAAAAGCCGGGCATCAAGGAATCGGGCTTTGGAACGCCCAGAAAATCATCAGTTCTTATGACAATGTACTATTGGAAACGACAATGAAATGCAACTATTTCATACAACATATAGAACTTACTGACAAAAAGGAATGACAACATATGCAGAGAGGAGCTATTATCATGGATTTACAAGAAAAGGCATTTGCATTTGCCAGACACCTGCACGATGAAAATATTATAAAAATGGATGATCTGAATCAATTAAAAGGCGAGACCTATGAGGAAATCGTCTTATTGATCAGGCAGAGGCTTCAAGAGACCTATCCTCAGACAAAATTAAAACGCATGATGAAAAGCGTTCATTTTGCAAATGGTTTCCCTGATGAACGCCTGAAACGGGTTGCAATTATTCTCACGGATGAAATTGAACAATACCTGTACTTAAATAAATTCCTTGACCACGATACATCGGTTGAGTTCTTTAATAATAAGATCACATCTGCCGATTTTGTCATAAATCCAACTTCACTGGTCGAGGTTACATTTGAAAGCTTATGTATCTGCAAAGGACGAAAATTATAAGTATTCTCTTCTGCTTTTTTTCAGTGACTATTATGTTGAAAGACTAAGCTGATATTTATATATCGATTATTATTGGTTTATGTTTGGCGTAAGGCATAAATTTGTTAAGTATCTGCTCCGTCTCAACTTTCATATAACCAGTGGTAGTGCCGTCGCTGCACCCATACCATTTTTCTTCTGTCACTTCCTTGTCAAAAACTACTTGAATATCTCTTTCCACATCAAGTAGAACACTAAAAACGGTCGCCGCACCGATTTTTGTACCAAGCATTTCAAGCATCAACTCCGCCGGGGCAAAAGAAATGCGTGAAACTTTTAATGCACTGCTAAAATCCTTCGAACGGAACGGTTTGTCTCCTGTCGTTATAAAAAGAAAAAAAGCAGTCTGCTGACGATTGCAAAGAAATAATGTTTTTACCATTTTCATATCCAGCTTATCATCAATTTGAATGCAGTCGTCCATCGTAATCGCTTCGTCAGTATCAACACGTTCAAATGGAATTTTTAGTGCTTCTAATGCTTGATATGTTTTCTCCTGCAAAACTGTTTTAAATTCTTTTGCTAAAACTTCTCAACTCTCTCTATCACACAGCTATGCGGCTTATCCTTATTATCTCTGGCATAATTGATCCCTACCAGCAGGATTTCTCCAACATATCCGTCAAGCGCCTGAATATACTGTCTGTCCTTAATCTGCTGTATAGCTGCATTTGCAGTTTTGTCATACTTCAGTTCTATCACAAGCGCAGGCTTATTGACTTGCGAAAGCGGCAGAAATACCACATCCGCGAAGCCCCGCCCGGAAGGTAATTCCCTGATGAGCCGGTAGTCTCTCCTCGCGCTGTAATATGCAAGCCCAATTGCACAGCTAAGGGAATTCTCATCATTATAAGTCAATATAGACGCCGCTTCCATATGTGCTTTGTCAAGCCCTAAGGCAACGCTTTCCTCATTCCCGTTCAAAGTATCCGAAAGAAGCTGTTCTGACGCCCTAAGAATACGCATAATCTCCGACCAGCCGCTTACACTCATGGCATTCTCAAATTCTCCGATAATCTCCTTATTCGGAATGAACGCCTCCCCTGTCTCTGGTTCATACCCCAGGTAGCCAAGGTGGATCAGCAACGTAAGGACATCATCCTTCGTCTTAAAATTACGCATATCATTCTGGAAACTCAGAGTATTCACTTTCACCCGCTCCCCTCCGAGCATCTGCACAATATCCATCCTAAGCCCGTCAAAATCCATATCCATATAGATCTTCAGCGCCTCATAAGTCTCTGTAGAAGTCCAGTAATTAGAGAGAATGCGATTTCTCATTGCCGCTACGACCGATCTTGGATTATAGATATGTTTAAACTTCCTAAGACGGTATCCGTCGTACCAATTACTGACCGCGTCAAAGTCCATATTATACCGGCCGCACAGACCTTTTACTTCATCTTCTGTAAAACCGGTATATTCTTCAAAGACAAACTGCTCCGTCATAGAATATTCCCAGAACATATTCAGTGCAGAATGCTGCCCGTACTTCTTCACAGGGAGAATCCCTGTCATATACGCAAGCGCAACATAAGGCTGGTCTTTCAGAAGATTCCTCAGAAAATCAAGGTATTGCTTCTGCAGCGTTTCAGACTCCTGCCGTTCCCGCATCACACAATCCCACTCGTCTATCAGAAAGACAAACCGGCTGTCTGTCTTTACATAGATCCGCTCAAGAACCTCCGCTAAAACAGTTATCCGTTTGGGGATCAGATCGCCGTATTCCTCCCTGAGTTCTTCTATGACAGCTTCTTCGATATATTCTGTCACCTGCCGGTTCTTCGCCCTAATCACAAATTGCTGCATATTCAAGAGAATCACGTCATATTGATTCAGATGTTCCCGAAACGTCCCGTTATCTTCTATCTTAAGTCCTTTGAACAGATCGGAAGAATCACACCCCCGGCTGTAATAAGCAGCCAGCATCTTAAGCGCCATCGACTTGCCGAAACGCCTGGGCCTGCTGACGCATACATATTTATCCTCCGTATTAAGAAATCTATTCGTGCATGCGATCAGATTCGACTTGTCCACATAGATCTCAGAACGAACGGATTCCCAAAAACCTTTATTCCCCGGATTCAGATAAATCCCCATAAACCACACCACACTTTCCACAGAACTTAAGAACTCGCCTTTTTATTTAGTTTACCATTGGCGTATGCGGTAACGCAAGGTCTACTTATTCTCCTCCCGCAGAAGCTTCGGTTCCACCTTGCAACCGGGAAGTCCGTACGACCGTACAGACTTCCCGTTCAATTATAACAGCCAAACTGCCGCGTTCAATCCTCACTCTCCTGCGGCGCGGCGATCCGCAAGAATTCCTGCATAGCCCGTGTCAGATAAGCATTCTTCTTGTAATACAGATATACATCCCTCTGAGCCTCCGGGGCGTCCAGCTTATAATAGATCACCGTCGAATCCGCATGCAGATGCTTGATCAGGGTATCATTGACGATTGAGATCCCCATTCCATACTGAGTGAGATGATAGGTCGTCATTACCTGATCCAGCTTCAATATATAATTAGGCTGGATATTCTCCCTCTGGCAGATCGCGTCTATCCTCTCCCGCGTATCGTTGTGGGCGCGCAGCACCACAAAAGGATCATCCTTGAATTTCTTAAGCGGCACCCCGGGAAACCTAGGATTTCGGTGAAGGTCCTTCTCCACGTCAGATGCAGTCAACTGGTAATTCGCTGCTCTCCGATTGCTGTCATATGACGCCGGAACCGCCAGTAGAAGCTGTTCGCGAAAACAATGCTTCCTATGGTAGATCTGCGGATTCAGATCATAGTTATCTATCACGATATCCAACTCTCCGCTAAATAACTTCTGCTCCAGCTCCATCGTTGACCCCTCATAAAAATCCAGGTTCACATGGGGATATTTCTGCCGGAACTGTTCTATAAACGGCGGAAAGATAAAAGAAGCGAAAAAATACGTTCCCCCAAGGGACAGATGGCCTGCCCGAAGTTCCTGGAGATTGCCGACATGATAAGCAAATTCATCCTCCAGATCCAGTATCTTCTCCGTAGTTCGTATATATTCTTTCCCGCACTCTGTCAACTGGATCGGGCTGACGCTCCGGTCGAACAACGGGGCGCCTATTTTTTTCTCTATCTTCTTGATCGCTGCGCTGAGCGCCGGCTGAGAGATATATAGATTCTGCGCCGCCTTCGAAAAACTTTGCTCCTTATATACTTCCATCACATAGTTCATTCCATGAAACATCTTCTTACCTCATATTCACGGCAGATCATCCGGTTTTTTAATTCATAATATCCCACTTTGCCATCGAATGCAAGTATATATACATAATCTTTTGACTCTGATATTATATAACATATATAATCATTTCTTTATAATCATTTCTTTTACTTACGCAGCAGACTATAGTTTTTTTGCAATATTTTCCACATATCATAAGTATTTACTTATAACAAATATATAATTATAAGTATTTGATTTTTATGCCCTGAATTCCTATAATAAAATCATAAGTCAGAATAAACCAGTCAAAAATAATATAACCTAAAAACAGCAAGATAGCATGGAGGACAAATTATGAACTATGCTGAAGAATCATTGAAAATGCATTATAACCTGAAAGGGAAGATCGAGGTCACTGCAAGAGCCGCCGTAGATTCCAAGGAAGCTCTAAGCCTTGCCTACACGCCGGGAGTTGCAGAGCCTTGTCTGGAGATCCAGAAAAATCCTGACAAAAGCTTCGATCTCACCCGCAGATGGAATACCGTAGCCGTCGTAACCGACGGAACCGCAGTCCTTGGATTAGGGGATATAGGACCGGAAGCCGGAATGCCGGTAATGGAAGGCAAATGTGTCCTGTTCAAGGCATTCGGTGATGTTGACGCGATCCCATTATGCGTACGCAGCAAGGATGTCGACGATATCGTCAAGACAGTAAGTCTTCTGGCCGGAAGCTTCGGGGGCATCAACCTTGAAGACATCTCCGCGCCGCGCTGCTTCGAGATCGAAGACAAACTCAAAGAATGCTGCGATATCCCGATCTTCCACGACGATCAGCACGGAACCGCAGTGATTACCCTGGCCGGACTTCTCAACGCCCTGAAGGTAGTCGGCAAGAAGCTCAATGAGGTCAAGATCGTCACATCAGGCGCTGGAGCCGCCGGAATCGCCATCATCAAGCTTCTGATGTCCATGGGGCTTAAGAACGTGATCATGACAGACCGTCAAGGCGCTATCTACGAAGGACGCGAGGGTCTGAATGCTATTAAGAAGGAAATGGCCAAAATTACCAACAGCGCCCGCCAGAAGGGAACTCTTGCCGAGGTAATCAAGGACGCCGACGTATTTATCGGCGTATCCGCTCCTAAAACACTGACCGCCGATATGGTAAAGACCATGGCCAAGGACCCCATTATCTTCGCCTGCGCCAATCCTACCCCGGAGATCTTCCCGGAGGAAGCCAAGGCAGCCGGCGCAGCTGTAATATCCACCGGGCGTTCCGACTACCCGAACCAGGTCAACAACGTGCTTTGCTTCCCGGCGTTGTTCAGAGGCGCTCTGGATGTACGGGCTTCTGAGATCAACGACGAGATGAAGGTAGCCGCAGCGCATGCGATCGCGGACCTGGTGACACCGGATGAACTGAACGCAGAATATATCCTGCCGCAGCCCTTCGATCCAAGGATCAAGGACGCCGTAGCCGCAGCCGTAGCCGAGGCAGCAAGAAGAACCGGCGCGGCAAGGATCTGACACATATATTACTTAGCAGCTTTCAAAGCCATGCAATGACAGATAACAACAGAAAGGACGAAAAATAATGAATACAGATAACATGATCACAGACGAGAAGGATTACCGTACAGAAGAAGACTCTATCGGTACAAAGGCCGTACCCGGAAGCGTTTACTATGGTGTACAGTCCTTAAGAGCCGCCGAGAACTTCCGTATCACAGGGCTGAATATGCACCCGGAGATCATCAACAGCCTGGCATATATTAAGAAAGCATGCGCAGTAACCAACTGCGAAGTCGGTATTCTTGACCGGAAGATCGCCGACGCCATCGCTAAGGCCTGCGACGAGATCTTAGAAGGGAAGATGCACAAGGACTTCATCGTGGACCCGATACAGGGCGGCGCCGGAACCTCTATTAACATGAACGCCAACGAAGTGATCGCCAACCGCGCTATCGAGATCTTAGGCGGCAAGAAGGGGGATTACTCCATCGTCAACCCCAACGACCATGTAAACTGCGGCCAATCCACCAACGACGTTATCCCTACAGCCGGGAAGATGACCTCCCTGCGCCTCCTTAAGAATCTTAAGGAAGAGCTGCTCCGCCTGCATAAAGCATTGGTTGCCAAGGCCGAGGAATTCGACCATGTGATCAAGATGGGACGCACCCAGATGCAGGACGCCGTACCGATTCGTCTGGGGCAGGAATTCCGCGCGTATTCCGTCGCGATCATGAGAGATATCCGCCGTATGGACAAGGCCATGGAAGAGATGTGTACTCTGAATATGGGCGGTACTGCAGTCGGAACCGGAATCAATGCGGATGCCGCTTACCTGAGACGGATCGTTCCTAACCTTGCGGAGTTATCCGGTATGGAACTGGTACAGGCCTTTGACCTGATCGACGCCACACAGAATCTTGATTCCTTCGTAGCCGTATCAGGAGCCATCAAAGCATGTGCCGTCACATTATCGAAGATCGCCAACGACCTGCGTCTGATGTCATCCGGTCCCAGAGCCGGATTCGCAGAGATCAACCTGCCTGCACGGCAGAACGGTTCCTCCATCATGCCGGGTAAGGTGAATCCGGTCATCCCGGAGGTTGTAAACCAGGTAGCATTCAACATCATCGGCAACGATGTGACCATCACCATGGCTGCGGAAGCCGGACAGCTTGAATTGAATGCATTTGAACCGATTATCTTCTACTGCATGTTCCAGTCCATCGATACACTGGCCTACGCAGTACAGACCTTCGTCGACAACTGTATCACCGGAATTACCGCCAATGAAAGCCGCTGCCGTTATCTGGTCGAGAACAGCGTTGGAATCATTACCGCCATCTGCCCTCACGTCGGATACCAGAAGGCCGCGGAGATTGCCAAGACCGCTATGAAGACAGGCGAATCCATCCGCTCCCTTATCTTGAAGGAAGGAATCTTGAACGAAGAAGAGCTGGATGAGATTCTGGAGCCTACACATATGACCGAGCCGGGAATCTCTGCCAAAGAACTATTGAAGAAGAGAAACGCAGAAAAACTTTAATATTACCTCTGAGGCTATGATTTTGTCCTCAGCTGCGGTCCTCACGGAGATATAAAAAGGTGTAAAGTCCTTAACAACTGAACAAGGACTTTACACCTTTAATTTTGGTCATTTAATTGTTACTCTTTTATCTTATCAAGTTCAGTCAGATTAATCCCTGAAGCAGTTAAAATAATTTTTAATTCAATGTACCTGTCTTTCATAACTCTGTACGCCTCAGAATTCTTATCAGATAGCAGCATATAATTCTGTAACCGGGAAAACTCTTCTACATTTTTTTGAAGCATTTCTTTTTCTGTCATATCTTCACCACCTTTTTTAAAGTGCTGTTTACTTGGTACTTTTATTATATCAATCGGTGATTGTGGTGTAAAGCCTTTATTCCCTTCTTCTAATGAATCCGTATGATCTGCTCATACAGCAGGATCTCCTTATTGTTCACGCTTCGGTTATCATGGTAATGCCCGAAAAACCACTTCTTATATCGGCACATCTCCTTGATCTTATCAAAATATCTGGTCAGGATGTCCGGCTGATAGGTTCCGTCCGCTATCCTCTCCTGCGTACTGGTCGCGCAGCAATGCGAAAAGATGAAATCCACCTCCCAATCATTCTTGATCAGATTGCGGAGCCCCTCCGCCAATTCATCCTCCGTAGGCATCTCTTCCTTCCACCAGCTTACATGGTTGATCCTGTACAGCTCCTTCTTCTTATCCAGCTTCTTCCTCTTCTCCCGAAGCCTTGGATCTCCAGCCTCCAGAATGCCGCCGGATATATCATGGCTCTTCGCGCCGCCAAAGGTAAATATCTTAAGTCCGCTCAGTTCATAGATCTGTCCCCGCATCAGATGAATGACTGACGGCATGATATGCTGCACCTTCCCGCCGCACCACTGCGATACCTTTTGCTTTTTTAACAAATCATAATTCTCATGATTTCCATCCACCCAGAGAGTCGTGAAGGGCTTGTCATCCAGCCATTCCAGCCAGTATTTCTGTTCCCGCGATTCATCCCAATAGCCAAAATCCCCGCATATAATGACATAGTCGTCCTTGCCCATACTCTTCTGCTCCGGGAATATTCCTGTGCCAAACCGCCGGTAGTCCCCATGACAATCTCCGGTAACATAAATCATATTCCCCAGTCTCCTCGTATTCTTCTCTTAACTTTAGATTTTAACATCTTTTCATGCTCCAGGCAATTGTTATGCACATATTCATAAAAAGATTATAGAATAGCAAAAACAGGGCGGTATACCGCCCTGTCTGTTCGCTTTTTATAATCCTTAACGGCTCCTTACTCCGCCTTCACCTGGACGCAGTTCTCGGTCAGCCATTCCTTGACCATATTGTTAAGAGCCATATCCTTCAGGTCATCTTCCTCCGCCGACTCCTTCAGCGCATCTACATCCTCATAGCCAAAGCTCTTGGCGATCTTCTTAAGCTGCTCTTTGTATTTGTCATCGCTCAGCTTGATCTTCTCCTTGTCAGCGATCGCCTCTGTCACCATGGTCTGCTTAATGCTGGCCTTTGCAGCGTCGTCCACCTGCTTCTCGAATTCCTCCACGCTGTATCCCATCTGATCCTGGATAAACGTCTCATAATCCTGCTGGTAATACTCTGCCGTTGTCTTATACTGGTCAACCAGAGAATCTGAGATCTTCTTAACCTCTTTCTCTGGATATTTCTTGATCTCCGTGTTATCCAGCACCTTCTGCCATACAGACTGGCTGATACTGTCTTCATAATTCTTCTTGTTGTCCGAAGCGATACGCTTCTTAACTTCTTCTTTATATTCCTTCACAGTCTTGGATTCACTGGATACGCTCTTGACAAATTCATCCGTAAGCTCTGGAATAGACTGCTTGGATATCCCCTTGACCGTAATGGAAAATACAACATCCTTACCGGCGTATTCTTCCTTGTTGTAATCATCCGGGAATTTCCCCTGCCAGTCATACGCGTCGCCGATATTATGGCCGATCACGCTGTCTTCGAATCCTTCGATAAATGTACCGGAACCGATCACCAGCGGATAATCCGTAGAGCTTCCGCCCTCAAATTCCGTCCCGTCGATCTTCCCTGTAAAATCAATAGTAGCCGTATCTCCTGACTCTACCGCACGGTCCGTAATCTCTTCCGGTGTTGCGTTCGTCTGGAGCGTCGCCTGGATCGCACTCTCTACCTCTTCATCCGTAACCTCTCCCGGCTTCGCCACCTCGGTAATCTCGACTCCTTTATAGACAGAGATCGTCATCTCATCCGTCTCCAACCCCTTGCTGCCGGAACAGCCTGACAGCATCATAGAAGCTGCCGCTACGCCTGTTAATAACATTGCAAATTTTTTCTTCATACTGCACCTCATCTGAATCATACTATAAATATCGTCTGCAAAACTACGCTTTCTACGTGTATTTTTGAGATACCCGCCCGGGCATCCTATTATGTTATACCACATTTGCCCCAACTTTCAAAGCATTTTCACATATATTTCACCATTTCTTTTAGAGCACCGGCGACAACAGTCTGCAGAACTGCTCCTTCACACGCACCGCAAGATCCCGCTGTTCATAATTCTTCCTTGTCACCAGGGTGCTCCTGGTGATATCATTCTCAAACGCCTCCATCAGCTTCTCCGTTGTCCTCGCACTGTACACCACCGCGTTGACTTCAAAATTCAGGCTGAAGCTTCGGATATCCATATTGGCCGTCCCCATACAGGTGACCAGACCGTCCACGCACATACATTTCGCGTGGAGAAATCCGTTGTCATACGTGTAACATCTTGCCCCGGCCTCGATCATCTCTCCGATATAAGAATAGGTCGCCCAATATACAAAGGGATGGTCGGGCTTGCAGGGAATCATGATGCGGACGTCTATCCCAGACTTTGCCGCGATCACAAGCGCATCCCTGATATCATTATCCGGTATGAAATACGGCGTCTGGATGTAGATATTCTTCCTTGCCATATGGATCAGCCGCATATAGTTGTCCCGGATCTCCTGACTGCTGGAATCGGGACCGCTGGAAATGATCTGAACAGGATCCCTGCCTCCCCTCACATAGGTCGGAATCTCAAAAAGCCGGTCCTCCAGGAACAGATTCTCTCTGGCCGCATAGTTCCAGTCCAGCACAAACCGCACGGCCAGGGACGTCACCGCGGAACCCTCTATACAGATATGCGTATCCCTCCAGTAGCCGAACTTCTTATTCTTCCCCAGATACTCCCGCCCCACATTAAATCCGCCGACGAACCCGATCCTTCCGTCTATCACTGCGATCTTCCTGTGGTTGCGGTAGTTCACGCGAAGCTGAAGCTTCCCAAGGAGCGCCGGGAAGAACTCGGCGACCTGGATACCGGCCCTCTCCATCCTGGCCCAGTCTGAGCGATGCATCCCCCTGCATCCCATACTGTCAAAGAGGACGCGGACCTCCACGCCTTGTCTTGCCTTCCGCGCAAGGACCTCTTCGATCTCCTTCCAGAGCTCATCATTTCTTATAATGTAATACTGTACATGGATATAATTCCTTGCGTGATCCATCTCCGAGAGAAGGGCCTGGAACTTCTCCCGCCCGTCCGTAAAGATACGGATATCATTATTATCCGTCAGCACGGCCTCCCCTTCATTCAGATTATACAGGATCAGCCGCTTGAACCGTTCAAGCTCCGGATCCCGCAGCTTAAGCTTCTTCCGGTAAATGGATTCCTCCTGCCTGCGCACGGCATACTTGATCTCACCCTCGATCTCCTTCATCTTGAACATCCTGTCCTTGCGGAAGTTCTGACCGAGAATCAGATACAGGATGAATCCCAGGCCCGGAATAAAATACAGCAGAAGAAGCCACGCCCATACTGTCGTGGGATTCCTCCGCTGAAAAAAGATGATCAGCAATGAAAATACAATATTGATCAAAAAGAGATGATCGAGCATCCATCTGTATCCGCCGACGGCGCCCTCTCCTATTATCTCCAGCATTCACTTCCTCCTACGCCTTGATATATTCCAGAAGAGACTGCGCATCCATTGTCATCCTACGCCTTGATATATCCCAGAAGAGACTGCGCATCCATTGTCATCTTGCTCATCTTCCGGTAGTTCGCACACTGCGCCTGCCTCTGCCCGCTAGCCACGATCTGCGCGCCGTGGGCCTGCAACTCCTGCGTAAGCCTTGCACCGATATCCTCCGGCTTCTCTGCCTCCTTCTTAAGCAGTTCTTCGATCTTATCGATCAACTGCTCCAGTTCATCGATGAGAGCCTCCGTCACCTTCGCCGTCTTCCAGAAAGCATCCTCCGCCGACCATGCCTCCGCGTCGTCCTGCTTATCAGCCCCTTCTTCAAAGCAATAGGTCTTCTGGGCATTCTCCTTGGCGATCTGGACTGCAACATCCTGCTTCAAAAGACCAAAGGCCTTCTCCATGCTGTCAAGCTCCTCTTCCATCGTAAGCTTGCGGTAGCGCACCGCATGCCCGTCGATCTCGAACTCCACACCGCTGAAATTTTCTCCCGTGCTCTGATCCAGCACCCAGACCTCTCTCGTACCGTTGGCATAGCCTTCCCTGATCTTCTCCTGCATGGCCAGATGCGTGCGCGCCAGGCTCTCGGCATGATCCGACATCTCTCTTCCTTCCCGCATGCCCATCTCTTCCTCGTAGCGGGCCGCCATCTCATTATAGAGATTGCTGCTCGCGCCGTTGACGCCGATGTTGTCAAGTCTCTTCAATATATAAGACCTGCACAGACCGTCCATCAGGGATAATCCGTCGCCCATAACCAGCTTCGTGCCGTCCTTGGGCAATGATCCCTCCTCCATAACCGTATCATCCGGCAAATGATCGCGCAGGAAATCCATCCCCTCTTTCGAGATCGACACCTTATCCTTCGCTGACGCCTTCTGGGATTCTATGAACTGATCCGCGAATTCCACCACCTTCGTGCCATTCTGAAAAACCTGTACCTGAGAATGATTCCGAACATTCAACTTGTCCAGTAAAAACGTGTAATCTCCATACATCTTCATACTATGTCACCACTTTCTCTCCCGGGAACTGCCGGTGCAATTCCCGCCCTTACTTCAATTATCGGCCGTCTCTTTATAAAACATAAGGTAATACACAAATCTCTTGCACTTGCCCCTAAAGAATGGTACAATATTTTTCATGAAACGCAATGTACCAGGCGCAAAAGATTCCGGGAGTACATAATAGATTTTAGGAGGTTTACCCATGAGCACGTTTACCATCGTAATGCTTGTCATACTGGTCGTTTTGATTATTGCCTGTATCGTACTGTATTTTCTTGGAAAGAGGGCTGAGAAGAAGCAGGCGGAACAGCAGGAACAGCTGGCCGCTGTAGCGCAGACCATATCCATGCTGATCATTGACAAAGGACGTCTTCGTCTCAAAGATGCCGGCCTTCCCGCAGTCGTTCTGGAGAATACTCCCAAGTATCTCCGCAGATCCAAGGTTCCGGTCGTCAAAGCCAAGATCGGCCCGAAGATCATGACGTTAATGTGTGATGCGGACATCTATCCGCTGATCCCCATTAAAAAAGAAGTGAAGGCTACCGTAAGCGGAATCTACATCACCGCTGTCAAGGGCTTAAGAAGCCCTCTCGAGACGCCTCAGAAGAAGAAGGGCTTCTTCGCAAGGATGCGCGACAAGGCGAAGTCAGCTTCCAAATAACGTATAACTATTCCAAAAGCATTGGATCACGGCCGGTCCAATGCTTTTATATTCATATCTATGTTGCAGTCCGCGATCGTCTCGCTGTTGACATCCAACGCATAATTCACATGGACGTCTATACTCTTGTCCGTCACATCCACCTGCATATCCTTCGTGTGCGTCCCCACCAGCAGTTCTCCGTAAGGAGTCTCATACTGTGTAATATTGATCTTATCCTTCTCAAAGATCATGTGGGTATTCGACAGGCCGCTCTTTAGGATCTCCAGCTTACCGCTCTCTGTGATCCGTACTTTGTTCCTGATCGTTCCCGGCATCCCCTCTACCACTTCGTCGTAGATAACATAATGCTTATCATTCTTATAATAATATGTCGCCGGAGTGATCACTTCAATAGGCTCTTCCCCGTCCTCTTCCGGTACGCCGGCCGTCTCGTAATGCAGGCCGGATATTCTCAATAATACTTCCTTCGTCATAATACCACCTAATATTCTTCTATATTGACTACCTTCGTCGCTGCCACATCATAAGGAAGGATGGTGTTCGCAAGCCGCGTGAATTTCTCCGCCGCATCGCTTACATAGAACTCATATGCCGCCGCCGCATCCGACAGGTTCGCCATCCCGCTCTCATCAAGTATCTTCTTAAGATCCACGGCTGTCTCATACGCTGGATTTACTATATGTACTTTTTCACCGAAATATGCCATGATCCTCGAACGAAGCAATGGATAATGAGTACATCCAAGTATCATCGTATCTATATCCGTCTGCCTCATCTCTGACAGATAGATATCGATCACCTCCTCCGTGATCCTGTGCTTGGCGAATCCCTCCTCCACCAGCGGTACAAACAGCGGGCAGGGCTTGCCGATCACAGCCGCATCCGGCCGCATCTTCCTGATCACATTGGTATAAGTCTCGCTCTGTATCGTAGCCTCCGTCCCGGCTACTCCGATCATCCCGTTCTCCGTCGCCTGTACTGCCGCCCGGGCTCCCGGTTCGATCACCCCTATTATAGGGATATCTGTCTCTTCCTTGACAGTATCCAACGCTAATGCGCTAGCGGTATTGCATGCGATCACGATCGCCTTGACTTCCTTCGTTTGAAGGAATCTGATGATCTGTCTGGAATACCGTATGATATTATTCCTGGACTTGCTTCCGTACGGTACTCTCGCCGTATCTCCGAAATACACCATATTCTCCCTTGGAAGCTGGCGCATGATCTCCCTTGCCACCGTCAGGCCGCCCACACCGGAATCAAATACTCCGACAGGAGCCGTTCTATTCGAATTACTCACATCCTGAATCTCCTTTATGTCATTCGTAATACTCATTGTACCGCCTGATACTTAGATTTTCAAGCACAAAATACAAACTGCGGATGACTGTTGCCCGGACAGTCAGATTATGTGAATGCAAAAAGAGACGATAAACTTGATTATCATCTCTTTTCCGTCACGTATTCTTCACGGCCTCACGCGCTGTAAGAAGCCTTACCGCCGCATGCCGCCTCCAAGCCGCCGTCCGCTCTTACAGAGCCAGCTGCTTCGCAATCTCATATTGATACACAGGAATTCCCTTCTGCATGCCGAGCGCCTCATTGATATCAAAATCGACATACTGGCCGTGCTTATATCCGACAACCCTGTTTGACTTGCCTTCGATCAGAAGGTCAACCGCCATCGCACCCATGATAGACGCATACACTCTGTCCTTACAGGTCGGGCTTCCGCCGCGCTGCATGTGCCCGATGATCGTTGCTCTGGTCTCCATACCGGTTGCAGCTTCGATCCTCTCCGCCATCTCTATGGAACCGCCGATACCTTCCGCATTGATAATGATGTAATTCTTCTTGCCGCGCTTCCTGCACTCCTGGATATCCGCTACGATCGCCGCCTCATCATAACCGTGCTCTTCCGGCAGCAGGATACGCTCCGCACCGTTGGCAATTCCGCACCACAGAGCCAGATATCCGGCGTCTCTTCCCATAACTTCAATGATGGAGCATCTCTCATGAGATGTGGATGTATCACGTACTTTGTCGATCGCTTCCATCGCCGTATTGACAGCCGTATCGAATCCGATCGTATACTCTGTACAGGCAATATCAAGATCGATCGTCCCCGGAACTCCGATCGTGTTGATCCCAAGGTTCGCCAACGCCTGCGCTCCGGCGAAAGAACCGTCTCCGCCGATTACTACCAGACCGTCGACACCGTACTTCTTAAGGATCGCGGCCGCTTTCTGCTGACCGTCTTCCGTACGCATCTCTTCGCACCGTGCAGTCTGAAGGATCGTTCCTCCGCGCTGGATCGTATCAGAGACATCTCTTGCGGACAAGTCTATGATCTCTTCTTCCAGCAAGCCCTGATAACCCTTCCTGATTCCTCTGACTCTCAGGCCTTTGGTAAGACCTGAACGGACAACGGCACGGATTGCCGCGTTCATTCCCGGCGCATCTCCTCCGCTGGTCAATACTCCGATTGTACGAATTACTTTTGCCATAAATCATTCCTCCATTGCAGTCATTTTATCGTATTCTCTGTCTCTCTCGGCAACATTTTACATGAATTAACTAAGGTTTTCAATGGCTTTTTCTATCACTTTTACACAAGATTCTCCGAGATAATTCGTCAATTTGTTCAGCAGAAGTTTATCGGCGTTCACGCTTCTGTTAAGCGGCAGCCGCTTCACCGCCTTCTCCTTCCGGCAGTATATGACGACGCAGTCCTGCCCGTCCGAATCCTGAAGCATGCTGAGAAGTTCCCCCTCCTGTTCAAGATAAGCGTCCTTATCCGCATACTGCAGCCACAGCTCCCTTCTCGTCTGTTCGAAGGGTATGACCTTTTCACAGATCAGCTTGCTCGCCGCCTCGTCCTCCTCCGACACTCTTCCCCGGATGAACACCTTCCCTTCTTCATTCAGATATTGCTGGTTCCTCTCGTAATCCCGCGGAAATACCACTACCTCCACGGAACCCGCCAGATCTTCTAACGTAACGAACGCCATCACCTTGTTCTGCTTCGTGTATTTTATCGTCTTGGAAGTGATCATTCCTCCGATCGTCTCCCTCGCCCCGTCATGTACTTTGGTTCGCCCTGTATCTTCGTCCAACTGAAAATCAAGAGTCGTCCTGGTGATGTTCTTCCGCCACTTCTCCTCGTACTCTTCCATTGGATGACCGCTTAAGTAGACGCCCAAAACCTCCTTCTCAAAGGCGAATTTCGTCTCTTTTTCGTACTCTCCCACATCCGGGAGCGGAATATCAAATTCCGCCTTCTGATCGTCGTCCACCATATCAAACAGAGACATCTGACCCGTCATGGAATATTTCTTCTCGCGGTTTACCTGATCCATGATCTGTATGTAGATGATCATGAACTGCTTCCTGGTTCCTCCAAGGCTGTCAAAGGCGCCGGATTTTATAAAGTTCTCGATGGTCCGTTTGTTGATATCCTTGCCCGAAAGACGCTCTATAAAGTCCTTCAGGTTCTTGAATTCGCCTCTGGCCTCTCTCTCTTCAATGATCGACGCGATCACCGGCCGGCCGATGCTCTTGATCGCCGTAAGGCCGTACCTGATATTTCCGCCGTCAACAGAGAAATTACCAACCCCCTTATTAATGTCCGGCGACAGGATATCGATCCCCATCTGCCGGCAGGTATAGATATATTCCGCCACCTTGCTCGGCACGTCGATCACAGAGGTCATAAGAGCCGCCATGAATTCAACCGGATGATAACACTTAAGCCACGCAGTCTGATATGCCACGACCGCGTAAGCCGCCGCGTGGGATTTGTTAAATGCATACTTCGCAAAATCTATCATCTCATCGTAGATCTTATTGGCAACCGCTTCCGGTATCCCGTTGGCGATACAGCCCGGAACTCCTTCGGCGGCATTCCCGTACACGAAGCTCTCCCGCTCCCTGCGCATGACTTCGCCCTTCTTCTTGGACATAGCGCGGCGCAGAAGATCGCTTCGTCCAAGGGTATATCCTGCCAGATCGCGCACGATCTGCATGACCTGCTCCTGATAGACGATACAGCCGTAGGTCGGCGCAAGGATCGGCTCTAACTGCGGGCAGTCATAGGCAATGCTTTCCGGATGGTTCTTCCCTTTGATATACTGAGGGATGAAGTCCATCGGTCCCGGGCGGTACAGTGAGATCCCCGCGATCACATCCTCCAAATTCTGCGGCTTCAATTCCTTCATGAATCCTTTCATCCCGCCGCTCTCCAACTGGAAGATCCCGTCTGTTCTCCCTGTTCCGATAGAATCTAATACTTTCTTGTCATCATAATCGATCTTCTCCATATCGACCGTGCTGCCCGTACTCTTGCTTGCCAGCCTTGCGGCGTCCTGTATCACCGTCAGCGTCCGAAGCCCCAGGAAATCCATCTTCAAAAGCCCCAGCTCTTCCAGCGTCGTCATGGTGAACTGTGTCACTGCGGATCCGTCGGAGCCCAGGGATAAGGGCACATACTCATCTATGGACTTCTGACTGATCACGACTCCCGCCGCATGCATGGACGTATGTCTCGGCAGACCCTCTAACCTTCTCGACATGTCCACCAGCTCGTGAACCTGTTCATCCTCCTGATACAGCTTCTTAAGATCGGGGTTCATTTCCAGAGCCCTTTCCAGCGAAACCGGCTGGTTATTCTGCCCTCTCGGAATCATTTTGGCGATCCCGTCTACGAACGCATAAGGAAGGTCCATGACCCTTCCCACATCTCGGATCACACCCTTGGCAGCCATAGTACCGAAGGTGACGATCTGCACTACCCGGTCCGTGCCGTACTTGTCCACTACATAGTTAATAACCTCCTGCCGGCGCTCGAAGCAGAAGTCCACGTCAATATCCGGCATGGATACACGCTCCGGGTTCAGGAAACGTTCAAAAAGAAGCTGATAGCGGATCGGGTCGATACTGGTGATCTCAAGGCAGTAGGCTACGATGCTCCCTGCCGCGGACCCCCGCCCGGGCCCTACCATGATCCCGTGATCCTTCGCATACTTGATGAAATCCCACACGATCAGGAAATAATCCACATATCCCATGGATTTGATCACTGACAGCTCATATTCCAGACGTTCTGTAAGCGTCTCGTCTATCTTGGGATACCGCATCTTAAGCCCCTCATAGCAGAGATGGTTCAGATATTCCCAGGATGTATATCCCTCAGGCACATCGTATTTCGGCAGCTTCGTCACACCGAATTCGATCTCCACATTACACCGGTCGGCAATCTTCTGCGTATTCTCCAGAGCTTCCAGCGCGTATGGGAACAGCGCCCTCATCTCTTCCTCCGACTTGATATAATACTGGCCTCCCTCATAACGCATCCGATTCTCATCCGAGAGCTTCTTGCCGGTCTGAATACACAGAAGCATGTCATGGGGCTTCTCATCCTCCGCATAGGTATAATGGATATCGTTGGTCGCCACAAGCTCGATCCCCGTCTCCCTTGACATCCGAAGCAAAGACTGGTTCACAAGCTTCTGCTCCTGCATCCCGTGATCCTGAAGCTCCAGGAAGAAGTTCCCCTCCCCGAATATCTCCTGATACCGAAGCGCCGCTTCCTTTCCCTCCTCATACATATTGCGCAGGATATTCCTCTGAACCTCGCCCGCAAGACAGGCGCTTAAGGCGATCAGCCCCTCATGGAACTCTCTTAATACCTCCATATCCACACGGGGCTTATAGTAATACCCTTCCGTAAATCCCTTCGATACGATCTTCATCAGATTATGGTAACCCTTGTCATTCTCTGCAAGCAGCACAAGATGGTAGTAACGGTCGTCCCCGCTGCCAACCGCCTCCTTATCAAACCGGGAGCCCGGCGCCACATAGACCTCGCAGCCAAGGATCGGCCTTATCCCTTCCGCTCTCGCCGCACGGTAGAAATCGATCACTCCGAACATCACGCCATGGTCTGTGATCGCCACGCTGTCCATGCCAAGCTCCTTTACCCGTGCTATACATTCTTTTATCTTATTCGAACCGTCCAGCAGGCTGTATTCCGTGTGGACGTGAAGATGTGCAAAACTCATACTCCCTCCTTAAAAGTTTCCAATATGACAAAAAGTGCTCCCCTTTCATCAGGGGAACACCTCCGCTGCTACTCGCCGTCTACCATGAACTTCACCAGTCTGTCGATATCTTCCTTCTCATATGCGATGATCTCAAGCTCCGGGATCTCTCCGTTGGAGAATATATTCGCCATGGACACATACTGGGACAGCTTAGACTTAAGATTCAGCCTGTCCCCCTCTCCTGTCACCAGCTCAACCTTTCCGGCGCACTCATCGATTACTGTGAAAAACTTATCAATATTGGTTATATTCTGTACCTTCATAATCAGCAAAATCTCCTTCCTGCTATGCTATGTGAATATACTGCATATGCCTTATTATATCTTATTTTCTGCATATTTCAATAGATTTTTCACGGATCTCGATCTTTCCTTCCTTCAGAAGACGTCCGACAGCTCTCTTGAACGCGTTCTTGCTCAACCCGAATTCAGCTTTGATCCGCTCCGGGTCCGCCTTGTCTGTAAATGGCAGCTTCCCCTTGCAGTCGTTCAGCCTCTCCATGATCATCTGTGCGTCCGCGTCCATCTGAAGGAATGCCTTCTCTCTCACTGCAAGATCGAGCTTCCCGTCCTCACGGACCCTGATGACCCGCCCGCGGACTCTCTCTCCTACCCTGAGGCTTCCGAATGCCTCTCTCTTGGGTATCAATGCAGAATAGCAGTCGTCCACCGCCACAAACACACCGAAATTATCACTGGTGTCATAGACGATCCCTTCTACCTGATCGTCCTTCCCGTAAGGTGAATCCTGCCGCAGCTTATCATAGACCTTCATTGTCGCGCACAGCCGCTCGGACTTGTCCACGTACAGGGCGACAAGCACCTCGTCCCCCTTCTTCACCTTAGCCGTCTGCTCCCGGAACGGAAGCAGCAGATCCTTCTCAAGCCCCCAATCCAGGAAAGCGCCGATCTTCCCTACATCCGCGATCTTAAGCACCGCCAATTCCCCCAGCGTGATCTTCGGTTCATTCGTAGTTGCGATCAGCCTGTCCGCGGAATCCTTGTACAGGAATACCTCCACCGGATCTCCAGCCTCCAGGCCTCTTGGCACCTGCTTCTTCGGAAGCAGCACCTTCTCCTGGCTGTTGCCGAGATATACACCGAATTCCACTTCCTTTACGATCATTAATCTTACTTTTTTTCCCAGATTCTCTGATAAAGCCATATCTTATCCCTCTTCTCTTTTTCTGTTGTTTCTATGCTCTGAACTCCACCACCGCATAAGGCTTCCCCGCTCTGTCGCACAGTTTTGCCACCGTCCGTTCATCTTCCCTTGCATATTGGGGGTAAATAATATCCCCGTATACCGCCGATTTTTTGTACTCTACACGAAGCTTCCTGATCTCCGTCTCTTCCGCAAGCCCTTCCAGCGCCATCTGGACATACTGACAATTGTTCACATGCTCGTTCGTGTCAATGTGGTATCTCCTCACCGGAAACGCTTCTCCATCCTCGAACTGCCCGGGAAGCGCGATCTTGCGCGGCGCATACTCCATCGGCAGAGGTTCGGCAGTACCGTAGCGCGTAATCTCATGTTCATCCGGCTTCGCGGGCCGTCCTTTCCTTGCATCCATATAGACCCACACAGAATTGGCATACGCCGCCGTCTGCTGCTTTTCATCCGTCATAAGGAAATTACGCGTCCCGAACAATCCCTCAAACTTCGTTGCCCAGGTACTCACGCTGATCTTCTCTCCCAGCATCGGGTATCTCTCTACTGCCACCTGCCACGCGGACAATACCCACGCCCTTCCATGCTCTGCACAGTAGTCGATCCCGACGCCCAGATCCTCTGAATGGAAGATGCTGCAGTCCTGGAAATAGTTAATGATCCCCGGCAATGTGATCTTCTTGGTATGATCCACTTCACTGAACCGGATCCTTCCCTCAAATGTATATCTGTTCTGCTCACTATTCTTTTGCACTGGCCACATAGCTCCTTTCTGTCGTGATCGCACACTCAAAACGCTGATCCGTAATCTGAATAAGCTTGATCAGCGTCGTCTTAAGTTCATCCTGTCTCTTCGCATCGTATTCATAGGGAACTTCCATATCGAAGATCAGCTTCACCTTCTCCTCGCCGTTCACCATACGGAAATCATGGATCGACACCCCCTGATCCAATGCCTTAACGATCTGTTCAACCTGGCGGTGCACCTGGAGCACATGCGCGTCCTTCGTCTCCACCGGATCCATGTGTATCACCAGGAATACTCCAAGCTTGCGGGCGGCATCCCGCTCAATCCTGTCTATGATCTCATGAGACGCCTCAATCTCCACGTCATTGGGTACTTCCGCATGGATGGACGCCATATTCTTCCCCGGCCCATAGTTATGTACGATCAGGTCGTGGCTGCCTAACACTCCGTCATATCCCTCCACGAATTCCTTGATCCTCGCATATTCCTCCGGCTCCACTGCCTCTCCGATCAAAGGCTCCAGCGTATCCCTCGCAATTCCGATACCTGCCCACATAACCACTAAGGATACCCCCAATCCGACGATCCCGTCCACATTGATCCCCGTCATCCGAAAGAACAGGACCGACGCGATCGTCGCTGTCGTCGTAACTACATCCCCAAGGGCATCCGTCGACGTCGCAAGCATCACCTTGGAATCGATCCTTCGCCCGAGCTTCCGGTTAAAGAAACACAGCCACAGCTTCACTCCAACGGATAAGACCAGGATCATGACGGACAGCGCCTGAAACTTAAGCTCCTCCGGCTCCCGGATCTTCCCGACCGCATCCTTGAAAAATGTGAATCCGACCTCCATGACCAAAAACGCGACGATCAGCGCCGCAATATATTCGATCCGGCCGTGTCCGAAAGGATGATCCCGGTCCGCCGGTTTGCTCGCCATCTTCACTCCCACCAGCCCGATGACAGACGAGCCCGCGTCCGACAGATTGTTAAATGCATCGGCCATAACCGATATACTGTGCATCAGATATCCTATTGTCCATTTTACTCCGAATAATAACACATTGCAAAAGATGCCTACCACACTCGCCAATATCCCATAGGCGGTCCTGACAGACACCTTCTCTATCTCTGTGTATTCTTTTACAAAACACCTAACTAAAAATTCAGTCATGAATTGCCCCCGTAAATTTGTTCCCGTACATCAATCTATGTCTCCAAAGAAGAACCATTTTATCTTAAAATCCGATGTGGCCGTAACCATCTCATATTCTTCCGCCGTCAGGACTTCCTTAAGCCCTTCTCTCCCTTCGTCGCTGACCACCGTACAGGTCGTATCGGTAAAACACAGGCTTGGATACAGGACGCACCACCAGTTATGCCCCCGCGCGTCGCCCAGCCGAATCCGCAGCGCCTCATATTCTCCCTGCGGAAAGAAGATATCGCCGTACTGCTTATCCGGGAAATACGTGACTTCAAGCTCTGCTTCGGAACGGTACGGATATCCTTCTTGTTCAAGCACCTGGTCGGCCGTCCTCTCTATCTCTTCCAGATGCGCCTCTATCCAGGCCTTCGTCTTCCCGGCATCCGGCTCTTCCTGCAATTGCAAAGTCATATTCTCTTCCATATATGCAAGAACCTTATCCCGAACCTTAAGCTTTACCTCCTGGTCTTCATTACTGTCGCTGTTGGCAAGAACATGGAACCGCAGCACCTCCTGGGCCAGCGTCTCCTGTGTACGGGACATCTTCGCCTCCACCCATTCCATCCTTCGTTCCACGATCGCGCCTGTCAGTATCGCCGCAATACAGATACTCAGTATAGCACAGATCACCTGCCGGATTCTATAGCCAATATTAATTTCTTTCCTTATATTCATATGTAACTGCCTCCTTTCTGATATCAGGAGTCTTGACATATGATACAGGATTTATTCATTTTTTTAATTATTTTTCATACGGATCGTATCCATGACCGCTTCTACCTGATTGTCGATATGCTTGCACACCATATCCGCCGCCTCTTCCTTCTCCTTCTTCTCTATCCGGCGGATGATCTCCTCATGCTCGGAGAGAAGCTTCGGGTACGCCTCGGGCCTCTTCAGATATTCAATTCGGTAGCGGTACATCTGCTCCCTTAAGTTATTCAGCAGCAGGATTAGCTTCTGGTTATCCGTCGCCATATAGATGATATCATGGAAATTCACATCCGCCTCCGCGATCTGTGTGATATCACCGCTCTTAAGCGTCTTCCTGAATTCCTCCGCGGCCGCCTTAAGCTCTGCGATCTGGGCTTTCGTGATCTTATCGCAGGTGAGCGTGACAGCCAGTTCCTCCAGTGCCTTCCGTACCTCCAGAACATCCCTCAGGCTCTTCTCTGAGATATCTGCGACCTCCGCCCCCTTCCTTGGGATCATGAGCACAAGTCCTTCCAGTTCAAGCTTCCTGATCGCCTCCCTGATCGGTGTCCGGCTGACGCCAAGCTTATTCGCAAGCTGGATCTCCATCAGCCTTTCACCCGGCTTAAGCTCCCCGCGCAGGATCGCCTGACGCAGTGTATTGAACACCACGTCCCTAAGCGGCAGATACTCGTTCATATTCACCTTTAGTTCCATTCCTTCTTCCTCCTCTTGGTTTTGCCCCCGGAAGGCATTTTAATAATGCTTCGCATTGGCCTTCCTCCTCTTGGTCTTGCCCCCTCTCTTCGCTCGGCGGCATTTCGTCGGAAGGCATTTTAATAATGCTTCGCATTCGCCTTCCTCCTCGCATTATGTATGCTTGTGACGTAGGTTTGTCGGGCGAGGCCTTGCTCTTTGATTCGGAAGGCCGCTTTTCTGGCTTTTCTCTTATCGTCGTATAAACCGAAGACCGTGGGGCCGCTGCCGCTCATCATTGCGTTAAGCGCTCCCTCGCCGCGCATAACCGCCTTGATCTCCTCGATCACCGGATATTCCTCCACGGTGACCCTCTCCAGTACATTTCCCATGCTGGCCGCCACCTGGTCTAGGTTCTGTCTCCTAAGTCCCTCTATGATCCCGTCAATATTCGGATGCTCTTCGATCGCGTGGGAATCCAGCTTCTCGTAGACCGTCTTGGTCGAAACGCTGATCGGCGGCTTGGCAAGCAGAACATAGCACTTCGGCATAGCCGGAAGAGGCGTCAGACGTTCCCCGATCCCTTCTGCAAGAACCGTTCCGCGAAGGATGCAGTAAGGCACGTCTGCCCCAAGCGTCACCCCAAGAGCCATCAGCTCCTCCTGCGACAGGCCCAAGGCAAACATGCGGTTCATCCCGAACAAGACCGCGGCAGCATTCGAACTGCCGCCCGCCATCCCGGCCGCCACCGGGATGTGCTTCTCCAGCGTGATCTTCACCCCCTCCTTGATCCCGCACTCCTTCATCAGAAGGTCTGCCGCCCGGTACGCCAGATTATTCTCGTTGACCGGAAGATAGAAGAGATTGGAGGATAAATGGATCCCCGGCTCCTTCGCCTTCTCGATCCGAACCTGATCATAGAGATAGACCGTCTGCATGACCATGCGGACGTCATGATATCCGTTCTGCCGTTTCCCCAATACATCCAGACCCAGATTAATCTTTCCCAGTGCCTTTAATTCTAATTTATCCATATGTTTTCTCCTTGTATCTTGTATACAGTGTGCTTATAGTATACTCATATTTTCCTTAAAAATCAATATCCTGTCGCCCGCTTTTATGTCGCCCGATTCCAGATCATTGACCTCCATGATTCCTTCTACCGTTGTATTATATTTCTTAGCCAGATCCCACAGGATATCTCCGTCGCGGACGATATAGCCCGTGATCCCCGGGCGTTTCTCCAACTCCTCCAGATCAAACGGCGTGAATTCAACCTCTTTGATATTTCTGATCCGTACCGGAGCTTTCAGAAAGCTATTGAACGCCAGAACCGCCTTGACCTCGATCTCATCCGTTCCGAGAAGCCCGACCGACAGCTGCTCAACCGCGTATGTCAGCCCGTATTTCATATCTTCAGCAGTCTCATTGCTCTCCAGCAGATATGAGAACGGAACCATCCCCTGCCAGGTGTCAAACGGGATCGCATCATCCGCCTTGACATACAGGAAGCTCAGATGAAGCACTCCCTCGATCTGAATCCCTCCCTCGGCAGTTTCCGTATGTTCAATCTGTATGCGCGCGCTGTTGTGGCATATCTGCAGGATATCATCCTTGATCTCCGGCAGCGATAACTGTTCGGACACCTTACACTTGGAATGATTCTGCAGGATCAGACGTTCCATCTCTTCCTCCGTAACCTTCGGCGTGCAGATCTGATCCAGGGAATACGCGTCTGCAAGGATCTCCAGGCGTTCCTCCTCGTATACGGTCAGGCGCACCTCCAGGGTCGCCTCGATTCCGATCAGGCGCATCTCGCCGTCTTCATCCATCCTCACGTCAATATTGACATCTGTAAGATCTGGATAGATCTGATGATACATATTATCCTTCGCTCCGTAACATTCTATTCGTCCCTCATAAGGAACGGTCTGCTCGATCCAGTCTGTCTTGCCGTCAAGCGATTCATAGAAGCAGAACAGGAGCAATTCTCCCTGGAGCCGCAGTTCATCATCCTCCAAGCGTGTATCAAGCTTCCGTCCGGTAACCTCCGTCCACAGCAGCGTTCCGATATTCTCCTTCGTTCCGTTGATGGATACCTCTTCCTTGATACGGTAGGTGTCCTTTTTTGTTGTAAATACTTTCAGGAATTCTTTGTTCTCGAACCTTTTATAGAGCGGCGTCTCACACTCGATATCCGTCGTCAGCTCCGCTTCCTGTTTCCCTTCGGAACTGATGGTAAGCTCCGCAAGCGTCTTGATGCTAAGCTTCCTGGAATGGATCGCCGTAACGGTGATATCCGCGCTTGACGACTGGACGAACAGGCTTCCGGCAGGTTCCTGCTCCAGGTAGATCATTTCCTCGAACGGAATTCTTCCTTCCAGGCAGGACAGTCTGGTCTCCCCCTCTTCCGTCACGTACAGCACTTTAAAATTCAGCTTCCCGGACACCCTTATGTAATTCTCCACTGCCTTCATATCTTCTACGGTGAGCGTCCCTTCGCCCAGAATCACCTTTTTCACATCATTTTTCGCATCAGGTACATTGTAATCATCGTCAATATAAAACTGGTCGGTGATCATATTCCCTGTCTTGTAAGTCTGCATCTGCTTTGTCACATATTCCATGACCAAACCTCCTAATCAAATTCTATCTGCTTATCTGTATACTCTGTCTTTATCACTACATAAGGGCAGGTCTTTTTCTTAAGGATCTTCTCTTCCTTTCCCGGACCTAACAGACCGGTCTCAACGTGTATCTCATTCTCTGTCTCATAGCATCTGCGGACCTCTACGCTGTATCCGCTGGTGTCCTTCTGTCCGTATCCTCTGGCTATATACAGATATCCCCGGTCTGCGTAGCTTAATTTGACCTGTCCTTCCTTCGCTTCCTCGATCTTGGCCATGAATTCTTCGGGAACATCATCCTTGTCAAGTACGGTAAATTCTACGTCTCTTAATTTTTTATCATCCGCCTTCCTTACGGAGCATGCCGTCAGTATCAGGACGATAAGCGGCAGCAGGAGAAGATATTTTTTCCTCACGGTTACTCCTTGGCTAAGTTACAGTCCGCTTTGCTGTAACTTGACAGAATATATTCTCTCTATATCATACACGGTTACTCTATGAAAAATTCCATTTTTGTAGTATAATTAGTTTTATTATTGACCTGGCGTAAGAATATGCCGCCAGTGAACATGAAGGAGATATGTATGAGAGATAACGAAAGACTTTCCGGAATTTTACTGCACCCTACCTCTCTTCCCTCTCCATACGGGATTGGAGACCTGGGGCAGACAGCTTATGAGTTTGTAGATTTTCTTGAGAAGGCAGGACAGCATCTATGGCAGATCCTCCCGCTGACACACACAGGTTACGGTGATTCTCCTTATCAGAGCTTCTCGGCTTACGCAGGACAGCCGCTCCTGATAAGCCCTCTGCACCTGACTGAGCTTGGACTTCTCGATTCAGGCGATCTGGCCGGCGTCCCTGACTCCGACCCGGAGCATATTGATTACGGAAGAATCATTCCCTGGAAGCAGGCGATCCTTAAGAAAGCCTATGCACGTTTTACAGACCGCACATACCAGAGCCGTCCGCTTTATAAGGAATTTCTGGATTTCGTACAGGAGGAGAGCGGCTGGCTTACTGATTATGCCCTCTTCATGGCATGCAAGGACGTTAACGGCGGGGTCAGCTGGCTTAAGTGGGACGACCGCTTAAGGCGTCCTACGGAAGTCTTCAAACAGACCCTTCGTAAGACCCTGAAGGAAGAGATCGGATTCTATCAATTCATGCAGTTTATATTTTATAAGGAATGGCTTGCTCTTAAGGCGTACGCTAACGGGCATGGCGTTCAGATTATAGGGGACATCCCGATCTTCGTATCTATGGACAGTGCGGATGTGTGGGCGAACCAACATCTGTTCCAATTAGACTCCAAAGGCTTCCCGCTTAAGGTTGCAGGCGTGCCGCCGGATTATTTCTCCGCAACCGGACAGTTGTGGGGGAATCCTCTGTACGATTGGGATGCCCATGAGGAAGACGGATTCTCCTGGTGGATCTCCCGCATCCGGCATCAGCTGCGTTCTCTCGATATCCTGCGGATCGACCATTTCCGCGGATTCGAAGCCTACTGGTCTGTTCCTTACGGGGAGAAGACCGCTATCAACGGCAAGTGGATCCCTGCGCCCGGATATGAGCTGTTCCAGGCAATCCAGGAAGCGCTTGGAGACGGCCTTCCGATCATCGCAGAGGATCTTGGTATCATCACACCTGAGGTCGACGCCCTTAGACGGGCTTTCCGTTTCCCAGGAATGAAGGTGCTGCAGTTCGCCTTCGACAGCCTGGGCGAGAGCGATTATCTGCCGCATCGGTTCACAACTACGGATTGTATCTGCTACACGGGCACCCATGACAACGATACCTCTCTTGGATGGTATCAGAATCTTTCTTGCGAATGCAGGAAGAAGGTGCGCTTATACACCCGCAGCACCGATGATCTGAAGCCGGGATGGGAACTGATCCGCACGGCTCTTTCCAGCATTGCAGGCTATGCCATCTTCCCGCTCCAGGATGTTCTGGGTTACGGCTCCGATGCCAGGATGAATACCCCCGGGACCGCCTCCGGCAACTGGAACTGGCGTTTCGCAGACGGTGTCCTGCGCAGTGAGCTTGCAGAGAAATTAAAAGAGCTTACCGTATTATACGGCAGACATACGATAGATGAGCCAGAGGAAGACGCCGCTCCTGCCAGTACGGAGGACTCAGTCGAAGAGGTTACGCTGTCCACAGAGGATGCTAATGCAGAGGATTTGGCCGAAGAGAACGAGCTGTCCACAGAGGATGCTAATGCGGAGAGTTTGACCGAGACAGAAAAGCTGTCCACAGAGGATGCGCCGGACGAAGAGGTTACCGATGCGGCCGTTAAGCAGACAGGAGGAATCGGCAGATGATACGATTTATATTATTGGTCCTGTTTCTGTTCTCCTTCTTATTATTCGGAATTCCGATACTGATCGTCGAATGGATCCGCAGCAAGTTCGATCAGGAGGCAAGCGATTACCGCTGCCTCCGGCTCGTTCAATGGGCTTTCCGCGGAATCCTTAAGATTACCGGAGTTACTGCAACTGTGATCGGAGAGGAGAACATTCCAGACGAACCGGTGCTGTTCATCGCGAATCACAGGAGTTATTTTGATATTCTGCTGACCTATTCCCGGTGCAAGAGGCTGACCGGATACGTCGCCAAAAAGGAGATGCTGCGCTACCCTATTCTTAGGGATTGGATGACACGGCTTCACTGTCTCTTCCTTGACCGGGATAACCCCAAGGAAGGTCTCAAAAGCATCCTCGAGGCGATAGATTATGTGAAAAACGGAATATCCGTATGTATCTTCCCTGAAGGGACCCGCAACGACGGCGAGGAGTTAAGTATGCTCCCCTTCCATAACGGTTCCTTCAAAATAGCAGAAAAATCCGGCTGCGCTATCATCCCGATCAGTATGAACAATACACACACCATGTTCGAAAAGCACATCCCAAGGATCGAGAAGACCCATGTGGTGATCGAATACGGGAAGCCCATCTACCCTAAAGAACTGGACAAAGACACCAAAAAACGTATCGGCAGTTATTGTCAGGGCATCATTCAGGAGACCATTAACCGGAACCAGGAACTCGTATAATTAAAATATTTAATTTACGAAATGATGCAGTAGTGATATAATGGGTGACAAATTATTCAATCCAAAGGAGCTGTAAAAATGAACAGACGAGATTTAACTTTGCTGACAGACCTGTACGAGCTGACCATGATGCAGGGCTATTATGCCCAGGGACAGCAGGAAAAAGTCATCTTCGACGTATTCTTCCGTCAGAATCCTTGTAACAACGGATATTCGGTCTGCGCAGGGCTTAATCAGGTGATCGACTATGTCAAGAATCTGAATTTCACTTACGAGGACGTCGATTATCTGAGGGGGCTTGGCATATTCAGCGAAGATTTTCTGCAATATTTGAGCGGTTTTCATTTCAGCGGAGACATTTATGCCATCCCGGAAGGAACCGTTATATTTCCCAAGGAACCTATATTAAAGGTCATCGCGCCGATCATGGAGGCCCAGTTGGTTGAGACGGCGATCCTGAACATCATCAACCACCAGTCGTTGATCGCCACCAAGGCGTCCCGCGTGGTATTTGCCGCCGCAGGCGACGGTATCATGGAATTCGGCCTCAGAAGGGCGCAGGGACCGGACGCCGGCCTGTACGGCGCACGCGCCGCTATCATCGGAGGATGCGTCGGAACCTCTAATGTCCTGGCCGGGCAGCTTTTCGACGTGCCTGTGATGGGAACTCATGCCCATAGCTGGATCATGAGCTTCCCCAACGAATATACGGCCTTCAGGACTTATGCCGAGATGTATCCCGACAACTGTACGCTTCTGGTAGATACCTATGATACTTTGAAGTCAGGAGTCCCCAACGCGATCCGCGTATTCGAGGAATTCCGCGACGCGGGAAAGGCATTCAAGAAATACGGAATCCGTCTGGACAGCGGCGACCTTGCCTACCTGTCCAAGGAGGCGCGGAAGATGCTTGACGCCGCCGGATTCACCGACGCTTCGATCTGTGCATCCAACGATCTGGACGAGTATCTTCTGCACGACCTTAAGGTCCAGGGGGCTGCCATTGATTCCTGGGGAGTCGGAACGAATCTTATTACCTCCAAGGACAACCCTTCCTTCGGCGGTGTGTACAAGCTTGCCGCGATTCAGAATGAAGCCGGCGAATTTGTACCGAAGATAAAAATTTCCGAAAATACAGAGAAAATTACAAATCCCGGTAACAAAACAATCTTTAGAATCTATGATAAAACAACAGGAAAGGTGAAGGCCGATCTGATCTGCTTTGCCGACGAGACCTTTGACACAGACGAAGATATGCTCCTGTTCGATCCGATCGATACCTGGAAGAAGACGAAGCTTCCGGGCGGATCCTACACTATGCGCGAGATTCTTGTACCGATATTCCGCAACGGCGAATGCATCTACAAGTCACCTTCTGTAAAGGAGATCGCGGAATACTGCCGTCAGGAGAAGAAGACGCTGTGGGAAGAGACCAAGCGATTGTTCTATCCGCACAGAGTCTATGTAGATCTGTCGCCGAAGCTCTACGAAGTAAAGAAAGCTCTGCTGAATAAGATGAGCATTACCGAGTAAGTTACGAAAAAGGAGACTATTATATGAAGATTATTGTATTAGCGGGCGGATTAAGCCCGGAGCGCGATGTTTCACTGACTTCAGGCGCCGGAATCTGCCGGACGCTGCGCGCGATGGGGCATCAGGCATTCTTAATGGATGTATTTTTCGGATTTCCATATGATGCCGACAGGCTTATGGAGGTATTCGACCTTCCGGGAGCAGGCCTTGAGATCGCAGACGGGATCAAAACCACAGCGCCGGATCTTGACGCTCTTAAGAGATCCCGTCCCGATCAGTCTGACTGTATGCTTGGACCGAACGTCATTGAACTATGCCAGATGGCGGATATCACATTCATGGGTCTTCACGGATCCATAGGAGAAGACGGCAAGTTACAGGCAACCTTCGACGTCCTGGGAATCCGATATACCGGCCCCAGCGCTCTTGGATGCTCTCTGTCTATGAATAAGCTTGTGGCAAAACAGATCTTCAAGATGTCGGACGTTCCGACCCCAAGAGGCACTTCTCTGACGAGGAAGACGAAGGATACGCCTCTTACGGAGCTTGGCTATTATCTTCCGCTGGTGATTAAGCCATGTGCCAGCGGCTCCAGTATCGGCGTATATATTGTCCATACAGAGGAAGAATATACAGAGGCGATCCGCCGTTCCTTCGAGATCGATATGGAAGAAGAGGTTGTGATCGAGCCTTATATCAAGGGCCGTGAATTTGCCTGCGGCATCATCGCCGGCAAGGCGCTTCCGCTGGTTGAGATCATACCGAAGAGCGGATTCTTCAATTATGAGAACAAGTACCAGGACGGCGGGGCGCAGGAGATCTGTCCTCCGCAGTCTATTGACGCCGCGACCCAGCAGAAGATCCAAAAGGCCGGCGAGAAGGCCTTTGAGGCATTGCGGATGGACGTCTATTCAAGGGCTGATTTTATTGTCGATGACGAGGACGGCAGCTTCTACTGCCTTGAGGTAAACGCGTTGCCGGGAATGACTCCTGCCAGCCTTCTTCCGAAGGCAGCCAAGGCAGCCGGACTTGAATACAGCGCCCTCTGCCAGCGGATCATCGACGAATCCTACAAAGCGCGTTATTAAGGAGGCTGCCCTATGAAGAATCTCACACTGAGAAACATTACACAGACCTGCCAGGGAACCTACTACGGCGACAGCGCCCTTCTTGACAGAGAAGCGGAAGGCGTCGTTATCGACAGCCGTAAGGTTAAGCCCGGCTATCTATTTGTTGCGATCGACGGCGCTAACGTCAATGCGCACAAATTTATCCCGGATACGGTCAAGTCCGGGGCGCTCTGTGTAGTATCCCATGAAGATCTGGGCGAGACGGACTTCCCCTATATTCTGGTGGAATCTACCGGTCAGGCGCTTCTTGACATTGCGAAGCTCTACCGTGATTCCTTCGATATCAAGGTTGTCGGCATTACCGGAAGCGCGGGTAAGACGAGTACAAAGGAGATGATCGCCTCTGTTGCCGCGCAGAAATACTGTGTGCATAAGACACTGGGGAATTTCAACAACGAATGGGGGCTTCCCATCACCATCTTTGGGATGGATGAGACCCATCAGGTCGCGATCCTGGAGATGGGGGTGAATCACTTCGGCGAGATGCGCCGGCTCTCTTCTGTCGCAGCTCCCGATATCTGCGTGATCACCAACATCGGCGTCGCGCACCTGGAATTCTTCAAGACAAGAGAAGGGATCTTCCGTGAGAAGACCCAGATGATCCAGGATATGAAGAACGGCGGAACCATCATCCTGAACGGAGACGACGACCTTCTGGCGCAGACATCCCCGATCAAGGGAGTCAGCCCCATCTTCTTCGGCTTCGGGGACAACAGCCAGTTCCGTGCAGATAACATGCAGGCTCTCGGCCTTAAGGGAACTGCCTGCACGATCCATCTGCCGGATCAGACCTCTTTTGACTGTACGGTGCCGCTGCCCGGAATCCATATGGTGAGCAACGCCCTTGCAGGCGCCGCCGTCGGTTATACGCTCGGTCTGACCACCGAGGAGATCAAGGCCGGGATCGAAGGGCTTCCTTCTATCCCCGGACGCAATAACATTATTAAAACAGAACACCTGATCATCCTGGATGACTGTTACAACGCCAATCCTGTGTCCATGAAGGCCTCTATCGACGTGCTGAATATGGCGATCGGACGGAAGGTTGCCATCCTTGGCGATATGAACGAGCTTGGCGAAGACGCCCAGGAATTGCATCAGAATGTGGGCGAATACGCCGCACAGCAGGGAGTAGACCTGATCTGCGGGATCGGCCCTCTTTCCCGGCATCTGGCAGACGGAGCGTCAAAGTGCTCCTCTCAGTCCGAGGCTGTATGGTTCGAATCAAAAGCCGCATTCCTTGACGCGGCTAAGGATCTGATCAGAGAAGGCGACAACGTGCTGGTCAAAGCCTCCCACGGCATGCAGTTCCCCGACATCATAGACGCACTGAAACAATTCAACCAATAGGGAGTAATTTATGGATTATCAGATTCTAGCTCTGGACCTGGACGGTACGCTTACAAACTCCGCGAAGGAGATCACGCGCCCCACTCTGGATGCATTGATTGCGATACAAGAACAAGGAAAAAAAGTCGTTCTGGCAAGCGGACGCCCTACAAAGGGCGTTGTTCCGCTTGCCGAACAGCTTCATCTGGGAGAATACGGCAGTTATATTCTCTCCTTCAACGGCGGGCGCATCACCGACTGCCGAAGCCAGAAGATCATCTATGAGAAGCTGCTGCCGCCAGATGTTGCAGAGCCGATCTTCTATATTGCCAGGAAATATTCCGGAATTGACGTTGTCGGCTACACGCCCGACGCCCTTATCTCCGGTATCCGCCCTAATCAATATACGGAACTGGAATCCCGGATCAACCACATGCCTATCGTCGAAGCAGAGGACTTCCCTGCCATGCTGACGGGAACCGAGAACAAGCTTCTGATTACCGGATCACCCGAGATCATCCCCCTTGTCAAGGCAGAAGTGATCGATTATTTTCACTCCTACCTCTCTGTCTACTGTTCCGATCCCTTCTTCTTAGAGATCATGCCGAGAGGTATCGATAAGGCTCATTCTCTGCTGCGCCTTTTAAGCGGAATCGGCCTTACCGCGGATCAGATGATCTGCTGCGGCGACGGATACAACGATCTGACCATGATAGAGACTGCCGGACTCGGCGTCGCCATGGCAAACGCGCAGCCGGCAGTGCTTGAAAAGGCAGATTATATCACCAAATCAAACGACGAGGGCGGCGTACTGCACGTGATCAATAAGTTTATGCTCACTTAAACTCAGGGATAAAACTCTCCAGGGCGGCTTCGCCCTCCTGGATATATCCGCATTCCACGCCAAGGCCAAGAGCATAATCCACCGCCTTCTCATACTCTCTTCTTGTCACCCGCCTCCCCAGATGCTTATGCCCCTTGACCTGCGGCATCGGGGTGTACTGGTTCATAATACTGATCATGATACTGTTACCGTATGTCTCATACAGGTAACGGATCACTTCCTTCGAATCCCTCACGTGGCCCGGAAGCACCAGATGGCGCACCAGAACTCCTTTTGTCATCAGCCCAGTATCTTCATCGATGTGAAAATCCCCCGTCTGCAAATACATCTCTTCTAACGCCTTCTTCGCATACCAAGGATAATCCGGCGCACCGGAATACTCTGCCGCAAGCCCTGCATCCATATATTTCAGATCCGGCAGGTAGATATCCACATACCCCCTCAGCATCCGAATCGTCTCCGCCCTCTCGTAACCGCTTGTATTGTACACGACGGGAAGCTTCATTCCCTTTCTCTTCGCTATATCCAATGCCTCTGTGATCTGCGGTACATAGTGGGTCGGCGTCACCAGATTGATGTTGTTCGCGCCCTGTCCTTCAAGCTCCAGGAAGATCTCCGCAAGCCTCCCCGCCGTGACCTCTGTCCCGATCCTCCCATCCGCCGTCCTTTGGCAATCCGGCCTCACCGCTGCCCGGCCGGCTCTGGATATCTTATAGTTCTGGCAGAAGATGCATCCCATATTACAGCCCGCGAAGAACACCGTGCCGGAACCATTTACCCCGGAAATGCACTCTTCCTCCCACATATGAAGAGCCGCCCTGGCAATAACAAGCCCGGCGGCTCTCCCGCAGTATCCTGCCTGTCCCTCCAGGCGGTTAGCATGACATAGCCTGGGGCACAGCGTACAGTCCGTAAGGCGGGCATCTGACCAGAATTTATCTGACAAGCTCATAGTTCTCACCTCCTGCGCACGAACCGAAGCGCCGGATAACGGAAGCCGTTCTTCTCGATCTGCTCAGATTCCTCTTCCAGTATCATGTACCTGCTGTTTCTTCTCGTACTGTAATCATATGCCAGGATCAGCTTCTCGAACTCCTCTTCATCCCTTATATCGATCCATGATGCATCCATGATCTCTTCCTGCATATGCTCCTCTATGAATTCCTCGATCTGCTCTTTGCTGTACCGGACCTGAATACGATTCAGCTTCAGAACGTCTTCCTTCTTAAGATCCTCTGTCTCCGTATCCTCCGCCATCTGTCCCGTGAAGTCCTTCCTGCTCTTTCTGCGCTTATATAACGGCTTCTCCGATAGCATCTCAACATGTGACAGATTCATCTTCTCTGCAATCCCAGCGAGCATCTCTTCCGAATCATCCGCGGCTGCCAGACGGTTCAAAAGACGCACCAGAAGCCCCTTCGTATCCGACTGCCCGCTTAAGAGGTAGTTCAGCCTCGTCACCGTCGCTCGCACGTACTTCGTGTGCTCCTTGTCCATATTGGAGATCCGATGCTCAATATCATCAAAGCCTCTCTCAATGAGATCCAGAAGCTCATGTATATCGTCTGACGTATCTCCGATCGCCCGGGACGATCTTCTCACACCCTCGATCCAATCTTCATCCTCCCGCATCTCCCTGAGACATTTCTTAATATCCATCTTATAGATATAGAAATTATCAGAAGTCTTCAGGATATGGTACTTCCTGCGCACGACCGCCTCCACATATCCGTCCAGATGTTCCTTCAGAAGCTCACCGTAAGTCTCCTGATCCAAAAGCCTCGCAAAAAACTTGTCCATATTGTGAAGCATATCCTGCAGCGCCTTATTCAGTCTTCTCGTATTCACAAGGGCCGTCCGCAGCATACCCAGATTCCCCCTTGGATCGTTACGGAATAAGAAAAGCGTGGCATACACATTCTGGATATAGATCTCCGTCTCTTCCATCTCATCCGACTCCAGACGTTCAAAGGCGTCGATAAATACCGCCGAGTAATCCGGGATCACGATATTCGTCACCAGCGTATGGTAATCCTCGATCCGCTTAAGCCAGCCCGACCTAAGCAGCCAGCCTAAGATCCTGGAAGACGGAGTCTCCAGCATATCATATTCCGTCTCATTCTCCTCCGCCTTAAGTTCAAAACGCTTTCTAGCGTTCATATCACTCAATGCCTGGATACATACTTCCCTGGTCAGGAAATAATTACTGTACTGATATTCTTCATTGATACACAAAAGCGCTTCTATATAAATCTCCCGGTTTACACTTCGGAACAGGCTCCAAAATGTATCCGGGATCTCATCTCTTAACTGCATAAATATTCTCCAATACTTACACCCGTTTTATTTTTCTTTGCCAAAGATCGCTTCCCAGAAGCCGACCTTCTTATCAGGTGCTTCCTTCCAGCCAATCGCCACCGGCGCACAGACCGGAACCACGAACTCGATCCCGTCATCCGTCTTAGTCACTTCCGGGTAAGTAATCGTTCCTGCCTCTGTTCCGTCTATTTCATCCGGGTAAATATATGCGACGACCGCCTCATGACTCTTCTTCCCTACGCCCTTGGGGTAAGGTACGGTAATCGTCAGTCCGTCATCGGAAACCTCGTCGTCATCCGCCCGCTCCCACTCTGTCGCATCCGCATTCTTCCTCATCAGGGTAGGGGCATAGGTATAGACATACGTCTGCCGGATTCCCTTCGTCATAACTGCTCCGATCAGACCCTTCTGAATCTCACTCGGCGTATCGAAGTCCGCAATCTCTGTCAGACCTCCCGGCACCTTAGACACACCGCTCTCAAGATCCAGCCTGTACATCCTGCCTTTTACCACTGCCACTCCGTGAGGCACCGGCTTTTTAACCACTTCATTAATGACGCTGTAGACGACAGGCAATTCTTCCGGCAGCACATAATTCTTAGCCGCCGCGCTGTCTCCCAGCGTAAATCTCATGTTCTCATCCTTCCACACAAGCCTGATCTCCTGCTCGTACTCTGAACCCTGAACAGACTTGCCTGTTATCAGCCCTGTCGGAAAGCTCGTCGGTATGACCTCCTCATCCTGATCGGCAGGCAGAAGCCCTTCCACACGAAGTTCTCCGTAGATATACACGTTCTCATCTCTGGTATTCCCAACTACCTCCAGATCTCCGGTGTTCCACTCTAACTGCTTCGGCGTAATATTCCACTCCTTCGTGACGCTGGCGGGTCCGGTTATCACGTAGTTGCGTCCGTATCCCTCTTCCAGGAAAAAATCGATCGTGACAGTATAAGCGCCGACCGCCGTTCCACTGACTGCTCCTCCGACAGACACTTTCAGCCCCTCCGGCATATCTGCGCGGAACTTCAATGTCTTCTCCGTCCCGTCATACTCAAAAGCCGTAACAGTCTTCTCCTCCCAATTGATCTTCGTTACATCTATCTCTCTGGGAGATACCGTAATCTTCATAGAGCAGGCAGCTTCCTTCCCGTTCTCCTTATAAACCAATGTAACGGAGGTCTGCCCTACCTGCAGGCTGCCTTCCTTAACCCCGATCTTGTCATTGGACGCGGTCTTAGAAGCTCCTGAACTGTAAGCCACCGTGACCACCATGCCCGATCTGTCAAACCGTTCTCCATAGGTATAATCCGTCTTCTTCGGAGGCGTCGTAAGTGTGATCCCCGTCATCTCACCGGCATCCAGCACTTCAAAGGTCTTCGATACCTGTTCGTCTTCGTCGTTCGGATCAGTAAAAATGACCGTATAAGTCCCCTTTTCAATAACCTTGGAGGGGCTGATCTCCATCTTCCATTCATCGCTCTTCGTCCGGTTAAATATCCGGTTCCTGACCACGGCTGTCCCGTCAACCCTGATACTGTCTTCAATATATTTCTTCACATATTCCGTATGGTCTTCTCCTGTGCCGTACAATATACCGTCCGGTACTGAGAACATATCCTCCGTCATTTTGCTGAGTATGTAGAATGCACCGTCGCCGCCTACATAGCCGCTTCCTGTCAGACTGTCTGAGCTTCCGATCCTGAGCGTTCCGTTATTCATCATGTTGCCATCCAATTTAAGAGAATATGAAGAAGGGATCTCTAACGTCTGACCGTTCGGAATCGTCAGCAGCTTATTGACCGGCACTGACAGATCTTCCTTATTCACGGTGTATTTCCCGTAGACCTGTCCTGTATTCCCCTCAAACAGCACGCCGGATATGAAGCCGTCCTTGCCGGCGCTCACGCTTCCCGCGTCGATCCACGCCGTTCCGTCCTTATCAGAAGCCAGCGTTCCGCCCCCTGTTCCGCCGATCTTCGTCGTACTGATCCTGCCGCCGTTTATCTTAACCGTTCCGCAGTTCGTATTCTTCGTATTCTTCCCGCTGTTGTCCTTCGGCGTACCGCCGATCCCCGATCCCAAGTCCGGCGTATCCGTCCATGCTTCCAATGTTCCGCCTCTTTGCGCGCTGATCTCTATGGCAGCGTTCTCCGGCACCGCAATCGCAGCGTACCCTCCCGAATGCAGGATATTCTCCCCCTTAAGCGTCAGAGATACCTTGGCATCCGGCGCAATATAGAGCGGATTGTATCCTCCTGACACTGTACTGATCCTGACCTTGTCGAACATGATATCATGCTTCTTGCCGCTTGCCACCGTAACTACATGGTCCGTTTCCTTCCCGTTCGTGGTTATGATGTAACCGTCTCCGCTTGTCGGACCCTCCTTCTTCTTGCCGTCTCCCTGCCTGTAACCGTCAGAGCTGATCTCAATATCTCCCTTTGTCAGATCAAGCTCCACATCTCCGGAAGCCTGGGCTGCCGTCCCTGCCCACAGGAAGCACAGCGCCGATAACAGCACCGTTCTGGTTATATCTGTCAATGTCTTTTTAATATATATATTTTCCATATTCATCCTTTCCGTATATAATGCAGAGCAACGAAACTATATGCGGACAGTTCCTACTTCTTTTTATTCGTTTTCAGCCTTTTTCTCCCAAATCGGCGTATCTGGATCAATCCTAATATGTCAGCAGCAGCCAGCGCCGTCAAAACTGTGTAGAAACCGATCTGCGTCTTGTCTCCGGTAGTAATGCCCTGACCAGAACCGCCTCCATTCCCGGACCCGCTGCCGCCGCCAGAACCATTCCCGCCGCCGCTGCCAGAACCATCTCCATTCCCGGACCCGTTGCCGCCGCCAGAACCATTCCCGCCGCCGTCTCCGTTTCCGTCTCCGCTGCCGTCTCCATTCCCGTCTCCGTCTCCGTTTCCATCTCCGCTGCCAGAACCATCTCCGTCTCCGCTGCCGTCTCCATTCCCGTCTCCGTCTCCGTTTCCATCTCCGCTGCCGTCTCCGTTTCCATCTCCTCCAGGCGGATTATCCCCTTCTCCCAGATCATCTCCGTCATTATCAGATGGATCCTTAATCTCTTCCCATCCTACGGCAATCGGCGCCGGCGCCGGAATCGTGAATCGAATCCCGCCGTCTGTCCTGGTCACTTCGAGATAAACAACGGTTCCTGCTTCCACTCCGTTGATCGTCTCAGGATAAATGTATGCGACAACTCCTTTGTACTTCTCTCCTGTAATCCCTTCTGGATAAGGCATGGTAATCGTCAGACCTGCTGAAGGGATTGCGGATGCCTCTGCTCTTTGCCAGCCTGAATCTCCGTCGCCTCTACTAAGAAGCGCAAGGTCATAGGACATAACATATCCCGGGGCAATTCCTTTCTTCACAACCTCTTCCACCAGCCTGCCCTCCAAGGCGCTGGGAGTCTCATACTCATTGGCCAATCCATCCGGCACTTTCGATATCCTCGTCTCCAGGTCCATCCGATACTCGGTTCCCTCTTCTGGTTTAAGTTCCCGCGGAAGTTCAAGCTCCTCTACCTCATTGACACTGCCTGAGACTACAGGGAGCTCTTCCGGCAGATTATAGTTCCCTGCTGCACTTCCTTCCAGACGGAACTTGTCATCCTCATTCTTCCACTCCAGCGCAATATCTTTATTCTCCCCGGCAACCTTGTCATGAACGCCAGTGATATTGTCTGCAGGGAAACTTGTATTAATATTCCCGTCTCTTACATCGGAATCGACTGCGCCGTTCACGCCTAATTCCCCATAGATATTCGCATCATCGTCCCGCGTATTGCCTACCGCTTCCAGATCACTCGTATTCCATTCCAAATCCTTGGGCTTGATGGTCCACTCCAGTTCAGTCCTCAGAGATGAACCTCCGTCATCACCTAATATATATTGGCCCTCATATCCCGGCTTCAGTTTGAACTCTACCGTTACCTTGTAAGTACCGGCATTCTTCTCTTCACTTGTTCCTGTGACAACCATCTCTACCCCTTCCGGGAGCAGCTCTTCATCGAAGATTGGGCTGTGAGACTCTCCGTCGTACTCAAAGACTGTATCCTCCTCATTCCATTCTATTCCTGAGAGGTCGATCTTCTTCTTCCCTACTGTGATACCAGTCTCACACTCAAGCACCTCGCCGTATACTCCCCGGTAAGTTATTGTAACAGAAGTCTGACCCGCCTTAAGGCCTGTGCCGTCCGTGATGGTGACCTCTTCCGTAATATCCTGCCTGCTCCCATCCTTACTGATCGCAGTAATGATCATTCCTGCCGGATCAAAATTATCGCCATGCTCATAGGATATCTTATCAGGCGGAGTGGTTACTTCAATCCTGACTACTGTATCATCTGAATAAACAAGGAAGCTCTTCTCTATCGTTCTGTTAAACGGTACAGTTGTAAATGTAGCCGTATACTGTCCTGCCCCATTGACCGCACTCGGACGAATGTTCAGTTCATAAGGCGGATTGACAAAGTTCTGACCTTTCAGTGATGCCCGACATGCATTTTCAAAACTTGTTTCCAACCTTGTTTTTACTAATTCTGTCTGATCCGTCCCTGTATCCTTTAGATCCTGGGGCGCTTCAAAATCATCTGAAAACAGATAATAATTACCTCCGGCACCTATAATCCCATTTCCTGCCAAACAATCCTTACTGTCAATACAGATTATTCCCTGCGCATCTGCCGCCGCAGATGCAAATTCAATATTATTACCTCCTGACAATGTCAGGATATGATCCTTTGGTATGTATAACATCTTACCTGCATCGATCGTAAGTTTTTTCCCCTGCGATATTGCGGCATCCTGATTTAATTCATAACTGTTGCCGTATATCTTTCCTTCATTTCCAATAAATAAAACTCCGCTTAAAAACTTGCCTGTTCCATCGGTTCCTGATCCGGCGCCCAGTATTAAACTATCAGTCTCCACCCATGCGCTGCCGGTTCTGTCACTGACTAACTCACCGCTGGGCTTCACACCGCCTCCTCCAATACCGATTCCGGCAGCATCCGTTCCTCCGGCCTTCGCTGATACATAACCTCCGGTGATCGTAATTGTTCCTACCTGAATCGTATCTTGGGTACTTGAACCTGCTACACCTCCGCTTCCGATTCCCGCACCGGAGCCTGTGCCCATATTTCCAGACGACCCGGTCGGACCTTTCCCGCCTGTTGCTTCCACATGGCCTCCGGTAATCAAGATATTACCGCAGCCTTCTTTGTAATTACCGCCGATCCCCGCAGCACCGTCAGCGCCGTCTGCCGTCACACGCCCTCCGGCAATCTTAAGCTGACTGCCGTCTGCCACCTTAATGCCTGCTGAACGATACCCGCCTGCCGTATTGATCGTTCCTCCGAGAATCTCAAACGTACCGTTGTTCACACAGATAGCAGCACTGTCACTCGTCAAACCAGTAGAATCGTCGATAACCGTCAACTCTCCGGTACTCTCCTCTGTAACCGTCAGCGTAGCTTTGGTTGCATTCTTGATGCCGACCACCACGGGATTCCAACCTTGCAACTCATTCTTTCCTTCAAGCGTCAGATATACCCTGGCCGCGCTGGCCGCTGAGTTACTCGTGGCAACACTAAACTTGGAGTTTCTGGAATTAATATGTACCTCTGAAAATGTAATTTTATGCTCTCCGCTTCTGACCGTAACTCCGTTGTCAGTCACCTCGCCGCCGCTTGTAATAATATAATCCTTTCCCGGCTTATACACCCCAGCAGTAACACCGTTTTGCCTGTATTCGTTCTCCTCGATCTCGATCGAGCCGTTCCTTAGATCAAGCTCTATCACCTCACCTGCGGCATGCAGTGTTTCTCCTTTTAAAGCAAATGCCAGAATGGCTGCCAATATTCCCCAACGCGCTATTTTCAATGTATTTTCCATTCTCATCGTATCTATATACAACCTCGTATTCTTCCTTATAGTCATACTATCCCATTAAACATGATAAGTATAACACAGGTGCATCCGATTTTCTACAAGCGAACTCCTTGTTTGTCAGGAAATTTCTTGAATTTTATGTCGAAAATTGTTATGATATAGGAAATGTGGATTACACATCTGAATATTCAACACAAAAAGGAGGGAGTATTTGTGTCTAATGAATTGAATGTTACCAGTGGAGAAGCCACAGGAACGGCCGCTGAACCGGCTGCAGGGGAGAGTACAGGGGTTACAAGCGATAATAAGATCGTTCCGATTGCGAATAAAACAGGCGCCGCCGAACCCGGCATTGCCACAGAAACAGTTGTCCCGGCAGCGGTCCAACCGGTTGCCGCGCCTGTAGTTAACAACAGCTCCGACGGCACCGCCAAGGCAGCTGCACCGGCTGCACCAACCGCACCGTCGGTTCCAACAGCTGCAGATCCGGCTTTAGAATCGGCCGCTGCAAGCCAGGCAACAGCGGCTTTTGCCCAGACGGCGGCAGGCAGTCCGGTACAGAACCAGACACAGGAACCTGAGACACCGCCAAAGCATAGCTCTGCCGCCTCTTCATACAGAGAAGAGCGGGAAGATTCTTTTGATTTCGATGAGGACGAACGGCCCAGAAGACGGCTCTTCCGTTCCCGCCGCGAGGAGGAATCAAGAGATAAGCTGATTCTTTCCCGTATCAAAGACGACGAACTGTTAGAGTACCTTACATTAGAACAGCGCAGGCTTGAGTTCCTGCAGCAGGCCAAGGAGATCCGCGAGAAGCGGCTGCTTGCGGCATTTCAGCTTCTAATCTCACTGGCAGCGATCGTTGCAGTTACATATCTGCTGAAGGATAATCCGACGATCCTTATAAGTATCTTATATATTGTCGGCATCATTGCCGCACTGATCATATGGAAGAACCCCCGGGATAAAGGCAGGGGAAGGCACTGATATTTGAATTTTTTTAAGGGAGAGTCCTATGGGATTCTCTCTTTTCTATTTATCATACTTATTTTATCATACTTATTTAAGGACAGCCTGTTTGGGGAAGGGAAGAGCGTTTTGCTGTAAGCGATACAAAACACACCGTAATGAAAAGAAGTGCATGTTGTGATATACTCTATCAAAACATACACTTCTTATTTATTCTATGTTCCCTGAGTCGGCAGCTTTCTGGCAATGTTTCAGACCAGGGAAGATATGCTTCCAGTAATTCAGGATTGGTTTCGGTGATCAAGATCCGGCAGACTTTCTAATAAATAGCATAGATAGTCAAATACATCCAGATGATTCAGCTTCGCTGTTTCTACCAATGTATATACGATGCCGCTGGCTCTTGCCCCTGCTGGCGAGTCTGCGAACAGCCATGCCTTGCGTCCGGTTGCAAAGGGACGAATACTGGTCTCACAGTCATTGTTTGAGCTCGGAATGCGCCCGTCTTCCAAAAATGTCTCCAGATATTTTCTCTGGTTTGTTGCATAAGTAAGGGCTGTTTTGAGAAATTCATTGGCAGTATACTTTGCACTGGCCTCTTCTACCCACGCCCAAAATCCCTCCAGGACAGGCCTGCTCAGTTCCTGACGCTTTTGCAGACGCTTCTCGGAAGGTAATGCTTTCAGGTTTTTTTCGATCTGGAACAGGCGGTCACACCATTCCCGTCCCTCTGCGCCCTTGGAACCACTGATCTCCTTTCCGCGGGAATCTAAAGGTATGCTGTCAATGTAATACCTGCGTACATGTGACCAGCATAACGCCCTGCATATTCCATCCAATTGGATGCGGGTCTCATCCCCATGCAGGATCTCACAGCCAAGCAGTTCCTGGTGGATCCGTTCATAGATGGGCAGCAGATACTCTTCGCTGCTGCGGATCACCCAGTTTGCCATTGTGGAGCGGTAAAGGCACAGCCCCAGGCGGTACCACTCCCGCTCCTGCCTTGCCAAAGGGATCCCCATATCATATTTTTTATACAGGATCCCTGCCACTAAAGATGCGCTCGCAAGGGAATGGGGGAACAGTGTTGAACGACAGATTCTGGGCGCCACCAACGGCACATTGTTTTGTCCTTCTGAAAGGAAATGGCGGCAAAATCGCATCTCCAAGTCACGATCTTACCGCCATTTTATTCAAACTCTCCTATCACTCTCATGCCAGTGCCTGATTGTTTGCTGCCGCCATAATGATCTCCGCATTGATACAGTGCTGTTCCTGCTGGGCTCCTATCGTCAGCGCGTCCGTCATCAGGTTATCAATCTTTCTTGCATTCCCCTCGCTATAACCGTGGATTGCGCTTATCGCGCCTCCTTCCAAAATGCTGCGGCTCCCTCCCGCCAGTTCCAGCTTATGACAGATATAGTCCGGCACTTCCTGGTCGGAAAGCCCCTCATAATTATAATGCACCGTAATCCGCTGGCGCAGGGCCTCATGCACCTGCTTGTCCAAAATGTTGTTCAGGTACGGCTCCCCCACTAGCACCAGGCTGAAGCAGTTCAGGGAATCATATCTGTGGTTTAAAAGCATCTTCAGGTCTCGCAGGATGTTGTAGTTCAGGTACTGGGCCTCATCGATGGCCAGCAGCAGGGGCTGCTTCTTCTCCCGATACAGGTAATACACCCGCTCCTGGATGGCACGAAACATCCCTGTCTTGTTCCCGGATACCTCCAGTCCCAGAAGTGTGCAGAATTCCCGGTAGAATTCCGTCACACTGATCGTGGAGAGGCTGATGTAAGCTGTCTGGTACTGATTGGGGTTAAGCCCGTTCATGAAACAACGCAGGGCATAGGTTTTTCCCATTCCTGGCCTGGCCGTAAATATACCGATCCCCCTTACCGTCTTTAAATATTCCAGTCTGGAGAGCATTTCCTTATGGTCTTTCGAACGGAACGCATCCCGCTCCTTTATGTTCTGCTTGTCAAAAGGATTAAATGATAATCCATAGTAATCAGTGAACATCCCCGCAGCCCGCACTGGTGAAGAAGATAGGCCGCACCACCTATATCGTGCGGATTCATTTCAGTAAGACCAGTACAGAGACCATGAGCGACAAGATTAAGCGTATGTTGAAAAATGAGATACAGCAGATGTAAAAGGACAGGGCCGGAAGCTGCTACAGTTTCCGGCCCTGCCATACAATGTTGTTTTTATTCCATATTGAGAAATTCAGCCGGTGTCATAATCATTGGATTCTCCAAACCTGATTCCAGAAAATCCTTGTCACCGGTGAGCAGGACATCAGCCTTCGCCGCAATCGCCGCCCTTAAAATGGGACGGTCATCTGCATCCCTGACCTGTGATTCCGACGTGTTTTCGTCTGTTGGGATGGGTACTAATTCCAGCGTCAGTAAGGCTATTGAAAGAAATTTGTCCAATGCCGCCAGACGTTTTGGGAATTTTTTATTGAATATCCGTTTCATTTCGTCCACATTCTGCTCACAGATCAATCCGTGGCTAGGATAAGAGGCTGCTTTTACATAAGCCTGATAGGGAACACCGTTTGCGTTCAATGCAGCAGATATGAGGACATTTGTATCAATTAGAACCCTCATGCGTTTTCGTCCTCATTTCTCAATTCTTTTACAAGCGCCATAACATCATCGTCAGATGTAAGACTGGCCCGCTCTGCTTCGCCTGCCATTTCCCCCTGGAGCATCTGCATGGCATAGACAGCCGAATTAACGATACGGACAGTGCCGCCCTCCACAATAAAAGAAATACGGTCTCCGCTTGCCACGCCAAGCACTTCACGGACATCTTTTGGGATTGTGACCTGCCCTTTGGCCATGACCTTTGCGTTGTCAACAAAAGCGTTTGCTAACATATCTTTCACCTCCTGAAATATGGAAAGTAGGGATTTCCCTACTTGTATTATATTCGACTGCCAAAGAAAAATCAAATGAAATTCATGGAATGGGCTTTATCAGACATTGGAAGTGCGAATTTTTTGTGAAATTGATTAAAAAGTCCTTTACAAAACGTCACTGGCAAGACAGCGAAAAGAATACTTATTAGCTGTGGCGCCAGACTGGCGCCATTCGATATTAAGGAAGTACGGGCGTAGTGGAACTGAATCCGCCAGTGTCCCGGTAGCAAGCCTGCATGTAGGGGAGCTATGTGGTATTCGGGGCAGACAAGTCACAGGATAAGTGATAAAAACGGCGAAAGTCCCATCCGACAATGCAATAATCTCATGTTTCATGAAAGCTCAGTTTTGAAAGGTAAAAAATATTCGCACTAAATCTGCTTATTTTTAAGCTATTTTCTCTGTAATAAGGTAAAATAAAAGAAAAACTTTATCAATATTCGTAAACGAGAGAAGCAAGGTAATACATCCAAAGTTCCTTTATGTGCTGTTTCTGAATGTTATTATTTACCGAACGGCCTAGATCAGTCATTGACGAAAATTCAGGAAGGTAATTTATACCTTTGCCTGGAGGAAAGGACAGTGTATGTTAAAGGTCAGAAAATAGAGTTGACTACCAAAGAATTTGATGCCCTCTATCTGCTGATTATAAATAAAAGGCGGGTAATGACATTTGAAACCATATCCTACCACGTATGGGGTGAGGATTATATAGATGTCACAACGCAGGCAATCCATAACCTTATGAGCCGTCTGCGGCAAAAACTTCAAACGGCGCCGGATATGCCGGAATATATCATCAGTATTCGTGGTGTCGAATTAAATTTGATTATTAAATCAGATGGATTATTTTGGAGTGAACTGAAAGTAAAGTGCAAGGAGAGTGAAATTCATATCCAGTATAATGATCCCAATTAACAAATTAGGGGATTTATAAATATACTGATCTGTTTGTACTTCCCCGGACATGGGGACAGATACGCACATTTGGGAAATCCAACATTTCAGCAAGAAACGACAACAATATAACCAGATCGTATTTAGTGCCGTAGCCCAAGAAGCTACGGCGCTTTTTATATCAACAGTTTTCTACATCTCCCCTTATCATTCGTTAAAATATGCTTTTAAGCGCATGCCTAAAACAAAGCAGGTATGCGCCTTTTTCTTATCTGGGCATCGGACAAGACAGTCGGATGTCCTCATTCCTGGAGGTATGCAGGGATGCCGTTCCCCACCCTCTGATTTCGATTTTGCCAGTCAACTAAAAAATCGAAATTGGAGGAATTACCCATGAAAAAAATCAATCTGCGGGATTATTACCCGCTTTATACGAAGGGCACGATTGTTGAAGTACCGGACGAAGTGGCTGATCTGCTCAGGGAATATAAGCTGGCGGAGGCTGCCTACATTCTCCGCACATACCGGCATAAGGCTTATTTTTCTTTAGACTATGACAAGAATGTTGAACGGGACGCCCTTGTGATTGTGCTGGCACCGGAAGATGTCTTGGTCCAGGAGGAAGAACATGCGAGGCTCTACCGGGCTATTTCCCTGTTGCCTGAAAAGCAGCGAAACCGGATATGCTCGCATTATCTGCTTGGCATGAGCCTTTCCGAAATTGCCAAAAGCGAACACTCGGCGGTAAGCTCCGTGCATGAGGGAATCCAGCGAGGGCTCCGACGCTTGAGAAATATTCTGGAAGAAATTTAATCCTGCCCCCGAAAATAACCCTCAAAAATGAAATGAATAATAGAGGGACATATTTATCCGGCGGGACAAGCCTGACGAGTGTGGCGGCGCACATGCGACCGCCCGCCCCAACTGAAAAACTGTCATAACTGCCACGCCCCTCGCTTGCTCCTTGACAATCGAATATACGCTGTTACAGGTACTTCATTCTGTGTTCCGAGCGGCAGATGGGGCGGCGCGGTGACAGGCGGCCTAAGGAGGTGATGGATTCAGGCTGTCCGAGCGATCAACGCAACCCACGAAACCGGCTGTGGCAGGCCGGACGCGACAACGGCACAGATCATAATGGTACTTCTTCACGGCTCCCTAAAGACTTGGGGAGAGTTCCTGCGGCGTTTGCTTGCTCTGGCAAAGCAGCGGCGTATGCGGGGCTATGATGCGGTTACGCTATCCGCAGCCTGTAACAGGCCCGACTTATTCATGTGGTTTTGATAAAAGAATACAGAAATCACGGGAAGGGGGAACAAATGCGGCACTATCTCCGGCAAAAGGCAAAGTAACACGCTGAAAGTTGTCCCACGGTATGGTATAATCAGAAAGGTAGATTTTTGAAATAGTACAAAGGTGGTATGCATATGAAAATATTATATGTTACAGATTTACATGGAGATAAAAGCAAATACAGGAAATCGCTGGACATTGCCGTTGAGAAAAATATCAGCATCATTGTGAATGGCGGAGATATGCTCCCTAAACTTGGCGAAAGGCACCTGGAGCAGCCCATATTCATCAATGAGTTTTTGAGAGGCTATTTCTCGGAACTTGAAAGAAACGGCATTACATATCTCGCCATGTTAGGAAATGATGATCTTCTGTCGGTGGAGGGGCTGTTTGATACAGTTTGCGGGGAATATGAAAATGTTCATAATATAGCCGGCAAAAAGATCCGTGTCGGTGGATATGAATTTATTGGCATGAATCATATTTTAGATCACCCTTTCGGCTGTAAGGACAGGGTTGTCACGGAAACACATTATATTCCGCAGAGGCAGCTAAGCCCTATCGCCGGTATTTCTAATGAGTACGGTTATGACAGGATATATAACTGGCTGGAGTACGCAAGGACAGAGCTTCCATATATGTGTGACATCCTGAATGCTCTGCCTGAACCGGAAAACCCGCAGCAGACAGTCTATGTGATGCACATGCCTCCTGCCGGGTTAAGGCTGGGGCAGCTTTTGGATATAGGCTCTGTGGATATTTACGAGTTCCTGAAAGAGAGGCAGCCGCTGCTCTCCCTGCACGGGCATATTCACGAAAGCCCTGATACGCAAAAAGGAAGGTGGATAAACCAGATACGCGGCACGGCCTGTATTCAGACGGGCCAGACAGAGCTTTACGATAACGATATGGTCTATGCGGAGATTGACCTGCAAAGCAGGGAATATTCGCGGAAGGTTATAAATGTAAAATGACAGGAAAGCGCCAGTTGTTGGTTGATCCGGAAACAGCGCCTACCGTTAAGCGAATTTTTGAATTATCGAAGCAAGGCAACAGCGTACACCAGATTGCAAGGGCACTATGCGAGGATGGAATCTTAATCCCGCGGGCATACCGGGCAATGAAGAACGGCACGCTGGACACAAGCACCGGATTCAAGTTTCCGACAGACTGGGTGGGAAAAATGTAAAAATGATTTTGGAGAATCAAGTGTACTTAGGGCATATTGTATCTCACAAGACACAGACAAAATCATTTAAGAACAAAAAACTGGTATCTGTCCCTAAAGAGGAATGGATCATAGTCCGAAATACCCATGAGGCTATCGTGGACAAGGAAACCTTCGAGCTGGTGCAGAAATTTATCAGTGTGAAGAAACGGCCTAATAAGACAGGCTTCCCCAACATGTTTGTGGGACTTGTGAAATGCCCGGACTGTGGCCGCAATATGGCGTTCTCCAATCCAAACGGGAGAGAACCCCCGGTTCCGCTGCAGGACCTATGCGAGAAACAGCAATCTTTGTACGACGCACGCAATCTCGTATGACGCATTACAGCAGATTGTCATGGGCGACATTCAGAAGCACATTAAGAGCATGGAGGCCCTAGGCGATCAGTTTATTGAGGAAATGCACGAATTGAGTGAAAAAGGCGGCGGCCAAAAGATCAAGCAATTCAGGAAAGACCTGGAAATAGCTGAAAAGAGGATTGCAGAAATTGACAATGTGATTATGAAGCTCTTTGAGCAGAACGCCCTGGGTAAGATTTCAGACGAGCGCTTCGAGAAAATGTCAGCGGCTTATGAGAACGAGCAGAAAGAGCTTACCCACAAGAGGGATGACCTGAAAGCAAGGATCAGGGCTGAGGAAAAGAAAACCCAGAGTACCAATCAATTTCTGGAAACCATACGTAAGTATGAAACTGTAACCGAGCTGAACCGTTCTATGCTGGTGGAGCTGATAGATAGCATTTATGTGTATCAGGCAGAGGGAACCGGCAGAGATCGTAAGCAAAAAGTAGAAATTAACTATCGTTTCCTTGCGGGGTCTCAATGTGGTATTGCCTGATGGAAACGGCAGAACTGGAAGACTGCTTGTGAATTTCGAATTAATGAAGGCGGGTTACCCACCTGTCAATGTTAAGTTTACAGATCGAATTGCTTACTACAACGCATTTGATGAGTATTATGTAAAACGGAATCTTTCGGCTATGGAAAATCTGTTTATTGGATACATCAACGCAAGGTTAGATATTTATTTGGATATGCTGCAGGATTAACCAACCTGCTTATGAATTATCCTCCCCTAATACATCCCCGCCAGAATCACGCTCGCCGCAAGTCCGGCCAAGGTAGCAAGCATCGCTCCCGTCAGCGTATATCTGGTCTTCGTCACCTTCGCTGTCATAAAATACACGCTCATCGTATAGAAAATAGTCTCCGTGCATGACATACTGATAGACGCGATCAATCCAATATAAGAATCTGTTCCGTACTCTTTGAACAGATCCAGCAGAAGCCCCGTAGCCGCAGAAGATGAGAACATCTTCACCACCGTAAGCGGCACCAGTTCTCCCGGGAATCCGATATATTGGGTAAAATTCCCAATCATCCCCGACAGAAAATCCAGGAACCCGGATGCCCGCAGGATTCCCACTGCTACCATCAGCCCCACCAACGTAGGCATAATCTTTATCACAGTAAAAAACCCGCTTTTCGCCCCCTTGATAAAAGTGTCATATACGTCTACCTTCATCATGATCCCATAGCAAACGATTCCGAAGATCACAAGCGGCACAATAAAATCCGTCATATACAGCAATAATTTCACTAAGCATCCCAACTTCTGCTAACACTTATTTTATTGTATGAACCATATCCCTGTTTTATCTCTGAAAATTTGTAACAGAATTCATAACACAGCCTTAACAGACTCTCCGCCAACCACCGGTACACCAAAAAAGCTGTCCGCATCCGAACAGCTTTTTAATCACGTACTAGTAAGATTTGCCCCAGTAAGCCATATGCTTCGCAGGCTTTCCGCACCAGATACACTTGTCTGAGATCATATCCTCATCCTCGATCAGACACCTGGTCGCCGCGCCGCCTGTCACATACTTCACTTCACCTTCACATTCCGGATCACCGCACCAGCAAGCCTTCACGAATCCCCGGTTAGCCTTGAACTTCTCTGTCATCTCATCCATGGTAACCGCTGTATCGATATGGTTCTGAAGGAAATCATTCGCCCTGTCATACATATCCTGCTGAACCGTCTCAAGGATCTCTCTGAGCTTCGTAACGATCTCATCCATGGACACCACGATCTTCTCGCGGTTGTCACGGCGTACAACAACCACCTGATTCTTCTCGATCTCCTTTGGTCCGATCTCAATACGCGTAGGAATACCAAGGATCTCCTGCTCGGAGAATTTCCATCCCGGACTCTTCTCAGAATCATCGATCTTCACTCTGTATCCGGCCTTCTTCAAGGCATCCAGCAGCGCGTGCGCCTTATCGAGAACGCCCTCTTTGTGCTGTGCGATCGGAATAACCCGGCACTCAACCGGCGCAACATGCGGAGGCAGTACCAGTCCGTCATCGTCACCGTGAACCATGATCAGGCCGCCGATACTTCTTGTGGACCATCCCCAGGAAGTCTCATAAGCGCTCTGAAGCTGATTGTTCTTATCCACATACTTGATATCGAACGCATCCGGGAACCCGCTTCCGAAGAAATGGCTGGTCGCAGACTGCAGCGCCTTGCCGTCATGCATCAGCGCCTCTATGGTATAGGTATCCTGCGCTCCGGCAAACTTCTCATGCTCTGCCTTCCTTCCTGATACGAAAGGCATTGCCATCGTCTCTCTGTAGCAGTCCTCATATACATGCCACATCTGAATCGTTCTCTCCTCTGCCTCTTCATAAGTCGCATGAAGCGTATGGCCTTCCTGCCACAGGAACTCTCTGGAACGTAAGAAAGGCCTTGTTGTCTTCTCCCAGCGAAGAACGGAATTCCACTGATTCCATACCTTCGGAAGATCTCTATATGAACGTACCGACTTAGACCACAGATCACAGAACAAAGTCTCTGACGTCGGACGGATACACATTCTCTCCTGCAATCTCTCCATACCGCCGTGCGTTACCCATGCAACCTCCGGTGCGAATCCTTCCACATGATCTGCTTCCTTTTCAAGAAGATTCTCTGGAATAAGTGTCGGCAGATATACATTCTCTACACCTGTCTCTTTAAAACGTCTGTCCAAGTCAGCCTGGATCAGCTCCCAGATCGCATAACCGTTCGGCAGGTAATTCAGACACCCCTTTACACTGGAATAATCGCACAGTTCAGCCTCACGCACAACATCTGTGTACCACTGTGCAAAGTTTTTATCACGCGGTGTGATATTTTTTACTAACTTTTCCTTTGCCATGTTTCTCTTCTCCTTTTCTTTTCCGTCAGGGCCCCTGCCCCGCGATTCTAAATATACACGTTCGGAAGTTCCCGGCTGCATTTTCCTATGCTGCAGAACAGACTTTGCTGCTCAATATTACGCAGGCCCGCTTTTCTGGCATAAAAAAACACCAAACCATCGACTCCCTCTGTCAACAAAAGGGACCGAAAAGCTCGGCGGTACCACCCTAGTTAACTGCGACCCTTTCGCAGTTCTCTCTTAACCGTCATTAACGCTGACGAACGCTGCATTTTCACACAGCGGCTCCAAGGTAGGTTCATCACAGGTCAATCCAAGAATCTCTCAGCCGCAGACTCTCTCTCTGTGGAATCTCTTCTGCAATTACTATTCCTCTTCACAGCCAAACCCGCTTAACGCAACTAACATTGCCGGCGGGTTATTCGATTAAACGTAATTCTAATAGACAATGGACGATTTGTCAAGGATAAAATTCCAATTCCGGGAATCTTTTACCGTCCAAGTATATATACGAAGAAGGTCAGATATGCCAGCAAAAACAACGCCCCCTCATTCCGCCGTATCTCCCGTTTGGAAAGCGCAGCCCCGTACACGATCAGGCTCGCTGCAATCAGGATCAGCGTATCATACACCGCCGTGACATCCAGCACGATCGGCGTGATCGTCGCAGATACTCCCAGGATCAGCAGGATATTGAAGATATTGGAACCGACCACATTGCCGACCGCAAGGTCGTTCTCCCCCTTCCCTGCCGCTACCATAGATGTAACAAGCTCTGGAAGAGACGTCCCCAGAGCCACGATCGTAAGCCCTATAAACGTCTGGCTCAGGCCGAACCTTACCGCGATCCCCGTGGCGCTGTTCACGACCAGATCCCCTCCAAGGACAATGCCCGCAAGCCCGCAGACGATATAGACCGCGCTCCTTGCCGGTGGAAGAACCTTATATTCTTCCTGTCCCTCTTCGGCCTCGCCCCTGGACAGAAGCGCCTCCCTGACGGTTGCATAGAGGAAGATGCCGAACAGGATCAGAAACAGGATGCCTCCCCACCTGCCCAGAACAAAGGTACCCCCTCCGCTCAGCACCTTACTGACAGAAAAATCCGAATTCAGCAAAAGCAGAATGACCGCAACGAATATTGAAAAGGGGAATTCCTTCTTAAGCAGCGACCATTTTGCCTGCACAGGGTTCACAAGCGCACAGCATCCTAAGACAACCAGCAGATTGAATATATTCGATCCCAAGACGTTGCTCACCGCAAGGTCATTCTCCCCCTTAAGAGCCGCCGTAACACTGACTGAGAGTTCCGGCATACTGGTCCCGAAAGCAACGACGGTCAGGCCGATGATAATCGGCGGTACTTTCAGAATACGCGCCACACTCGAACTGCCGTCCACAAAATAATCCGCCCCCTTGATCAACAGCACAAATCCCAGAATCAACAATATATAATCCATAATATCCATCCTCACTAATTGCATATTTTAACAGACTATGTTTAAATGATAAGAGCAGATCGAATCAAAGTCAAGGAGAAGTTGCCTATGAACCCACATACCCGATCCGATACCCCTGAAATACTATTCGAAGACGCCCATATCCTGGTATGCGTCAAGCCCCACGGCATCGCTACCCAGAGCCGGCAGATCGGCAGGCCGGATATGGTGAACATTTTAAAAAATCACATTCATCAGAATACTCCTTCCCAGGGCGAACCTTATCTGGCGATCGTTCACCGTCTGGACCAGCCCGTCAGAGGCATCCTCGTCTTCGCCAAATCCCCCTTCGCCGCCAGGGAACTGAGCCGCGAGCTTCAGCAGCAGGGATTCGCCAAATATTACCGCGCGCTGGTTGAGGGACGCCCGCCGAAAGCTACAGCCGTTCTGGAAGATTATATGGTAAAGGATACCCGCACCAACCTGTCACGCGTCTGCGGCAGAGGCGTCCCCGGTGCGAAGCTTGCAAGGCTGCATTATACCGTCGCCGCGGACGGACAGAGCTTCTTTTCTCCAGAATACACGCCGTCCCTGTCTGCAAACGGCCGGACAGAGCTTGATATCCGTCTGGAGACCGGACGCCATCATCAGATCCGCGTACAGCTCTCTCATATGGGCTGCCCCATCGTAGGTGATACCAAATACGACCCGAACTGTTCTTCTCTTGGTTCTTCCTGGCAGAACATCTGCCTGTGTGCATACCGTCTGGAATTCTGCCATCCTAAGACCCGTGAATTATTACGGTTCCGTCTGTGACGCCTCCGGGCAGAGCAATCCGGCAATCCAGCGCTGCTCACGGCAGCCGCCATCCATGCATGGCTGGCCGGGACAGCGCGTCATTGCATTAATTGCTTCGCGTAAATAGCAGAGAAGAGGGGACTTGCGATCCCCTCTTCTTCTTACTCTTCGTTCTCTTCCAATGCTTCTTCGTACTTTTCAAGTATAATACTCTGTATACGTTCCCGCGTTCCGGAATTGATCGGATGCGCGATATCCCGATACTCTCCGTCTACTGCTTTTTTGCTCGGCATAGCGATAAAAAGTCCTTTCTCCCCTTCGATGACTTTGATATCATGCACCACAAACTCATCATCCATGGTAATAGATACAACAGCTTTGAGTTTGCCTTCTTTTGCCACCTTTCTCACGCGTACATCTGTGATCTGCATTTTCACTTGCCCCTTTCTTTTTCGTGCACTAACATATCGATAGAATTCTTCTGCAAAATATACCAGCTGTTAAGTAGATCGCGCATTCGAACCTGCACTACAGTGCGTATCTCTCGTTCTTCTCTACCACTACTTTAACTCCATTTGCTCCAACATGCCGTGTGTTCGCTCTGATTGTATCGCGGCTTTCTACGATGCAGTTCTCAATGTAAGTATTATCCCCTAGATACACATCATTCAGAATAACTGAATTCTTGATCACACAATTATTCCCGACGAATGTCTTTTTAAAAAGAACAGAATTCTCGACCGTACCATTAATGATACTTCCACTCGCCACAAGACTGTTTTTTACGATCGATCCTGGATTATACTTGGCCGGCGGCAGATCACTCACCTTCGAGTAGATCTCCGGGTCCTCCTTGAAGAAATAATTCCTAACCTCCGGCTTTAGAAAATCCATGTTCGTCTCGTAATAAGCCTCTACCGTTGATATGTTGCTCCAGTAATCTTTTATCTCATAAGCGTACATCCTCTTCAGCTTCTTGTACCTGATCAGGATGTCCGTTACGAAATCATGCCTCTCTTCCTCTGCGCAATGCTCGATCAGGTCGATCAGAAGACGTCTTCTGATGATATATATTCCTGTCGAGATCATATTCGAAGATGCCAGCATCGGCTTCTCCTCGAATTCTTCGATACGCATGGCGTCGTCCATCTTCAATATTCCAAATCGGCTGGCATCATCGCTCGGATTGAGTTCCTTGCAGACAACCGTAACATCTGCCTTCTTCTCAATATGATATTCCAGCACCTTATTATAATCCATCTTATATACGGCGTCCCCGGATGTAATGATCACGTACGGCTCATGGCATTTCTTCAGAAAATCCAAATTCTGATAGATCGCGTCCGCCGTACCTCTGTACCAATATCCGTTGTCTGCCGTTATCGTCGGGGTAAATACATACAGCCCCCCTTGCTTTCTTCCGAAATCCCACCATTTGGAGGAATTCAGGTGTTCGTTCAGTGAACGCGCATTATACTGCGTCAGTACCGCTACCTTCTGGATATGCGAATTCGACATATTGCTCAATGCAAAATCGATCGCCCTGTAGCTTCCCGCGACCGGCATTGCCGCGATCGCCCGCCTCAAAGTCAGCTCACGCATCTTAGGACTGTTACCGCCTGCTAAAATAATACCTACCGCTCTCATACTCGTCCACCTGCCTTTATCAATGTCTCTCCGCTCTCCAGTATACCGTTCGGATAGTCTTCTCTTGCCGTCAGTCCGCTGATAGCCGTATTCTTTCCAACCTGCACTCCATCCGGTATCACTGAATTCTCACCCACCGTCACAAGGCCGAATGAGTAGATCGCCGGTTTTAACTTATTCGGCACGTCGCTGCCCAGACCAAATGTCACGTTGTCGCCAACCACACAATTCTCAGCAATAATTGATTTGTCGATCACACAGCCTTTCCCGATTCGGACATCCTTCATAATAATAGAGTCTCTGACCACCGTACCCTCGCCGATCGTCACACCTGAGCCAACCACACAGTTGTGCACCTCTCCGTAAACCTCCGAACCATTGCCGATAATGCTCCTGTCGATCACAGCCTGTCCTGAAATATACTGAGGCGGGAGAATTCCGCTGTTCGTATAGATCTTCCAGTATTCCTCATAAAGGTTGAACTCTGGAATAATATCGATCAGCTCCATATTGGCCTCCCAGTAAGAACCAAGCGTCCCTACATCCTTCCAGTAGCCGTTATACTCATAAGCAAACAGCCTCTTGCCCCTCTCATGGCAGTACGGAATGATATGCTTGCCGAAATCACATCCCGGCACATTCTCCAGCGCGATCAGCGCCTCCTTAAGCACCTTCCAGGTGAAAATGTATATTCCCATGGAAGCCAGATTACTCTTCGGCTCAGGCGGCTTCTCCTGGAACTCAGAAATCTTGCCCTCATCATCCGTTACCACGATCCCGAATCTGCTTGCTTCCTCCTTCGGTACAGGCATCGCCGCGATCGATATGTCTGCGTTATTCTCCTTATGATAATCCAGCATAACCTCATAATCCATCTTATAGATGTGGTCGCCTGACAGGATCAGTACATACTCTGGGTTGAATGTATCCATATAATCGATATTCTGATATATGGCGTTCGCCGTACCCGTATACCACTCACTGTTGCTGCTCTTCTCATAAGGCGGAAGGATCGTAACTCCTCCGAAATTACGGTCCAGATCCCACGGAATGCCAATTCCAATATGTGTATTCAATCGTAACGGCTGATATTGCGTAAGCACACCGACAGTATCAATTCCTGAATTAATACAGTTGCTGAGCGGGAAGTCAATAATCCTGTATTTGCCTCCGAATGCAACGGCCGGCTTAGCCACTTTCGCCGTGAGGACTCCTAATCTGCTCCCCTGGCCTCCTGCCAGCAGCATTGCTATCATCTCTTTTTTCCTCATGTCATCACCCCTTCTCAGTAGTTTCATTTCTATTATATCACAGTTTTCTCCTATAGTGAACAATATTTACAAAATGATTGAATTTTTTGTAAACATTTTATTAAAATATCACAAAAATTTTTGACTTGGTTTTTTTCCCAGATATGTATATAATATTATGAATAGAATACTATTTTTATGACTGTTATTTTTTAATGAGGAAGGTATCGTATGTATAAAATCAATTTTAAACAGCCTGTACACGTACATTTTATCGGCATCGGCGGCATCAGCATGAGCGGCCTTGCCGAGATTCTGCTGAAGGAGGGCTTCCGGGTGTCGGGGTCCGACAACAAGGAATCCGCCCTGACAGACCGGCTGGAGAAGCTGGGCGCCGCCGTTTTCTACGGACAGAAGGCTTCTAATATCATCCCCGGGATCAACGTCATAGTATATACTGCGGCGATTCACGAAGACAACGAAGAATACCGGGAGGCTAAGAAGCAAGGCCTTCCTATGCTAAGCCGCGCCGAACTCCTCGGCCAGCTTATGACTAATTACAACACTCCGGTTGCGGTAGCCGGCACTCACGGCAAGACAACTACGACCTCTATGCTGTCACATATCCTGCTGGCAGGAAAGAAGGACCCGACGATCTCTGTCGGCGGTATCCTCAAGGCCATCGGCGGCAACATCCGTGTCGGCGGATCGGAGGTATTCGTTACAGAAGCCTGTGAATATACCAACAGCTTCCTCCATTTCTTTCCTAAGGTCGGCATTATCCTGAATATCGACGCAGATCATCTGGACTTCTTCAAGGATCTCGACGACATCCGCAGCTCCTTTAGACGGTTCGCCGCCCTTCTCCCGGAAGACGGAGCCCTGATCATCAACGGAGCTATTCCGAATCTTTCCGAGATCACAGCGGGGCTTAGCTGCCGCGTCATAACCTATGGGAATGACCGTTCATTCCAGTACAGCTCTTCCGATATCTCGCATAACGAGAAGGGCGAAGCTTCCTTCGATCTGTATCGTGAAGGAGAATACGCTGAACGTATCCTTCTCTCCGTCAACGGAGATCACAACGTATCCAACGCACTGGCGGCGATCGCAGCAGCCGAACTGCTGGGTGTTTCCCCGGAAGCCGTCAGGGAAGGCCTTAAGGATTTTCACGGGACAGACCGGCGTTTTGAATACAAGGGCGATATGAACGGTGTCACCGTCATTGACGATTATGCGCACCATCCAACAGAGATCAGGGCTTCTCTGGCAGCCGCCCACGATTACCCTCACAGGGAGATCTGGTGCATCTTCCAGCCTCATACATATACCCGGACCAAAGCGCTTTTCCAGGAATTTGCCGACGCCCTTACAGCCGCCGACCATATCATCCTGGCCGATATCTATGCGGCGCGTGAGACGGACACACTGGGAATCTCCTCTGCCGATCTTGCAGCCGCATTAAAAAACAAGGGCTGCGACGTATATTACTATCCAACCTTCCGGGAGATCGAGGATTTCTGTATGGAAAATTGCCAAAAAGGGGACTTGTTGATAACTATGGGCGCCGGAGACGTTGTAAATATTGGAGAAGAGCTTTTGAAGCGCTAGTTATCCACATTTTCCACATATTTTTATCCACAAAAAACATGGATTTTGACTCAAAAATTCCTTTTTTGCCCGACCTTCTGGTGCTATAATATCTCTACGGGAAACCAACTGCAAAAAGGAGGTCTGGCGTAAGTATTATGACGAAATTAACCCTGACTAATTACGCACAGGGGAATACCACTGTGCTTGAAAATGAATTTATAGACCGTTATATGGCTTCGGCTAACGGTGAATATGTAAAAGTATATCTGCTTCTTCTGCGCCATATGAACAGGCCGGACGGAGTCCCGTCGGTTTCCGATATGGCCGATATCCTGGAATGCACGGAGAAGGATATCCGCCGGGCATTAAAATATTGGAAGAGCAAGGATCTTCTGGATTACCATGAGAAGTCAGAGGCAGAGAGGACTCCTGATTCTCCTCGGTATAGGCCGCCTGCCGGCACAGGCAGCAGGCGTTCTGATACTTTGGACGAGCCGGATTCCGCAGCTCTTACCGCCCGGGTCCCTGAAGAGGGGATCGCAGCTTCTTCGGCTCAGACGGCTGTTCCGTCTTCCGAAATCCCGCCGGAGGCGGACGCGCCGCCGGCCTTTGTGCCGAACATCCAGCAATACCGAGAACGCAAGGAATTCAAGGAACTGCTCTTTGTCGCGGAACAATATCTGGGTAAGACTCTTTCATCCGCAGATATTGACACGATCACCTACTTTTATGACACGCTTCATATGTCGGCCGAACTCATCGAATATCTGATCGAATATTGTGTCGAGAACGGTCATAAGAGCATGCACTATATCCAGAAGGTCGCCCTGTCTTGGAACGACCAGAAGCTTACGACAGTATCCGCCGCCAAGGCAAGCACCGTCATGTATAACAAGAACTGCTATTCCGTGCTGAACGCATACGGAATAAAGGGACGTGCCCCTGCTGCTGCCGAGACCGCTTATATTAAGAAATGGAACGACGAATACGGATTTTCTCTGGAGATCATCCTGGAAGCCTGTAACCGGACGATGAATACCATTCATCAGCCGAATTTTGAATATACCGATACCATCCTTAAGAACTGGTCAAAAAAGCAAGTCCGCTGCCGTAAGGATATTGACACGCTGGACGCCGATTTCCAGAAGGAGAAGGAACGCCGGAAGAAGCCGGCCGTGAAACCGGCGCTCGACATTAAGAACAACAAATTCAATAACTTCACCGGCCGCTCTTACGATATGGATTCACTGGAACGAAGACTGGTCCAGCAATAAGCGTTTGCCGGCATAACGCACCCCCGGCAATACACTATTTATAAGGAGAGACTTCCGACGATGGCACTTACCAATTCACAATATGACCAGATAATGCACGTCTACGAACAGCGGCGGCTGGACAATGAATACCGGCTCAGGGAGCGGTTTCAGAAGGCATATTCCCTGATTCCCGAGCTCGAAGAGCTGGATCATTCCATCTCTTCTCTGAGCGTCCAAAAGGCGCACCGGCTTCTGGACGGCGATGACCAGGCTCTAACTTCGCTCAAAGAAGAGCTGCACTCTCTGATCCGCAGCAAGCGGCTGCTTCTGACTTCCCGCGGGCTGCCTGCCGATTACCTGGAGCTTCACTACACCTGCCCGGATTGCCGGGATACCGGATACATCGGCGATCAGCAATGCCATTGCCTTAAGAGATCGGTGATCGGTCTTCTATATGAACAATCCAATCTGCAGAAGATCCTGGATCAGGAGAATTTCTCAACCTGCTCGCTGGAATACTATTCCCGCAGCCATATTGACCCCAAGACCGGACGTTCTTCTCTGGAAGCCATTCAGACGGCGTTAAAAGTATGCCATAACTTTATAGATACATTTTCCGATGAATTTCATAACATCCTGCTGTATGGGGACACCGGCGTAGGCAAGACGTTTCTGTCGCACTGTATCGCCAAGGAACTGATCGACACATCCTATTCCGTGATCTACTTTACAGCTGCTCAGTTATTTGATATATTTGCCCAGAACAGATTCGGCAGAAGAGACGAGCAGAACCCGGATATGCAGGGACATATCTATGACTGCGATCTTTTGATCATTGACGATCTCGGAACAGAGCTTCCGAATTCTTTTACCGTATCGCAGCTTTTCACCTGCCTGAACGAACGGATTCTGAGACAAAAACCAACCATAATATCTACCAATCTCGCATTGGATGATATACAAGCCATCTATTCGGAGCGGACGTTTTCCCGAATCAGCAGTAACTATACGATTCTCCGCCTGACGGGCGACGACATCCGCATCCAGAAAAAACTATTAAACCTGGGAGGTACCAATGATGCTACGCCGCAATGACCGTATTCTTGAAAACATACCGATAGGAGCTTTGGGGATCATCGCTCTTAACGGCTGCGAAGAGATGGGCAGCAAAGTAAACGATTATATTGTTAAATGGCGCAGAGACGAAGGACACGCTTATAAGGACGACGTTGTTTACAACGGTTATGAACGGGACACTTACCTGATCGACGCGAAAGTACCCCGCTTTGGCTCTGGGGAAGCCAAAGGAATCATCAACGAATCCGTCCGCGGAAAGGACATCTATCTCATGATAGATGTCTGTAACTACAGTCTGACTTATTCTCTGACCGGACATATCAACCATATGTCCCCTGACGACCACTATCAGAATTTGAAACGTGTGATCGCCGCTATCGGAGGCAAAGCAAGACGTATCAATGTAATAATGCCGTTCCTGTATGAGAGCCGCCAGCACAAGAGAAGCAGCCGCGAATCTCTGGACTGCGCGCTTGCTCTTCAGGAGTTGGTCCGCATGGGCGTGGACAATATCATCACCTTCGATGCACACGACCCTCGTGTACAGAACGCAATCCCGCTGAACGGGTTCGAAACCGTAAGGCCGACTTATCAGTTTATCAAAGGGCTTCTCCGCCGCTTTGACGATCTCAAGATCGACAGTGAACACATGATGGCGATCAGCCCGGACGAAGGGGCGACCGGACGCGCCGTTTACCTTGCCAATGTACTGAATCTGGATATGGGAATGTTCTACAAAAGGCGTGATTACACGAAGATCGTTGACGGACGCAACCCGATCGTTGCTCACGAATTCCTGGGCTCTTCCGTGGAAGACAAGGATGTCATCATACTGGACGATATGATCTCCTCAGGAGACAGTATACTGGATGTCGCACGCCAGCTCAAGCAGCGCAGGGCAAGACGGATCTTCGCTGCCGCAACCTTCGGGTTATTCACGAACGGACTCGACAAATTCGACAAAGCCTATGAGGAAGGCATCCTGGACGCCGTGCTTACGACCAATCTGATCTATCAGACGCCGGAGCTTCTCGAACGGCCTTACTATATCAACTGTGATATGAGCAAATATATCGCACTCATGATCGACACCCTGAACCACGACGGATCGATCAGCAGCATCCTGAATCCTGTAGACCGGATCCACCACGTTGTAAACAAATATAAAAAAGGAGAGACAGTCTGATGACTGTCCCTCCCCGTATAACAGCGCAGCTTGTCTGAACTGTTACATATCCATTCAGATGCGGTTCTGTTATAACCTCTCTATATGGCAGCTTATTTCAAGTTCCTTAAGCACCTGTTCTTCTCTCTTCTGACAGGTAAATATAATCACCTGCTTCCTGTGTTTCGCAAGCCACTTCAAGGTATTCCCAAGCCGCACATCATCATAATAAGCAAACGTATCGTCCAATATCACCGGATATTCTTCCTCTCTCAGTACATCGCTGGCCGCCATGCGCAGTGCAAAATAAATCTGCTCCACCGTCCCGCGGCTTAACTGTTCAAGAGGAATTCTCCTGCCCTCCTTAAAGACGCTCATGTGAAGCTTCTCCTCTATCAAAAGCCTGGTGTATCTGCCTTCCGTGATCTCTGCAAGAATCCCAGAAGCCGCGCCGTTCAGACGATTCTCCAGCTGTCTCTGCAGCTCTCCGGACAGCTCGTTCAACCGGTCTTCAGCCAGACGGATCGCCATCCTTCTCTTGTCAAATTCCCGGAAGTCCTCGCTGACCTCATCCAACTCGTCTAACTGCTCCCTGAGATTATCATACTGGGTCTGCTTATCCTTAAGCTCTTCGCTCACATGCGCATACTCCCACCTAAGCCTCTTAAGCGGTATCTTCTCCTCCTCCGGGGTAATCTCCTCCAGAATGATCTCAGGAAGAGTCTTCTCCTGCTGCTTGCCGACCTTCATCCGGTTCCACACATATACGCCGCAGGCCAGGAAGATAATGATAGAGACCAGATAATTCCACGGCCTTGCGATCAGCATAAACGCCAGAACGATGATCACCGCGAACAAGATCAGCTCCACCGGATGAATCCGCCATTTTTCCGGCCTCAGTTCATCGATCATCCGCTTGTTCTCGATACTCTCCGGCGCTTCATATATTTCCTTCTCCTGCCGGTGCTTTAATTCCTCCGCAATGCGTCCGCACTCCTCTTCCAGATGATGTACGTCTCTCCAGACATAGGACGCTTCCTGCTCAATACGCTCGCGCTTCGCCTGTTTCCTGACAAGGGACTCCTTCACTTCCCGCTCCAGAGCCTTCTTCTTCCCTCGCAGGCACTCCAATGTCTGCGCAAGATCGATCTCATTATTTCCCGTTGCATAATAATTCGTCGCGTAATTCTTGAATTCTGAGACAAGCGCCTGCCCGGTCTCCGCCTTCATCTGTCCGATGGAGATCGTATTATCATAACTCCCCGCATTAAGCCCGCCAAGCAGCATCTCCAGGTCGCCGTCCGCAACCGATAGCTGCTCTCCGTCATCATCACAGACCAGGTCTGCCTTCTTCGTATATTTGTCAAAATTCCTCTCTATCCGAAATGTCTTCCCTCCGCTCTCAAACTTTAACGCGCCGGAATAATAATTCGGATTCTCCCACGGTTCATAGATGCTGAATGTATCATGGACAGACGCCCTTCCGCGCCCTCTCTCCATTCCGTACAGCATCCCCCTGATAAATGTATGGAGAGTAGATTTGCCGGACTCGTTTTCTCCGTACAGGATGTTGATCCCGTCCTTCATCCGTATGCATCTGTCAGTAAATCTGCCAAAATTATTTAGTTTCAATTCCTGAATCTTCATATACTTCTTCTAGTCTCCATCAACGCCTGAACGCCCTCACATAGCGCCAGGTACTCCACGCTGTCTTCATCATAATCCATCAGGCTCTCGATAAATCTTCCCAGAAGGTCTCCGCGGTTCTGCCCCAGAAGCCTCGCAAAATCATACGCCGGCTTCGTCTCGTCTATCAGGTCCGTAATATTGCCGTAAGGGTCCATATCCTCCAGGTCAAACAGAATGTCGGGATCATGGAAGCCCTTCACCGTCACCCGGTATATATTCCGGGTTCCCAATTCCCGGATCCTGCTCCTGATGCATTCCTTCAGCGCGTGGCTCGTCATCCTCCTTTCCGCTGTGATCTCCAGATGAACATACTCTCTTGAAGCACATGGAACAAACTGCATCCGGCAGCCTTCACCGGTAAGTTCACCCAGAATATAGCCATGCTTTCCCGTATCGTTCTTATCGACCGGTTCCAACGCCCCGGAATACGCTGTGCGGCTGTTATATACCTTCCCGTACTCCGGCCGTTTCCATCGGTTCTCTGCCAAAACCTGCGGCTTATGGATATGCCCCAACGCGACATAATCATATCCAAGCCCGATAAGCTTCTCCCTGCATATGGGAATATGCTTCTCATCGCCGCCATGGGCAAGCAGTATCTCATACTTCTGCCGTCCCTGCGGCGCTGCACCGTCATATCTTCTTTCCGCCGTCTCCTTCGCATGATAGCTCAGGCCGTACACCGCCGCAGACAGGCCGGGAAGCTCCACACAGGCAAGCTCCCCGCTCAATATCATATGTACATTCTCCGCCCATTCAAAGGTCCGGTAGAAAGAGTCCCTCTTCAGATGGTCATGGTTCCCGGCAATCAGAACCACCTGCGTATTCTTAAGCGCCTCAAAAAGGGAATTCACCTCTTTTAACTCTCTTAGAAGCGGCTGCCTGTGGAACAGATCGCCTGCGATCAGCAAGAGCTCTGCTTTTTCTTCATTGCAGACCTCCGTCACCCTTGCCAGACTGTTCCAGATCTCCTTTTCCCTCTTTGCGCTGTATGCGCTTCCTGCGTCCGGTCTTGCCCCCAAATGCACGTCTGCGATATGTACGAACTTCATCTGCTGTCCCTTCTTCCTTCTCCGTCTTCAATGGCAGGTCCACGATAAACTGTGTCTTGATGTCGTCGCTCTTGGCATGAATCATCCCGCCATGCAGTCCTACAATCTCTTTTGCAATTGCAAGCCCCAGCCCCGCGCCTCCGGTTCCGCTGGATCTGGAACCGTCCACCCGGTAAAACTTCTCAAAAATCGTCTGGAGCATCGTTCCCGGTATCTTATCCCCCTGATTCACGAATATGATCTCAACATACCGCTCCTTCATCCGGGCTTCTATCCGAATCTTAGTATCCTCATAGCAGTATGCGATCGCATTCCTCAATATATTGTCAAATACTCTGGCAAGCTTATCCGGGTCTCCGTATACTACCAGATTCTCTTCCACATAAACTTCACAGGCAAGGTGCTTCTCCTGAAGGACTCCGTACAGCTCATCCGCCAACTGCTCCAGCATAAAGGACAGATTGATCTCTACCGCCTCCAGTTCAATATCCTGGAAATTATAACGGGTAATATCGAAAAATTCATTGATCAGCTCTCCAAGACGGATCGATTTCTCTAACGCGATATGCGTATACTTGATCCGGTCCTCCTCCGGCATCTCTGTATGCGTGTCCAGCATACTCAGATAGGCAACGATGGATGTCAGCGGCGTCTTCAGGTCATGCGCCAGAAAAAGAACTAAGTCGCTCTTCTTCTTCTCGCCTTCTTCTGCGTCCAACTCCTGACGCTTCAGCGTCGCCTTGATCTCATTCAACCGGATCTCAATCGGTTTCAGTTCCGTGATCAGATGGATCGGATCGGTAGATTCCGCCAGAATATTCTCGATCCCATCCCCGATCTGATCTACATACTTCATCATCTTAGACAGCGCCACATAGTAAAACAGCGCAAAGAGAAGCAAAAACCCGACAATAATGAAGAATGTCTTGTTATTGCCGATCAGCTTCCAGTACAGGCTTATAGCTGACTTCTCCTTCATATTCAGAGACATCATGAATTCTACAAACATCTCCGCAAAACTGTCGTTGTAAATGCCGTCGATCACATAGTTGAGAATGAATCCTCCGACCAGGACCGTCAGCGCGGTTACCAGGACCGTCTGGAGCAATATGCTGAACTTTAGCTTACGATAGTTATTCTTCAATCTTGTACCCTACTCCCCATACCGTCTTGATAAAGTCTGATTTGCCGGTGGGCCCGCTCATCTTCTCCCTGAGATGCCGGATATGCACCATCACCGTATTGTTACTGTTTTTATAATATTTCTCATTCCATACTTTTTCAAATAATTCCTCAGAACTGATCACCTTGCCCCTGTTCTCGCACAGAAGCCAGAGAATATCGAATTCTATGGGCGTAAGCGTAAGAGGCACCTCGTTATACACACATTCATGGGAGGTACGGTTCAGCAGAAGTCCGCCGAAATCAATAATGTCTCCCTCTTCCTTCACACCGTCATTATACTGGGTATATCTGCGTATCTGCGCCTTCACCCGTGCAACCAGCTCCAACGGGTTGAAGGGCTTCGGAATGTAATCGTCCGCCCCCAGCGTAAGCCCCGTGATCTTATCCATATATTCCGTCTTAGCCGTCAGCATAATAACCGGAAATGTGTATTTCTCGCGGATGATCTTCAAAAGCTGAAAACCGTCGATATCCGGAAGCATGATATCCAGGATCGCCAGATCGATCTTCTTGCTCCTTATGCAGCTAAGCGCTTCCTCTCCCGTATAGAACTTGAACACACTGTACTGATCGTTCTGCAGATATAATTCTATAACGTCCGCAATCTCTCTTTCATCGTCTACAACTAAAATATTCATACGCTTCTTAATCCTTACAGTTCACAATTATTAACGGTTCTCGGGAATGGGATCACGTCCCGGATGTTGCTCATTCCGGTCAGATACATCACACATCTCTCGAATCCAAGACCGAATCCGGAATGTCTTGTAGAACCGTACTTGCGAAGATCCAGATAGAACTTGTAATCTTCCTCCTTAAGCCCCATCTCCTTCATCCTAGTGAGCAGCTTATCGTAATCATCTTCCCTCTGGCTGCCGCCGATGATCTCGCCGATCCCCGGAACTAGGCAATCCACTGCCGCCACTGTCCTTCCGTCTTCATTCTGCTTCATGTAAAACGCCTTGATATCCTTGGGGTAGTCCGTCACAAATACCGGACGCTTGTACACCTCCTCGGTCAGATATCTCTCATGCTCCGTCTGCAGGTCCGCGCCCCATGAAACCTTGTATTCAAACTTGTCATTATTCTTCTCTAAGATCTCGATCGCCTCCGTATATGTCACCCTGGCAAAATCTGAGGACGCAACATGGCGAAGCCTTTCAAGCAGCCCCTTATCTACAAATGAATTGAAGAAATTCATCTCCTCCGGCGCTTCCTCAAGAACATAGTTGATCACGTATTTTAACATGGCTTCCGCCAGCATCATATTATCATCCAGATCCGCGAATGCCATCTCCGGCTCGATCATCCAGAACTCCGCCGCATGCCTTGTGGTGTTGGAATTCTCCGCACGGAAGGTCGGCCCGAATGTATAGATATTACGGAATGCCTGCGCATACGTCTCTCCGTTCAGCTGACCGCTCACGGTAAGGCTTGTCTCCTTCCCGAAGAAATCCTGGCTGTAATCCACGCCGCCGTCCTCCGTCTTCGGAAGCTCCTCCATATCCAGCGTGGTCACCCGGAACATCTCCCCGGCGCCTTCACAGTCGCTTCCCGTGATCAGCGGCGTATGCACATAGACAAATCCTCTCTCCTGAAAGAACTTATGAAGCGCGTAAGCCGTCAGCGAGCGCACCCTGAATACTGCCTGAAATGTGTTCGTCCTCGGCCTAAGATGTGAGATCGTCCGAAGATATTCGAAGCTGTGCCTCTTCTTCTGCAGCGGATAATCCGGCGCAGACGCTCCTTCCACCTCCACGGTATCGGCCTGGATCTCAAAAGGCTGCTTCGCCTGCGGCGTCGCAACAAGCGTTCCCGTCACGATCACCGCCGCGCCTACATTCAGCTTGGAGATCTCTGCAAAATTATCCATCTTGTCGTGGTATACGATCTGCAGCGCTTCAAAAAATGTCCCGTCATTCAGCACGATAAATCCAAATGTCTTGGAATCCCTGATGCTGCGCACCCAGCCTCCTACCGTAACCTTCTGATCCAAATACTGCTCTTTGCTCTTGTATAACTCCTTGATCGTCATCAATTCCATATTTTTTTACTCCTTTTTCAATATATTTCTTTTCCAGATATAATGCACTCTCTTATGCGAATGCAGGATTCCTTGGCCCGCAAAAGACCGTTCCATACGGCCCGCGGCCTGCACATGTACCCTATTATAACACAATGCAGATATTTTTTAAAGGCAGAGGTTAAGTTCACGTGTCAGTCACGTGTCAGTGAAAGCTCCTCAAACTCTGTTTGACTGAAAGCTTGATTTTTTCTATATTCCATGTTATACTTTCAATCGTTGCAAAGCCCGCAAAACCAAGGTCTTATTGGGCTTGCCGCCGATTTCCGGCGTTAAATGAGTCGTGTGTTCGAGACCTTCCACACGTAAAACAAAACTAAAGGAGACAAAACAATGAACAAATCAAACACAGCTTTTCTAAGCCAGGCAGCTATGATCGCTGCCGTCTATGTGGTGCTCACTTATGTATTCGCACCATTTTCTTTTGGAGAGATACAGGTTAGGATTGCCGAAGCGCTTACCATCCTGCCGGTCTTTACCCCCGCCGCCGTCCCCGGTCTTTTTATCGGATGCCTGATCGGCAATATATTAGGCGGTGCAATACTCCCTGATATTATCTTTGGAAGCATTGCTACTCTGCTCGGAGCCCTCTTCACTTACAAACTGTTCGGAAACCGTCCGCTGTTGGCGCCGCTTCCGCCTATCATTGCCAATACGCTTATCGTACCTCTTGTACTGCGCTTTGGATACGGTGTGGCTCTCCCGATTCCGTTCATGATGCTTACGGTAGGGATCGGCGAAGTCCTGTCCTGCGGCGTACTTGGGTTAGCGCTGTATTACGCACTGAAAAAATATAAAAATATCGTCTTTCTTCCGGCCAAAAATTGATGCAGCGTGCCGGCCTTCTTGAAAGTGATGCAGTCATAGGATGAAATCATAGATAGAAGAATCATAGACAGAAAAAACATAGCTATAAAGACATAGACTAAAAAGGGGTTACCGGAATTATCTGATAAGATTATTTCCCGGCATCCCCTTTTTAGTTCGTCTAAATATTTTACTTCCCTTTAGGAAAAGTGTTCCCATTGCTTAAAACTTGAATTAAAATGCATATTTATACGTGGAATTATTGAATCTGCATTTACCTAAACGTTCTTCAAACTGGAATTTATCTATTCATCAGTTCAAGCGTTTTTTCAAATGAAATACATTCAGCGTATCTTCCATTCCACATGAACTCATTGTAATATCTATAAGATTTTTCCGCTGTCATATACGCATTATCAAACGTACTGTTTGTATTTGCTGGAACCATCATTTTAAGCCCATGCTCAAAACCACATTTCACTGTTGCATCTATGCAGTAATCTGTTTGCAGCCCTACAATAATAATTGTATCTTCATCCTTTTCATGCAGATACTCCAACAACCCTGTATCTCGAAAAGCACAGTTTACATTTTTATCAAAAACACGCTCATTTGGCATTGGCTGAAATTCTTCGTATATTTCATAGCCTACTGCGCCTTTCGTTAATTTCTGTCCAATACCATCATCATGTCTAACATAAATAACTTCTATTTTATTATTGCGCGCCTCTTTGATTAGTGTTTTAATACGATATACAAAAGTCGGAAATTTATATAAGTTATTATTCATAATTAAATTTTGGGTATCAACAACTAGCAATATCATTCTATTACCCTCCAAGTTCTAATAATAATCGCCCGTATATCCAATCCACCACGACACCTAATTTCACAGTCTGCCACATCGTACTCAGGTTCCTTTGGCTTTTTTTGAAAATAGTCCCATACTGTTTTCTTCCTTAATCTACAAACGGGAATTTTAAACTGTAATTCTCAAAAGGCAAAAATCAAATCCTTGCCGTATGCTTTGCATAATTTCTACATAAACAGGTTTTTCAAAAACAATCTCAAATAATTTTTTGTTATATCCAGCAGTGCAATGACACCATGTTAATGAATTTGAATTTTTTGCTTTTTCTAACATAGGACATTCACAAGTAAACATTTTTGTATACAGTTGATTATCTTTAATAAACCAACCGGCACCATTTTCGTTCAGAGCATTGACAAATCTATGCAAATCCTTATCCAAAGAGAGATAGAGTTGTTTCAAGTTATTTGCTGTATCTTCTAACCTACCATTTTCATTACAATAGCACTCTTGGCGAATGTTTTTTACCGTTTTTTTATCAAATCTATTTTCAAGAATAGCAGATAGCTTTTCTACCCACTCGGCTCGAATGTCTGGTGTTGAATTTATAGATAATGGAATTTCCTTTATTATGCTTTCTGCAACTTCCCTTGATACATTCTTTTCCAAACTATGTTTCAACCTCATTAACTCATCTATTTCTAATGTCGGAGAAACTTGCTCTGGCATAGAAAAATTTTTCATATTCTTTCTCCTTAAATTCCGATTGAACAAAATCGCTGCGCGATGGCCTGCCAGGGCTGTGGCGCAGTTTTTACGTTCCTCTAAATAAAAGCAGTGGAAAAATCTTCCGCAATACGGTAT
>CAJTGB010000001.1 GCA_910575835.1 Lachnospiraceae bacterium | reverse complement strand
GGATATGGTCCGGCATCAGATGTCCCTCCAGGATTTCCACTCCCTTGTATGAACATAACTGTTTTAGAATATCCCTTATGCTTTCTTTGTATTGATTATAAATTATTTTTCGTCTATACTTGGGGGTGAAGACGATGTGGTATTTACACATCCACTTTGTATGTGCTAATGAGTTGCTTTTGTTAGCCATTCTTAATCACCTTTCCAGTATAATAGTGGCCTGAACACCTCTATTATACTGGAAAGGTGATTGTGCTATAAGCACTTGTTGCACCACCCGCATAGCAGGTGGATTTTTGTTTCGCACATCTCCATTTTTCGGAACACGAAAAACTCCGATGTGCTCAACTGGCTAAAGCCATATGAAAAAAGGGCCTCCGGTTACCCGGAAACCCTTTCTCTGTCTTGATTAGTCCTGTGGAATGATTTCTTTTTTGTTGTATGATCCACAAGCCTTGCAAACTCTGTGAGGCATCATTAATTCGCCGCATCTGCTGCACTTAACCAAATTTGGTGCGCTCATCTTCCAGTTTGCTCTTCTTTTGTCTCTTCTTGCTTTAGAAGATTTATTCTTTGGACAAATTGACATAGGTTACACCTCCTTAAAATTCTTAAACACATCGCGGATAACTGACATTCTCGGGTCAAGCCCCGTGTCTTCACAGTCACAGGCTCCTTCATTAAGATTCTGACCACACACATTGCAAATTCCTTTACAGTCTTCGCTACACAGAATTTTCGTCGGCCACCCTACTAATAACTCGTTGTAGATCAACTGTTCTACGTCAAAGCTATATCCGTCAATATAATTTGCTTCGTCTAACTCTTCTGACTCATCAGCACCGTCCGGATCGACGCTCACCTTCTTCTGGAATTCAAGCGGAATCTCCACCTGAACCTCTGTAAGGCAGCGGTCGCACGGAATCACCGCTGTAACCTCGCCCCTGCCGGTAATCTTAAGCTTCTTGTCACCCGCATATTCAATGCAAAGTGTCAGAAAAGACTTCCGTACAAGTTCAAAGCTCCCTATCTCACACCGGAATACATCCATCTCGACAGGAACGGCGCATTCTATTGTCTCATGCTGTTCAGACAGAACATTGGATAGGTTTAATATCATAATAAACTCCTATTCACACCTAGACTATTATACCATGTAGAATGAATTTGTCAACACTATCTTCTAAACTAATGCAACTGTTTCGCGCGCGATTGCCAACTCTTCGTTGGTCGGAATAACCATAACCGTTACTTTAGAATCCGGTGTAGAGATCGTGATCTCCTCGCCGCGTTTCTTATTGGCATCTTCATTGATCTCGATTCCGAGATATCCAAGATATTTTGCTACATTGGTGCGAACCGTACCTGAATTCTCGCCGATTCCTGCGGTAAATGCGATCACATCCACACCGTTCATAGCAGCCGCATAACTTCCCACATACTTGGCAACGCGGTAGCAGAATACCTCCAGTGCGATTCTTGCTTCATTGTTGCCGGAATTAGCCCCGTCCTCCAGATCACGGAAGTCACTGGACAGATTATTGGAAAGTCCGAATACTCCTGACTTCTTATTCAGCATGTTCATCAGACCCGCAATGTCCAATCCTTCCTTCTTGGAAATGAACTCTAAGATCGCCGGATCAATATCGCCGGACCGTGTTCCCATTACAAGACCTTCCAAAGGAGTAAGGCCCATGGATGTATCTACGGATTTGCCGTTCTCTACTGCGCAAATGCTGGCGCCGTTGCCAAGGTGACATACGATCGTCTTCAACTGGTCATACGGTTTCCCTGCCAACTCTGCCGCTCTCTTTGATACGAAGCTGTGGCTTGTACCGTGGAAGCCGTATCTTCTTACTTTGTATTTGTCATAGTATTCGTATGGAAGGCCGTACATATACGCCTTATCCGGCATTGTCTGATGGAAAGCCGTATCAAATACCGCTACCATCGGCGTGCCCGGCATTAACTTCTCACATGCGTTGATACCGATCAGGTTCGCCGGGTTGTGAAGCGGTGCAAGATCATTACACTCTTCGATCGTTGCCTTCACCTCATCTGTGATCACTACAGATTTAGCAAATTTCTCACCGCCGTGTACCACACGGTGGCCGACTGCGCCGATCTCGCTTAAGCTCTTCACTACGCCTGTGTCAGCGTCAGTCAGAGCGTCGATCACGAACTGGATCGCCTCAGTGTGTGTCGGCATAGCCTTGTCGGACTTAACCTTTTCGCCGCCTTCCGGCTGATAAGTAAGACTTCCGTCAATTCCGATCCTCTCGCAGAGTCCCTTTGCAAGAACCTGCTCTGACTCAGAATTGATCAATTGAAATTTTAAAGATGAACTTCCACAGTTAATAACTAATACATTCATGATATTTTTCCTCTCTTCTCTGTACTATAACTAAATTCATATATTGTTTAGCTCATGCACTGTACTGCTGTAATTGCAACTACGCCCTCGATATCCTGTGCGCTGCATCCGCGGGACAGGTCGTTGACCGGCGCAGCGATACCCTGTGTGAGCGGGCCGTATGCTTCTGCTTTCGCAAGTCTCTGAACCAGCTTATAGCCGATATTCCCTGCGTCTAAGTCCGGGAATACCAGTACGTTGGCCTTGCCTGCTACCGGGCTTCCCGGCGCCTTGGATGCTCCGATCTCCGGTACGATCGCTGCGTCTAATTGGAATTCTCCGTCAAGCATCAGACCTTCCGGCGCATTCTCCTTCGCGATACGGGTTGCCTCTACTACCTTATCCACATCCGCGTGCTTCGCACTTCCCTTGGTAGAATGTGAAAGCATGGCAACAACCGGCTCCTTACCTGTCAGAGTTCTGAAGGACTCTGCTGAAGAAAGCGCGATCGCCGCTAACTTCTCCGGGTCTGGATTCTGCTCAAGACCGGAATCCGCGAAGATAAATGTTCCGTCTGCACCCATGTCGCAGTCCGGTACTACCATTACGAAGAAAGCTGATACCAGCTTGGTTCCCGGCTTCGTCTTTAGGATCTGCAGACACGGCCTTAAAGTATCTGCCGTAGAATGGCATGCACCGCTTACCATACCGTCGGCATCCTTCATCTTAACCATCATCACGCCATAGTACAGATAATTCGTCAGAAGCAGCTCTCTTGCCTGCTCTTCTGTCATTCCCTTTTTCTGTCTTAACTCTACAAGCTTGGCGACATAAGCGTCAGTCTTCTCATACGTCGCCGGATCAACGATCTGAGCGCCGCTGATGTCAAAGGACCCCTTGTTCTTCGCAATCTCTTCCTCGCTTCCAACCAGGATCAGATTGGCGGTTCCTTCCTTAAGAACTGCCTCTGCCGCCTCATAAGTCCTGATATCTTCTGTCTCAGGCAATACGATCGTCTTCTTGTTAGTCTTGGCTTTTGCTTTGATTTCATCTATAAATCCCATGATTAATAGACTCCTTTCCATATATTCTCAATATTTGTATTATAATACAAAGAGCCCCCGCGGACAAGGTCTCTTCTGAGAAACTTATGTGTATTTTTTCATACAATGGCGCGTAATGCACGTACATAAATCCACCCGCCAGAAACCGTATATGCCCGCGTAAGAACTGCTCACAGCACAAACACCGCGCTCACGATCGCAAAATACACGCTGATGGTACTGATGTCCACCAACGTAGAGATCAGAGGCGTCGCCATGATCGCCGGGTCAAGCCCCGCTTTCTCCGCCGCAAGCGGCAGCGTACATCCGACCACCTTCGCAATAATGATCGTACATGCCATGGTCCCCCCGATGGTAAATGCCATCATAAGATTCCCCTGTCCCATCAGCATGATACGGATCCCATTGACTACCGACAAGATCACGCTGATGCACACCGCGATCCGCACCTCTTTCCAGATGACCTTCAGCACATCCTTGAATTCGATCTCTCCAACCGCAAGCCCGCGGATCACCAGCGTCGAGCTCTGCGAGCCGCAGTTACCCCCGGTTCCCGTCAGCATCGGAATGAATCCGGCAAGCTGCGGCATGACGGCAAGCGCGCTCTCATAGCTGTTCATGATCATCTGCGTCACCGTAGCCGAGAGCATCAGGAACATCAGCCACGGAATACGGCTCTTCACATGTTCCAATACCGTTGTCCCAAAATACGACTCCTCGCTTGGATGGACACCGGCCATGATACTGATATCCTCCGTCGTCTCTTCCTGCAGGACCAGCATGGCATCGTCAACCGTCACGATCCCCACCATACACATCTCATGATCCACGATCGGCAGCGCGATCAGGCCGTACTTGGTAATCGTCCTCGCCGCGTCCTCCTGATCGTCCGTCGTCTGGGCATAGAGCATATTCGTATCCATGATCTCTTCGATCAGCTTCGATTCGCTGGTCGTCAAGAGCTCCTTTACATCCACCACTCCGATCAGCTTCTTCTTCTCGGTCACATAGCAGGTATAGATCGTCTCCCGGTTAAGCCCCACCTGACGGATCCTAAGTATCGCATCTGCGACCGTCATCTCCTTGCGGAGCGCGATGTAATCCACATTCATCACGCTTCCGGCGCTGTCCTCCGGGTACTGGAGCAATTGATTGATCTGTCTCCTCTTCTCCTCATCCGTAGCCATCAGAAGCCTGTCCACCACATTGGCCGGCATCTCCTCCAATACGTCCACCGTATCGTCCAGATACATCTCCTCCATGACCTCTTCAAGCTCTGAGTCCGTCAGCGAATTGATCAGCTGCTCGCGCATATCGCTGTTCATATAAGCAAATGTCTCTGCCGCTTCTTCCTTCGCCAGAAGCCGGAATACCATCACCGTCTGCTTCTGGTTGAAATTCTCCAGGATCTCGGCCAGGTCCACCGGATACATATTATTTTCCAGTTCCTCTTTTAATTCCTTATACTGACGTCCCTCAAGCATCCGCAGTATACGTTCTTCCGTCAGCTCTTCTTTCCATTCCTCTTTCCATTCTTCTCTCATCATGTATCCCTCCTCCCCGGCATATTTTGCAGTTGCCCGGCCGGCCAACATACATTTGCATACACAACTTTAATATAGTATAATCAATTTCAGAAAGATATACAAGGAGATTCTCATGAAAATAGTTGGACTGATCACAGAATACAACCCGTTCCACAACGGACATTTATACCATATCGAGAGGGCAAAATCCATTACAGGAGCCGATACCGTCATCGTCGTCATGAGCGGCAACTATGTACAGCGCGGCGCGCCGGCCATTATGCCGAAGCATCTGCGGGCAGAGGTCGCGCTTAAGGCAGGGGTCGGCCTCGTACTGGAACTCCCCGTATGCTACGCCGTAGGAAGCGCAGAGTACTTCGCCGCCGGAGCCCTCTCCCTCTTAGAACAGCTTGGCTGTATCGACTCCATTTGCTTCGGAAGCGAATGCGGTGACTATGAACTTCTCTCGCGGATCGCGCGGATCCTTGCAGACGAACCGGAAGAATTCAAGCTTCTTCTTCAGGATGCCCTAAAGAAGGGGATGTCTTTCCCCCGCGCCAGGCAGACTGCCCTGAGAGATTATCTGAAGGATCCTTCCCTGGATATGGTTCTTGAACAGCCGAATAATATCCTGGGCATTGAATATCTCAAAGCCCTCTATCAGCAGCGAAGCCCTATCAAGTCCTACACCATCAAGCGCATGGTTTCAGGCTATCACGATACCAGGCTGTCCGGTACCTACAGCTCCGCCTCCGCCATTCGGAGGCTTCTTGACTATGCCAGCCAGTCCGTCCTTATGGAGAAGGAAGGCATGTTCGACGAACCGGTTATGTCTGAAGTCCTGACACGCCTTGAAGACCAGGTGCCGCCTTCCTGCATACGGATGTTAGAAGAGACACACCGTACCCGCTATCCCATCTACGCCAACGATTTCTCACTGCTGTTAAAATACCGTCTCTTAAGAGAATCCGCGGATACGCTTACCGAATACCAGGATATCTCCGAGGACCTGGCCAACCGCATTGTAAACCATGCCAATGATTTCATCTCCTTCGATCAGTTCTGCGATCTTCTGAAAACAAGGGATATGACCTACACCCGCATCAGCAGGTGTCTCTTCCATATCCTGCTTAACATACGAAAGTCCGATATACAGACATATCAGGAACAGGGCTGCTGCCAGTACGCGCACATCCTTGGCTTCCGCCGGGACGCAAAAAAACTGCTCTCCCTATTGAAGCGCAGTTCCAACATTCCTCTGATCACAAAACTGACACAGACCGGCGAATTATCCTCAGCCGGCCTTACTATGCAGAAAAATGACATCTTTGCATCGAATCTATATGAAAGCATCATAACAGACAAGTACAAGATGCCGTTTGTCAACGAATACCAGCATCAGATCCTAAGGATCTGATGCTGGTACACCAGTTTACAGTTAACGGTGACGCCTTAATATTCCACCTTCTTAATACAGGCAATGGCCTTCGATCCCGCTCCGATATGGCAGGATACGCTGAGTGACAGCCTGTCCATATGGATATCATATCCGGGAAATGCTGCCTCTATCTCCTTCTTCCACTCCTGCGCCTCCTCTTCCGAGCAGGTATGCGCGGCATGGATATGCATCGCTTTGCCGGCAAAACGCCCGTTAAGGTCCTTTCCGGCCGCATCTAACATCGCCTTCTTCGCCGCTTTCCAGCCGCGTACCTTGGCGTAAGAATCCAGCTTTTCTCCCTGTATCTGCAGCACAGGCTTCAAGTTCAGGACCGTACCGATCGCCGCCGCTGCCGGTGTCACACGGCCGCCCTTCTTCAGATATTTCAAAGTATCAACAGTAATGTAGATGCTCGCCTCCAGCTTCTCACGCATCAGCACATTGTCAATCTCCTGCGCGCTCATGCCTTTGCCCGCCATCTCCAGGGCATCCAGCACAGACTGGCGCTGAGAGATCGAGATCCTCTGATTGTCGATCACGTGCACTCTGCCGCCATAGTCCTGCGAAAGACCGACGGCCGTCTCGCAAGAACTGCTCAGACCGCTTGACATCGGGATATGGATGATCTCATCGTATTCTTCTAAGATCTCATCCCACAGATCGATCACATCACCCGGCGACGGCTGAGAAGTCGAGATATCCGCATCTTCCGCAAGTCTCTTATAGAACTCCTCCTGTGTCAGCGTGATATCTTCGAAAAACAATTCTCCGTTGATGTAAAACGGCATCGGCAGTACCCGAATGCCAAGCTCCTTCGCTTCCTTCTGTGTGATCCCGCTGTTACTGTCCGTCACAATCGCTACTCTTCCCATCCTTACACCTCACTAATTCTTTCTTTTGGCCGATCAGCCGCGACCGCCGTCATATCTAATCCAGCGTAATGATCTCTGATACGGTATCGCGCTTCGCCACCATCATAGGGATATCCTCTCCCCGGTACGGATTGTCTCCAAAACTGATTTCCAGTTTTACCGTCTCGTACGCCAGTTCTTCATAATTATTCTCCTTGCTCAGATGTCCCAGGACAACATACTGAAGGCCGTCATGCAGTATATCGCTGAGAAGCCTTCCCGACAACTCATTCGACAGATGCCCCCGATCGCCCATCACTCTTCTCTTAAGCGGATAGGGATAAGGCCCCACCTCCAACATGTGAATGTCATGATTCGCCTCCAGAACCACGGCGTTCAGATTCTTCAGATGTTCCACTATGTAATTATCATATTTGCCGAGATCCGTCGCAACCGCAACAGACTTCTCCTGATTCTCGATCCGGTAACCCGAAGGCTCTCTCGCATCATGGGAAATGGCAAAAGGACAGATCTTCATACTGCCCAGGGTAAACTCTTCGTCCACCCTGATCTCACGGAGGATCCCTTCCGGGAGCTTACCAAGCGAGCTGCAGCAGCGGATTCCTTCCAGCGTCCCTAATGTCCCGTAAATGGGGATCTTATATTTTCTGCTGAATACACCAAGACCCTGTATATGGTCAATGTGCTCATGCGTCACCAGTATGCCCGCCAGCTCATCCCCTTTGATTCCCAATGTATGTAATCCCTGTTCTACTCTCTTCTTGCTGATCCCGGTATCCACCAGAAGATGCGTCCTGTCATCCCCCACATAGATACAGTTGCCGCTGCTTCCGCTGGCAATACTGCACAATCTCATAATCTCATTCTGCCTTTCCTGCTAATCTCCCGCCATATCGTCAGGCTTATCCTCCGTCTATCTTACAGATCAGCCACAATACTGTCAAGCTGTATCTGGGTCTCTTCAAACGTATTGCTGTTATCGATCACCCTGTCGCAATTCTTCATGAACATAGACTTAGGCAGCTGCGCCGCAATAATGTCGTCCACCTTCTTCGCGTCATATCCCCGCGCATAGATCAGACGCTTCCTGCGGATAGAAGCCTCTACATGGACATACCATATCTCATCGCACATCTTGTCATAGTGCGTCTCTATCAGAAGCGCGGATTCTATGATGAACAGATTCGTATTCTTCCGCTCCTCCTTCGCGATCTTCTTCAAGATCTCTTCCTCCACCGCGGGATGAACGATCGCATTCAGCTCACTGCGCCTGGCATCGTCTGAAAATACGATGCCGGCCAGCTTATCCCTGTCTAACTCGCCCTTTTCGTCCAGGATCTCCGTCCCGAAACACTCCACGATCGCGTCGAAGCATTTCGTTCCTTTTTTCTGGAGTTTTTTTCCCACCGCGTCCGCCTGACAGATCGTCGCACCGTATTTATTATTCAGATATTCCAGTATTTGTGTCTTTCCAGCTCCTACTCCGCCAGTAATTCCTATAATCTTCATGACCTTACACCTCTTACTTTGCTTCGTACCGCTTCTTACCTGTGTGCATATCTTATTTGGCTTCGTACCAGTTCTCTCCTGTATGCATATCCACTTCCAACGGCACATCTAACGAAACCGCCTGTTCCATCTCTTCTCTCAGAATCTTCTTTACCTCATCAAGCTCCGGCTTATACGCCTCGATCAGCAGCTCATCATGGACCTGAAGCACAAGCCTCGACTTCATCTGCCTCTCTCTAAGCCGTCTCTGTACGCCTATCATCGCAATCTTAATGATATCCGCCGCCGTTCCCTGGATCGGAGCATTCATCGCCACGCGCTCACCGAAAGAACGCTGCATGAAATTGCTCGACGACAGCTCCGGAACCGGACGCCGCCTTCCAAAGAGCGTCACCACGTATCCCATCTCTTTGGCATGCTTCACCGTATCGTCCAGAAAACTTTTGATTCCCGGATACGATTTAAAATAATCTTCAATATACTGTGCCGCTTCTTTCTTCGTGATACTCAAATCCTGACTTAACCCAAAGGAACTGATTCCGTACACGATCCCAAAATTCACTGCCTTCGCATTGCGCCTCTGCTGAGACGTCACCTCATCAAAAGGTACGTGGAAAACCTGGGAGGCCGTAATCCGGTGGATATCTTCCTCCTCCCGGTACGCCTCGATCAGATTGGGGTCGCCGGAACAATGCGCCAATACCCGAAGCTCGATCTGCGAGTAATCCGCATCCACAAACACATACCCGTCCTCCGGTATGAACACCTTCCTTATCAGCCTTCCAAGCTCCATACGCACCGGAATATTCTGAAGGTTCGGCTCTGTACTGCTAAGCCTTCCGGTCGCCGTGATGGTCTGGTTGAATTTGCTGCGGATCCTTCCGTCTGCGCAAATATAGTTGGCAAGACCGTCCGCGTAGGTAGATTTTAATTTTGAATATTGTCTGTATTCCAGAATCTTCGCAATAACCGGATAATCCGGCGCAAGCTTCTCTAACACGTCCGCGGCCGTAGAATATCCCGTCTTCGTCTTCTTTCCGCCCGGAATCTTCATATGCTCGAACAGCACCGCCCCAAGCTGCTTGGGCGAATTAATGTTGAAGGTCTCCCCTGCATCCTCATAGATCTCTTTTTCAAGCTCCGTGATCTTGCCTCCGAGCTGGCTGCCGTAGAACTTAAGCGCCTCAGCCTCGATCCTGACACCGTTTTGCTCCATGGCATACAGCGTGAAGACAAGGGGCATCTCTATATCGGTAAACAGTCTGTCCATCTGACATTCCTTAAGTCTGTCCCACAGGACAAAAGAAGCCTCGTACGCCGTGTAAGCCTCATAGCACGCCTTTACGGCTTCCCCGGCCTTCTCGTCTATGATCAGATTCAGTTGTTCCCTCGCTACGTCCTCAAACGTATAGTTATTCTTCAGAGGATTCAGAAGATATGCCGCTACCGTCGCGTCGAAACAATTCTTTGTATCCGTTATCTCAATGTATTTTAACGCCTGTTTCAGGTCAAACATCACGAATCTGCCCGCCTTGCCGGCCGTCTCCGACAACTTCGCCCCAAGCCAGGACTGGGTGATCCCGTTCCCCGCCCGTATACAGCAGATATCCTCCTTCGAGAAACATATTCCGATTCCTCCGACCTCAGCCTGATCTGCAAACAGCGGCAATACCTCTTCTGTATTCCTGAACATACAGGCGCCGACACATTCCGCCCTTCCCGCAGCGTCCAACACTTCCTTAGCCTCTGCCAGGTCTGTGATCTCCCGGAAGCTCTCTTCTATCTTACTTGCAGGCGCCTTCACATCAAACCTGGACAGAAGATTCTTAAACTGCAGCCTCTGAAAATATTCATACGCCTCTTCCGTGTATAGATTGCCAAGCTTCGCCTCATCAAGCTCATACGGAAAATCCGCATCCACATTGATCGTTGCAAGCTCCTTGCTCATGACGGCCATATCCCAATGTTCTTTCAGCGCTTTTGACGCTCTCGGCGGCTTTAACTCTTCCGCATGCTCATAGGCATTCTCAATAGAATGAAACTCTGCGATGATCTTCGTCGCAGTCTTCTCCCCGATACTCGGCACTCCCGGAATATTATCAGACGCATCGCCCATCAGCGCTTTTAAGTCGATAAACTCCTGAGGCGTCACCTGGTAACGTTCCTTCACATCCTGAGCGTAATAATCCTCTACCTCAGTCCGTCCCTGCTTCGTCTTGGGAATGCGGATCTTCACATGGTCTGTCGCAAGCTGCAGAAGGTCCCTGTCTCCAGAAATCACGGATACTTCCATCCCCATCTTCTCGCATCTTCTTGAAAGCGTTCCCAGAAGATCGTCCGCCTCAAGGCCTGCACACTCGATAGTCTTAACTCCCATCGCATGAAGGACTTCCTTGATCACCGGCACCTGCTGGCGCAGCTCCTCGGCCATCGGCTTCCTGGTCCCCTTATACTCCGCATACATCATATGACGGAAAGTAGGTGCATGGACATCAAACGCCACAGTCAGATATTCCGGTCTCTCTTCCTCGAGTATCCTGAACATGATCGTCAGAAAACCGTAAACTGCATTCGTATGAAGACCTTCCGAATTCGTCAGATCCGGCAGCCCGTAAAATGCCCGATTCAAAATACTATGTCCGTCTATTAAAACGATCTTACTACTCATATTATATTCTCCATCTACAATGCCGCGATCTCTCTCAATCTGTCAATGATCGGGAGATGCTGCGTACACTGCTCTTCACATTTGCCGCAGGCAATACATTCCTCTGCCTTTTCCTTCGAGATGCCCCAGTGATTGTCCATACGGTCCTTAATTCCCTTCTCATCCCCTGTTAAGATCTTATGGTTGTATGCATCCATATACTTCGGAATCGGAATATCATTCGGACATCCCTTACAGTAGGAACATCCTGTACACAGATCATTCAGAGACACGCCTCTTCCTTCATATTCCTTCACGATCTCCCGAGCCGGCTTCTCCTCCAGCCCCTCTACCGCTCTCACTGCATCGTCAATGTGCTCCTTCGTCGTACATCCCGCCAGAGTCACCGTAATCTCCCTGTGGGACGCCACGAACCGAAGCGCCGCCTGTGCAACCGTCAGCTCCGTTCCCTTCGCAAGATATGCAAACGCTTCCTGATTCGCAGGGATTAACCCTCCGCCGAGCGGATTCATAGCTGCTACGCCCATGCCGTTCTGATAAGCCGCCTCGATCCCGCTCTGACGGAACCGGTAGTTCAGCGCATTATATCCGATCAGCATTCCTTTAAATTTGCCCGAGTCAACCACGGTCTCGATATCATTCCCCTGCATATGGGAGGAAAAAACGATGTTGCGGATCAGCCCTTCCCGCTTCGCGTCCTCAAAAAATCCATAGACCGCATCCATATGCTTTTCCCAGGACTTAAGGCTCAGCATACACCACATATGATAAAAATCAATATAATCTGTCCGAAGACGGTCAAGAGACATCTCAAGCCTTCTGCGGAAATCATCCTTCGTCGGATGGTCTCCTGCATCTATTGTTCCCAGATTCGTCTTAGATGTTACATAAACTTCGCTTCTTTTTAACTGTGACAGGGCAATCCCAGTCACGATCTCGCTCTTATCCTCACAATAAAACGGCGCCGTATCCCAGTAGTTGATTCCCTTCTCGAAGGCATAGAGGGGAATCTCTGCGCATTTCTCCAAACGTCCCGCCTTGATATCTTCCTCATCATACCGCATTGTTCCCAATCCGACCGCAGATACCTTTATATCTGTATTGCCATACTGCTTATAATACATACCATACCCTCCGTCTCTAAAATACGTTCCTGTGTCACCTATTCCTACAATACACATCAGCGTGTCTCATTATTATATCAAATTTCACGACTTTTTCAAGTTCTGTTTCAATCTCCTAAACTTGCTCTTAAACTTGCAGACTCCCTATAAAAGCAGGCAATTTTTCTCTCAAAACCAGTGATCCATTCAATATAAAAAATCCCGAAAGACTTCATTCCAAAGCCTCTCGGGATTCTGCTCTGATGCGGATGGTGGGACTTGAACCCACACGAGGTCGCCCCCGCAAGATTTTGAGTCTTGTGCGTCTGCCATTCCGCCACATCCGCTCACGTTGCCGAACCTTGCCGGCAACATATAAAATTATAACTGCTAATATACTCTCTGTCAATGCTTTTTTCAAAAAATTAGAAATTATCCGATGGGAATAATGCATCATCCAATGCTGTCATATCCGTCTGATCAATAAAGTATACTCCGTCAGAATCCGGTTTTACAGTGATAGTAACCGTCGTAGCCTCACCGTAAGTCGGGGAAGCAATCTTCTCAGCCATAAGATCATACATCTTCTGGAATACCATCTGATTGATCGCATTCTGATCAGGGATCTCTGTCATCTCTGTCATCTCTGCAGTGACCGCCGCCTGCACTTCATCCTGAAGTCCTTCAAAAGCAGTAAATGGTTCCACCGTTACATCGATCGTATACGCCTTATCTCCGGCATCCTTCGCCTCACCGATCTTGTACTTCGCCTGCTTGATCATGTCCAGGAACAGCTTCCTGTAACTCTCTGTCAGCTCATCAGACAGACCAAGTCCGGCAAATCCGGCCTCCTGCATCGTTGCATCAATGTTGCCCTCATACAACTCCTTTGCCTCTTCCTCGGATGACTTCGTCCATTCTATGTATTTGTCGAACTCTCCTTTGTAGCTGGCATCCATGATCGACTGTGCATAAGACTGCGCATCCTCTGCGCTCATACCTCCGCAGCCGCACAACAATGTCATCACTGCAATCAGCAGCATTGCCAGCAATCCTCTTTTCTTCATGGTCCTTCCTCCTTCACAAAGATTTCACATAACATATATTACTCCCATTAATGGACAAAATCAACTCTTGACATGTTATTTATTTCGTCAAATTATTACATATTACGGCATCCGGCTGCCAAGCAGGCCGCGCCCCACTTCAAAACAATCAAACGTCGCGAAATAATCGGCCGGAGTCTCCGCCCTGCGGATCAGCTGCGCTTTCCCGTCCTCTCTCAGCAGTATCTCCGCCGACTTAAGCTTGCCGTTATAATTATATCCCATGGAGAATCCGTGCGCACCCGTATCATGGATCACCAGCAGATCGCCGATCTCTATCTTAGGCAGCATGCGGTCGATGGCAAACTTATCGTTGTTCTCACACAGGGACCCCGCGATATCATATTTGCAGTCACAGGGCTGCTTCTCCTTCCCCATAACGGTAATATGATGATACGCCCCGTACATTGCCGGACGCATCAGGTTTACGGCACAGGCGTCAACACCGATGTATTCTTTGTGTGTGTGCTTCTGATGGATCGCCTTAGTCACCAGACAGCCGTAAGGCCCGAGCATGAACCGCCCAAGCTCCGTATAGATCGCCACATCCCCCATTCCTTCCGGTATCAGCACTTCCTCATATACTCTGCGCACGCCGTCGCCGATCACACGGATATCGTTAGGCTCCTGATCCGGCGTATAAGGAATCCCGATCCCGCCCGACAGATTGATGAACTTAATATGTACGCCCGTCTCCCTCTTAAGCTTCACAGCCGTCTCAAACAGGATCTTCGCAAGCATAGGATAATACTCGTTCGTGACGGTATTGCTCGCCAGGAACGCATGGATCCCGAATTCTTTGGCCCCCTTTTCCTTCAAGATCTGGAACGCCTCGAATAACTGCTCTGTCGTCATGCCGTACTTCGAATCCCCCGGATTATCCATGATATCGTTGCTGATCTTGAACAACCCGCCCGGGTTATAGCGGCAGCTTATCGTCTCAGGAATATGCCCTATAGTCTTCTCCAGGAAATCAATATGCGTGATATCATCGAGATTGATAATAGCCCCTAACCGATCCGCATAGACGAACTCCTCCGGAGGCGTATCATTCGACGAGAACATAATGTCGTCTCCTGTCGCCCCGATGGCTTCGGACAGCATCAGCTCCGTATATGAGGAACAGTCGCATCCGCATCCATACTCTCTCAGTATATCTATCAGGAACGGATTCGGCGTTGCCTTTACCGCGAAATATTCTTTATAGCCTTTATTCCATGAAAATGCATCCTTCAATGCTCTAATATTCTTACGGATCCCTCTCTCGTCATACAGGTGGAACGGTGTTTTATATTCTTTCACAATCTCTTCTAACTGTTCCTTCGTTACAAATGTCTCCTTCTTCATTGTCACTGGTTCTCCTCTCGCATCGATAGTAATTTGATCTCGTTAGAAAGTGCAGTCCTGTAAAGCTCCACAAAATTCTTCTGCCCAGAATACAGGCAGGTATTCATACTCCCTTCCCCGTATTCCCCGGTAAGGACATATCTGGAATCCGCGATCACACCGATCCGCATTCCCCTGTCCTCCCCTACATATACTTTGGCTCTGCTGAAAGCCGTAGGCTGATCCGTTATGATGACGACCTGCTTCTTGGCGGCGATCAACGTCTGCAATTCTCCCACCAGGAGAAGAAGATAATTCCTCGTCAGGCTGATATACACCCTCTCCTCCACTTTTTTCAGGATATTGCGCATCTTGTCCAGGATATGATCAGCCCCTTCGATCGTAATATATCCTTCCACATACGTCCTCTCAGAAGGCACATGTGCAATGAGCCAGTTCCTTGATTCTTCCAGCTTCCGTATCCGGTTCCTGCAGAATTCATCAAGCGGCACCGGGACGTATTTGCGCGTATGCCCTTCCTCCACCAGATATGACGCTCCCTTCTCAGTCATATTGGCAAGAGAATTATACGCGTTCGATCTGGATATTCCCGTCTGCTTGGACACCTCGTAACCGGTCACCTTCCCTTCCGTGAGCAGGCATTGATAAATATTCGCCTCCTGACGCGTAAGCCCGAATTCCATCAGGCGTTCTATAAATGATTGTTGCTCCAAGTTCCCGTCTCATCCTTTCTTAAGGACTGTCAAGTTCTTTCACAGTTCCTTAGTAGTTCTCCACAGGAACACTTTAAGGCATATCCCTTGATATGTCAATATGATTTTGCGAATTTTATCCGACGCCAGTATACCAGTACAGTACCGACAGCCATAATATAAAAAATATCATATGACAGAAGATGCTCTCCATCGCAGCTCCTCCTGCCATATGATATCTGTTAATTTATTATATGATAGTTTATTCCACTACCGCGATCCGCATGATATTGCTCACGCCGCCCCTGTCAGACATTACGTTGGCAGACGGGATCCCGGCTGTCAGCACCACGATATCTCCCGATTCCGCAAGCTGCTTGGCGCATACCAGTTCCACCGCGCCGCTGCACACGTCCTCCGTCGAATTCAGCGGGATAGACTTCAGTGGTTTCACGCCCCAGTAAAGCTGCATCCGGCGAAGCGTTGCTTCGTTCGGAGTCACGCCGATAATATCCGTTTTGGGTTTGAACTTCGATACGACCCTGGTCGTCACTCCTGACACAGAAGGAGTAATGATACATTTTGCTCCAAGGTTATTCGCCGTAGTCACCGCCGCATGGCACAGCGCGCTGGAAGTGCTCTTCATATGCTGCGCTTCCGCTTTCTCCATCATCAAATCATAATCCAAGTGCTCTTCCGTATTCTCCACGATATGTACCATCATCTGCAGAGCTTCTGTCGGATATCTGCCCTGCGCGGTCTCCCCGGAGAGCATCACCGCATCCGTCCCGTCATAAACGGCATTGGCCACATCCGTAACCTCCGCCCTTGTCGGACGCGGATTGCGGATCATGGAATCCAACATCTGCGTTGCCGTAATAACCGGCTTGTAATTCTCGTTGCACTTCTGGATGATCATCTTCTGTAAATACGGAACCTTCTCTGCCGGTATCTCAACTCCCAGATCTCCGCGGGCGATCATGATACCGTCCGCACAGCGGATGATCTCTTCGATATTCTTGATTCCTTCCGCATTCTCGATCTTCGCAATGATCGGAATATTCGGCGCTTTGCATTCCTTTAAAAATGCCCTGATCTCAAGAATACATTCCGCATTCCGTACAAAGGAAGCCGCAATGAAGTCAATCTGCTGTTCGGCCCCGAACTGAATGTCTTCCCTGTCCTTCTCTGTGATCGCCGGAAGCCTTACCGGAACATTGGGTACATTCACGCCCTTGCGCTCGCCAAGCTCGCCGCCGTTCACGACCGTGCATATGATCTCCTTATCTTTCTTCGCTTTCACCCGCAGGCCGATCAATCCATCGTCGATCAGTATCGTACTGCCGATCTGAACATCCTCCACCAGCCCGCTGTACGTGATGGAAACTCCGTGCTCATCTCCGGCCGTCTCTTCCGCAGTCAGGACAAATGTCTCTCCTTCCTTCAGAGTTACCTTCTTCCCGTCCTTCAGCACACCTGTACGAATCTCCGGTCCTTTGGTATCCAAGAGGATTGCTATCGGTTTCCCTTCTTCATCACGGAGCCTCTTAAGCATATCCATCCTTGCCTTCTGCTCCTCATGAGTCCCGTGGGAAAAATTAAACCTGGCAATGTCCATGCCATTTTGGACCAGGCTTCTCATCAGCTCTTCGTCATCCGTCCTTGGTCCAAGAGTACATATGATTTTTGTTTTCTTCATCGTTGTACTTCCTCCTGTTATTTAATTTACATGTGTATGTGTGAACAGATGATCCTGACAGTATTCATGATTGCCCGCACATTTCGAACAATATCTGAATTCCAGGTTCGGATCATCCAGTTCAGTCCTTCCGCAGACGGCACACCTGTGCTTCGCTCCGTTCGGATACATCTGTACCGGGCGCTGTGCCTTCCGGATATTTTTTTGAAATTCTCTCTTTCTTCTGATCTGCTGCGGCGAATACGGCCTCATGTTCCTTGATCCCAGGAAAAAGATCAGGAAATTCAGGATGGACACCACCGCTCCGACTGCATTGGCTTTGTAATAGATCCCGAACAGGGCGCTGCCGCCGTAAGCCGGCAGGAACGCCTGCAAAACCGCATACGCAAAATACAGCCCGTCGATCAACGCCAGATACTTCACCTTGACAGGGATCGCAAAAAACAAAAGGAACTGCATATTCGGATACAGCGCGGCAAATGCGAAGAACAGTGACATATTCAGGTACCAGACCGACAGCGGAAGCGATATTCCCATCGTCATATATACCAGCAAAGCCGCGATCACATGGAACACCATTCCCGAGAAAAAGTACAGGTTAAACCGGAACGCTCCCCACGCCGCCTCCAACTGCTGCCCGATCATATAATACAGATGTAGCATAAATATAATAAAGATCAGGCTGTCTGACGGCGGCTGAATGATAAATGTCACGATCCTCCAGATCTGTCCGTGCAGGATCGCAGCCGCGTCAAGACTCAAAAACTGATAATAAAAATCTCTGTTCAGCAGGTTTAAAACAAATCCCAGCGCATAGAGTATAATAATATAATACATGAGGTTATGGATCGCATATCTTCCAAACCTTCTCTCCAATTTTGACAGCCACTTATCCATATATAAGCTCCTTATATCCATAATTTAGCATCGTTTTAACACTGTAGTAATTCTACCGTTTTACGCCGTGTTTGTCAATTCTGCCATAGAATTTTACAACATTTTAACATTTCTATAGCATTTGTTAATTGTTATTTTAAATAATTTGTCGTATAATGTTACCGGCTGTAGAACAGTCACAAAGGAGTTAGAACTATGAGTAAAAACGAATTATATACGCTGGGCATTGACATCGGTTCAACCACAGTTAAAATCGCTATACTCGATCAGAATAACGATGTCGCCTTTTCAGATTATGAAAGGCATTATGCTAATATTCAGGAAACCCTCTCCGATCTTCTCGGAAGAGCAATTTATAAATTAGGCAGGCTTACCGTCTCTCCGGTCATTACCGGATCCGGCGGACTCACCCTTGCGAAGCACTTAGGCGTACCCTTCGTCCAGGAAGTGATCGCCGTGTCTACCGCGCTGCAGGATTACGCGCCGCAGACGGACGTTGCCATCGAACTTGGCGGCGAAGACGCGAAGATCATTTATTTCGAAGGAGGCAACGTAGAACAGCGTATGAACGGCGTATGCGCCGGGGGTACAGGCTCCTTCATCGACCAGATGGCGTCCCTTCTCCAGACCGATGCCTCCGGTCTTAATGAATACGCGAAGAATTACCGGTCACTGTATTCCATTGCGGCAAGATGCGGTGTATTCGCCAAGTCCGATATCCAACCGCTGATCAACGACGGCGCGTCCAAGGAAGACCTGGCGGCATCCATTTTCCAGGCAGTAGTCAACCAGACTATCAGCGGGCTTGCCTGCGGGAAACCGATCCGAGGCCATGTCGCGTTCTTAGGCGGTCCGCTACACTTTCTTTCTGAGCTTAAGGAATCCTTTGTACGCACTCTGAAGCTGGATTGCGAGCATACTATCGCTCCGAAGCATTCCCATCTGTTTGCCGCCATCGGATCCGCCCTTAACTCCAAAAAGGATCTGGCGGTCTCTCTGCGTGAGATGCAGCGCCGCCTGGAAAACCGTATCAAGATGGAATTCGAAGTAGACCGTCTGGAACCCCTCTTCGCCAGCGAAGCAGAGTTCCATGCATTCAAAAGCCGTCATGATAAGCACCAGGTCCCGGTAAAAGACCTGGCGACCTATACCGGCAAGGCATTCCTCGGAATCGACGCCGGCTCTACCACCACCAAGGCAGCATTGGTCGGCGAGGACGGAACCCTTCTATATTCATTTTATCATAATAATGAAGGCGATCCCCTTGGAACCACGATCAGCGCCATCAAAGACATTTACAGCAAGCTGCCCGAAGGGGTCAAGATCGTACATTCCTGCTCCACGGGCTACGGCGAAGCGCTTATCAAGTCAGCCCTTTTGCTGGATGAAGGTGAAGTGGAGACCGTATCCCACTACTATGCCGCCTCTTATTTTGAACCGGATGTAGACTGCATCCTGGATATCGGCGGCCAGGATATGAAATGTATCAATATCAAGAACCAGACCGTTGATAACGTGCTTCTTAACGAGGCATGCTCTTCCGGCTGCGGTTCCTTTATAGAGACCTTCGCCAAGTCTTTGAATTACTCGGTTGAAGACTTCGCTCACGAGGCACTATTTGCACATAACCCTATCGACCTTGGCACACGCTGCACCGTGTTCATGAATTCTAAGGTAAAACAGGCGCAGAAGGAAGGGGCAGAGGTCGCCGACATCTCCGCCGGGCTTGCCTACTCCGTCATCAAGAACGCCCTCTTTAAGGTGATCAAGGTATCAAGCGCCTCCGAGCTTGGCAGCCATATCGTAGTACAGGGCGGTACATTCTATAATAACGCAGTCCTTCGAAGCTTCGAGAAGATTGCCGGCTGCGAGGCGATCCGCCCGGATATCGCCGGTATCATGGGAGCTTTCGGCGCCGCGCTCATCGCCCGCGAACGTTACATAGACTGCGAGGGTACGACCATGCTCTCCATTGAGGAGATCGAAGCCTTAGAGTATTCCACTACCATGGCCAAATGCAAGGGCTGCACCAACAACTGCCGTCTGACTGTCAATCATTTCAGCGGCGGCAGGAAATTCATCACCGGCAACCGGTGCGAACGCGGTCTCGGAAAGGAAAAGTCCGCTAACAAGCTGCCGAACCTGTTTGAATACAAGCTTCACCGGTATTTTGACTACACACCGCTTGAAGAATCCGAGGCAACGAGAGGCACGATCGGCATTCCGCGCGTATTGAACATGTATGAGAACTACCCGTTCTGGTTCACGTTCTTCCATACGCTTGGTTTCCGTGTCGTACTGTCGCCCGCTTCCACCCGGAAGATCTACGAACTGGGGATCGAATCCATTCCAAGCGAGTCGGAATGTTATCCGGCAAAGCTTGCCCACGGGCACGTACAATGGCTGATCAACCAGGGGATACACAGTATCTTCTACCCGAGTATTCCTTATGAGAGAAATGAATTCAAAGAGGCGAACAATCACTATAACTGCCCGATCGTTACCTCTTATCCTGAAAATATCAAGAACAATATTGACGCGATCATCGGCGGCGAGGTGGATTTTATCCATCCTTTCCTCTCATTGGCAAGCGAAGAGACCGTCTCCTACCGGCTGGTCGAAGAATTTCAGGAGAAGTTCTCCATTCCGGCTGCCGAGATCAAGGCCGCCGTTCATACCGCATGGACAGAGCTTCTTGCGTGCCGTGAGGATATGAAGAAAAAAGGCGAAGAGACCGTTGAATATCTGAATAAAACCGGCAACCGCGGAATCGTCCTCGCCGGACGCCCATACCACATTGACCCGGAAGTGAACCACGGAATACCTGAACTGATCAATTCTTATAATATCGCGGTGCTTACGGAGGATTCTGTGTCTCATCTGCATCCGGCGGAGCATCCGCTAAATGTTATGGATCAGTGGATGTACCATTCCCGCCTGTATGCGGCAGCAAACTATGTGAAAATGACGGAGAATCTGGACCTTATCCAGCTGAATTCCTTCGGATGCGGCTTAGATGCAGTGACTACCGACCAGGTAGCCTCCATACTGAACGATTCCGACAAGATCTATACCTCGCTTAAGATCGACGAAGTCAATAACTTAGGCGCGGCGAGAATCCGCGTGCGCTCCCTCCTTGCAGCGATCCGCGTGCGGGAAAAACGCAACGAGAAAAGAACCATCCGTTCTTCTGCCGTCACCAGGACTGCATTTACCCAGGAGATGAGAAAGGATTACACCATCCTGTGCCCGCAGATGTCGCCGATCCATTTCGACCTGTTAGAACCTGCTTTCAGAGCTTCCGGCTACCGGATCGAGATCCTGCCGAACGACAACAAACAGGCTGTGGACGTAGGTCTTAAGTATGTTAATAACGACGCCTGCTATCCTTCCCTTATGGTGGTCGGACAGATCATGGACGCCATCTTATCCGGCAGATACGACACCGACAAGATCGCCGTGATCATCAGTCAGACAGGCGGCGGATGCCGTGCCTCCAATTATATCGGCTTCATCCGAAGAGCGCTGAAAAAAGCCGGTTATGAGCACATTCCGGTCATCTCCGTCAACTTAAGCGGCCTGGAAGGGAATCCGGGCTTCAAGCTGACGCCTCTTCTGGTGCTTCGCGGCATCTACGCAATCGTATTCGGAGATATCTTTATGAAGTGCGTTTACCGCATCAGGCCGTATGAAGCCGTCAAGGGCGCGACCAATGCCATGCATGATAAATGGGCCAAGGTCTGCAAGGATTTCCTGTCTGCCGGGTATCCTTCCAGGCATAGGTTCAAACGGCTGTGCCGGGAGATCATACAGGATTTCGACCAGAATATTGCAATGTCAGACGCCGCAAAGCCCAGAGTCGGCGTAGTCGGAGAGATCCTGGTCAAATTCCTTCCCGCCGCCAACAATTATCTTGTGGAACTATTGGAGAGCGAAGGTTCGGAAGCCGTTGTGCCGGATCTTCTGGACTTCCTGCTCTATTGCTTCTATAACCAGAATTTCAAGGTATCGCATCTGGGATTACAGAAGTCCAAGGCCGCCGTCGGAAACCTGGGAATCAAGGTATTGGAATGGTTCCGTGCCCCGGCAAGCAAGGCTTTCAGGGAAAGCAAGCATTTTGATCCGCCTGCGGACATCCGCAAGCTTGGCAGTATGGCTTCCGACATCGTGTCACTGGGAAATCAGACCGGAGAAGGGTGGTTCCTGACCGGCGAGATGCTGGAGCTGATACATAACGGCGCGCCGAATATCGTGTGTACGCAGCCCTTCGCGTGCCTGCCGAACCATGTAGTTGGAAAAGGGGTAATCAAAGAATTAAGACGGCGCTATCCTGAATCGAATATCGTAGCAATCGATTTCGACCCGGGCGCCAGTGAAGTCAATCAATTGAACCGCATCAAGCTGATGCTCTCAACGGCGAATAAGAATATGAGCGTTCCTATGCAAAGACGCAGCCGCGGCGAGTTACGCTGAGGCTTTTACGGGGAGACCGGCTAATGCCGATTTCCCCGTTATTTTTACTGCAATTGACTATCTACTAACCGACAGCCCTTTCATGCCCCTCCTGACAGATCTCCAGGCATGCTTTAAACTGATCGCAGTCAATTCTGATATCGAATTCTCCGCCCAGCGCTTTCGCATAGGTGCTCACAATCGCAAGCCCCAGACCGTTGCCCTCGCTCGTCCTGGCCTGGTCTCCGCGCGCAAAACGTTCTACAATATCATCCTTTGTAAAATCCATAAGATAGCCCGACGTGTTGGTAATTTCCACGCAGATCATTCTCTTCCCGATTCCTGACCGTTCCTTTTGCATTGCACCTGCCAATGCTTCCGTGCGCTCCCCCGGCTGCCCCTGTTCGCCTGCACCTGGCACGCTTTCCATCTGATCCGCCTGCGGCTTAGGCACCTTAGCCCCGGTCAGCGCATCCTTCAGATATGTCTTAACAAATACACGGGTCCCTTCCGCGGAATACTTCAATGTATTCTCGATCAAATTCTGGCAGATACGGTAAAAATATGAGTTGTCCGAATAGACTTGCGTATCTTCCTCTGTAAGCTGCATCACAAACTTAAGGCTGCTTGCCTTCACCTGGTCATCCATATCCGCAAAGATCTGCTCGATCAGCCGGTTCACCTGGAAATTCTCTCTCTTAAGCTCCACATTGCCGCTGCTTGCCTTCGCCAGAGAAAAAAGACTGTTGATCATCTCCTTAAGCTTCTCTGTCCGTGCCGAGATCACGTCAATATAATCCCGCACAACATCACTTAACTCCTCCTTCTTGATCAATTCTATATAACCGACCATCGAAGTAAGCGGCGTCTTCAGATCATGAGAGACGTTCGTGATCAGATCAACTCTAAGCTGGTCGCTTCGGGATACCTTCTCAAGGCTTTTTCTCTCTATTTCCAGCGCTTCCTCAAGACGTATCCGCGAAACCTCATCTTCAAGCTCCATGATCGCATCCAATCTCTCAATCCAGAAATTCCCGACCGCCTTCTGTGCAAGCAAAAACTGAATCAAGACGGTAATGACCATAACATATCCTGTGGCATAATTATAAAACCATCCGTTGCTCAATCCGCCGTAGACGCCGTCACCAAAGACCAGATCATACAGATACCAGACCGCAGCCGCACCTCCAACCGCTCCGATCCTGTACAGCCGTCTGAAAGACTCCGACTCAGCTCTCTTCCACTCTTCATATTCCGTCCTCCCCTCCCAATCCCGGTATTTATCTCCCAGATAATGCTTCAAAAGAGCTGATATCCTAAGCCCGACACAGAGATTCCCTGCAAGCCCGAATTTAAAGACCGTCTCCGTAGGGTACAAACTCCGATAAGCGATCATGACCCCGAAAAGAAATATGCCAAGCACCGGCAGAACGAACCCAACAATATGCATCCAATTCTTTTCTATGAAAATATAAATCTTTTTAACTGTATTTTTCCATCTTGTATCCAATACCCCACACCACCTTTACATATCTTGGTCTCTTTGAATCGATCTCCACCTTCTCGCGGATGTGGCGGATATGTACCATAACCGTATTCTCCACCGCATAATCCGCCTGCTCGTTCCAGACCTTCTCATAGATCTGCTCCGCCGGAAAGATCTGTCCCGGATGCTCCATAAGAAGTTCAAAGATCTTATACTCCGTGGCAGTAAGCCGCACTTCCTCTCCCTCCACGATCACGATCCGCTGCTTCTTATCCAGTACCAGCCCCCCGTTGATGATCCTGTCTTCATCTGCCTTGGGCTTCTCCTCCCCCCAAACGTGATACCGCCGCAGATGAGCCTTGATCCTGGCCGTCAGCTCCGCCGGATTATACGGTTTCTCCACATAGTCATCCGCACCCATCACCAACCCTGACACCTTGTCACTCTCTTCGGTCTTGGCAGACAGGATGATCACAGGAATCCTGCTCTTCTCCCGAAGCTTCATCAGAGCAGATAATCCATTGAGCCTCGGCATCATCACATCCAACAGGATCAGGTCGATCTTCTCCCTCTCCAACGCTTCTAACGCCTCCATACCGTCATAAGCTTTAACCACCCGATATCCTTCATATTTTAATAACTCGCTGATGGAATACACGATCTCCTTATTATCATCCACAACCAGTATCGTCTCCGTTCCCATAGTAATCCCTCCTAGTACAGCATTGCATAAATAACGGTGAATATTGTACTTACTCTCTTACATAGTTACTATAATATACATGCCTTAAAAGAAACTCAACATAAATCTTAAAAGTTTCTTAACACTTACTTATTGGGAAAATCAGAAAAGATTATCTATGCATTTTGAAACCAGACTGGAAAACTTCTATAAAAGACGATGGCCGAAGATATTTTCTTCTGTATCTAAAGCCGATATTGATAAAACTGATAATTATGATTTATTTTATATAGAAACACAGACTTGAAACAGAGGATGAGCGGGTTTGTCAGCGGATGGAGCGCTAGGCTTCAATTTATTAAAATCCCCATTGCATATCTGCCATCCGCCAAATTCAGATTCTTTGACTAAAAGAACATCATAAAAGGACTCTCCTGATCCGGGTCATTATATGCCTCGCACGCAGACCGCCACTCATCCATGCCTTCTCTTATATCCTCGCATAAGAATTCATAATCGGCCTTTTCAATCTTCCCATGATCAAGCATACATTTGTAAAACTTCTTGATACTTGCCGCCGTACTTTTTATTGAGGCCGGAGTTGACCACATACATTTTCGAATAAAAAAATCACCCAGAAACATATCCAACATTCTGACTCCGTCTTCCATCAGCGTGGCATCCTCACGAAGCATATACTCATTAATATAAAAATTTACATTTGATAAATGACGGTTAATCGTCTTGTCAGCTAAGTTTTTATCCATCATATCCTTCTCAAACAATTCTAGTAATTCTTCGTTGATCTCCCTGATCTCCTGACATTCTTTCTCATATACTTCATATTCATCCAATTGTCTCACCTCTCCTTTTTAATCTTACTATAACAAAAAATAACGGTTTGGACAATGGAATTGAACGAATTCTATGCATAAAAAAACACCACCCGTTTCTGAGTGGTGTCAGTATTCAAAGCCTTTTACGCTGTCCCATTTATACGCCGTATTGCCCCATAATAGTACCATTTCTATACGGATACGGCACTTTATTCCCCTGATACAAATCTCTCATAGTACCACTTAGCCTTCTCTTCCGTAAGATTAAAATATTTCTGTAGCTTTACAAGAATTCTTTCTTTGGGAATCTCGTTCTCCAAATTATCCAATATTAATGCCTTTACTCCTCTTCCAGTTAATTCGTTTGTTAATTCCTCTGTGATTTCTTTCGTTAATTCCTCTGTGATTTCTTTCGTTAATTCCTCTGTGATTTCTTTCGTTAATTCCTCTGTGATTTCTTTCGTTAATTCCTCTGTGATTTCTTTTGTTAATTCCTCCGTTAATTCTTCCCTCATTCCTTCATACTTAATCTGCTCTATCGTACTCACATGAATTACCTCCTTGCGCAATGCATCATTATCAGAGAAATCTATATACTCTGATACCGTATCCATAAAATCATCCTTATGCGGATACATGATTGTATTCAGGAAGCGTAAAAGCTCGTATCCCTCGTCTTCCTTATCCCCATTATACACCGTATTGCCCAATTTGATAACTACTAATGTCATCAAATCATAATTTTCTCTGGATACCGTATTGGGCGCAGTATTTTTGGTATTGACCATCTCATAGACAGATATGCTGTACTGATCTTCCTTGGGAATCTCATCCCGGCAGATCCAGATACTATAACATTTGGCCAGACGATTATAGTCTGTCACGTTCAGCGCAAGGGATAACTGAGAAGATAAGCGCCGCGCAAGGTAATACATGCCTCTCTTTTCAATCGGATACCCCGGATTGTATATTTTCTGCGGTTCTACGTCTATATGTAAATTAATCTGTATATCTTCTGTGGAAATCTGTGGATTTCTGGCTCGAAATGCCAGATCAAAAAGAGATGTCTTTTCATTCAGATTGTGATACTCTGTTGCATCACTTCGGATCTTCGTATTCGTTCTTCCCGGCGAAACCTCCATGGTACTGGTTATCGAGTCTACCTCTATAAACTCGGCGACCTCTTTCCAACTATATCCTTCGTATTCTGCGATCGTATCCCGAAGGATAACCGCTAAAACTTCCGCGTATTGTAACAGTGATTTGCTCTGAACATCCAACCCGTCCATATCTTCTGTAATCTGAAGAGCGCTGAGCGCCTCCATGCTTCCTTGGAGTCTATCCATGCTATACCACCTCACAGTGTAGAAAAAATAGTAATATTTACGCCAAATTACGGCAGGTTTCTACTTTTTATGATGGTACATAAGTGAAGAAATGTCAATTAAAACCGTATGACATTTTTCGACTTTTTAATTTATATAAAAGTATTATTACTATCTATCACCCTAATATTAATCAATCCTTCCGCCACACAAACCGGTCCACAATCCCCACATACGATTGTATGATCCCAACTACCTTACTGCTGACATTCTCATCCGTATAATCCGGAACCGGTATCCCACCGAGTCCTTCTTCCCTCATCTCTGCCGCCATCTCAATTGCCTGGAGCAGTCCGACCGTATCAATCCCTGACAGCACAAAACACCCTTTCTCCAGCGCCTCCGGCCTCTCTGTGCTGGTCCGTATACAGACCGCCGGAAACGGTCTGTTGACAGATGTAAAAAAGCTCGATTCCTCCGGCAATGTCCCAGAATCAGAGACAACCGCAAATGCATTCACCTGCAGACAGTTATAATCATGGAACCCTAACGGTTCATGTGCAATTACCCGGCCATTAAGCTTAAACTTCCCATCCCGTTCCATCTGTTCTAACCTCTTACGGCTCCTGGGATGGCAGGAATAGAGAACCGGCAGGCTGTACTTCTCTGCAGTCTCATTAATGGCATGAAACAATGAAAGAAAATTCTTCTCAGTATCTATATTCTCCTCCCGGTGGGCTGACAGGAGGATATACTTCCCCGGCTCTATCTTCACACCCGTTTCACGGCTTAATCTTTGATGAATATCTGAATTTAAAATTGAATCCAGATTATTATTTAAAACCTCCGCCATCGGAGATCCTGTCACATACGTCCGTTCCTTTGGCAGGCCGCATTCCGCAAGATACCTTCTCGCATGCTCAGAATAAGCCAGGTTCACATCACTGATGATATCCACGATCCGCCGGTTCGTTTCCTCTGGCAGGCACTCATCCTTACACCGGTTCCCCGCCTCCATATGGAAGATCGGGATGTGCAGACGCTTGGCGCTGATCGCTGACAGACAGCTGTTCGTATCGCCTAAGACCAGCAGCGCATCCGGGCAAATGGAACTCATAAGCCGATAGCTTAATGCAAGAATACTTCCCATAGTAGAACCAAGATCGTCTCCAACCGCATCCAGATATACATCCGGATCTTTAAGTCCCAGGTCCTTAAAAAATACTCCGTTTAAATTATAATCATAGTTCTGACCTGTATGGCAAAGGAGCGTATCAAAATACTTCCGGCACTTCTTGATCACTTCTGATAAACGAATCACTTCCGGCCTTGTGCCGACAATAATCAGAAGCTTTAATCTCCCATTATTCTTCCAACATATTTTATTAAAATCCATCTTGCCCTCCTTCGTTCTCACTCGATACTTTTCTCTTCCGACAGTACCGCGCCCGGTTGTCTGGAAAAGCTGTTTCAGACAGTCGGGCATAATTCTACTTTTTCAAAATAAGTATCCGGATGCTCCGGGGCAAATGGTTCATTGGCCCACATCACAGTAATCAGATCTTCCGTATCTGATAAATTGATAATATTGTGGGTATACCCCGGCAGCATTTGTACCGCTTTCATCTTCTCTCCCGTGACTTCGAAGGAATGTACCGGATAAAGCTCTCCCTTCTCATCCCTGCCGATCTTCCTCTCCTGGATTAGCCCGTGTCCTGAAACAACAATAAAAAGTTCCCATTTGGAATGATGCCAGTGCTGTCCGCGGACATTTCCCGGATGGGCGATATTGATACTCACCTGACCTCCGCTGACCGTCTTGATCAACTCGGTAAATATCCCTCGGTTATCCACATTCATAGACAGATCATAAGAAATCGCCTTCTCCGGCAAATATGACAAATAGGTACTGAAAAGCTTCTTGGCAAATGACCCTTCCGGAATCTCCGGAATCAACAATGTGTCAGACATCCTTCTAAATGATTCCAGCAAATCTACAATCTCCCCAAGCGTCGCATCATAGGTCACCGGAACATAGCAGAATCTTCCGCCTTCCCCGGCTAACTTCTCACTCCCGTTGTAATCACAATGATGTTCCTTCCCCTCCAATGCGTCCAGCATCTCCTGAACCAGATTATCAATGTATAGAAGCTCCAGCTTCGTAGACCGGTCATTTACCGTGTACTCTTCCTCGTTCGCAATGGCATTACAGAAGGTCGCCACTGCCGAATTGTAATTAGGCCTGCACCATTTGCCAAAAAGATTCGGGAACCGATAGACCAGAACGTGTGCCCCTGTCTCCTGACCGTAACGGAAAAACAATTCCTCTCCTGCCAGCTTGCTCTTTCCATATTCGGAATCCGCGTACCGCCCCACCAGCGTTGCCTGGATCGAAGAACTCAGCATGATCGGACACGTATTCTGATACCGTCTTAACGTATCAAGAAGCATCGAGGCAAAACCAAAATTCCCGCTCATGAATTCTTCCTGGTTCTTGGGACGGTTGACACCGGCAAGATTGAACACAAAATCACAATCCCTGCAATAAGCATCCAACAGACTTTCTTCTGTATGAACATCGTACTCATAGATATCTGTAATATCCAGATTGGGCCTTGTCCGGTCCTTCCCATCGCGGATATTTTTCAAGCTCTCGATCAGATTCCGCCCGACAAATCCGGCGCTGCCTGTCACAAGTATCTTCATTCCTTCACCGCCTTTAACTGTTCCTTCACATAATCTGTTGTAAGGATCTTCTCCACCGTCTTCTCCACATCCAAAAGCTCCGTGTTGTGGCTGGTATATGCCTCATCTGCTTCCGTCGTTACTTGTCCGTTCACAAAATATTTATCATAGTTAAGATCGCGTTCATCCGCGGATACACGGTAATAATCCCCCATATCCTCAGAGCGCAAACGCTCCTCTCTGGTCATAAGCGTCTCATATAATTTCTCACCGTGGCGTGTGCCGATGACCTGAGTCCCGGTATCGCCGAATAATCGCTGTACTGCTTCTGCCAGCACCCCGATGGTACTCGCATCTGCCTTCTGAATAAACAGATCTCCCGGATTCCCATGCTCGAATGCAAATCTGACCAGTTCTACGGCTTCATCCAGATTCATGAGGAACCGCGTCATATCCGGATTCGTGATCGTGATCGGCCTGCCACTTCTGATCTGATCTATGAAAAGCGGGATGACAGATCCCCTGGAACACATCACATTGCCGTACCGCGTACAGCAGATCACCGTATCGCCCCGCTCTGCCGCTACCCGGGCATTGGCTCTCACGATATGCTCCATCATGGCCTTGCTGGTGCCCATGGCGTTGATCGGGTACGCCGCCTTGTCGGTGGACAGGCAGACCACCCTCTTCACCTTCGCTTCGATCGCCGCATGGAGAACGTTGTTGGTTCCCTCTATGTTGGTCTGTACTGCCTCCATGGGGAAGAATTCACAGCTTGGAACCTGTTTTAAGGCGGCTGCGTGAAAGATAAAATCCACACCCGGCATGGCATCATGCACAGACTGTGGATTACGGACATTTCCTATGTAGAATTTTACTTTTGAAGCGGCTTCTGGATGCCGGGACTGCAGCTCATGACGCATATCGTCCTGCTTCTTCTCGTCGCGGCTGAATATTCGAATTTCCTTGATATCGGTGTGAAGGAAATGCTTAAGAACGGTGTGACCGAAGGAGCCGGTGCCTCCGGTGATTAGTAAGGTTGAATTTTTGAATAGTGACATATTTCCACCTCTCTCATACAAAAATATCTTTGTTATTCATTCCAAGTATTATTCCAATTTTAAATACTCCATAAAATTCTGTTTATTTTCAAGGGTTGTGATTGTAGGACGCCCTAAGTCATCTCTTCCTCCGATCGAACATTTGACCTCAATTAAGCTTAGTTCATTTCTGTTCTTTGCAACTTCTATTTCCCTATCCAAATCAGAAAAATTATCTACACATATAGCATTTAAATAACCGCAGGCTTTTGCTATTGCAACCAGATTAATTTGATTCGCTACTGTAGGCATTCCACCAACTGTCTCATGCGCCTCATTATTGATAATTACATGAATAAAATTCTTCGGTTTATTTGCACCAATTATAGCCATAGCCCCCATATGCATAAGGACTGCACCATCACCATCAATACACCAAATTTTTTTCTCTTGCTTATTAAGCGCCACACCCAGGGCAATAGAACTACTGTGACCCATAGAACCAACTGTCAAAAAATCATACTTATGACTCTGACTATTCGCAACTCTCGTTTCAAATAACTCACGGCTTGCCTTACCGGTTGTACTCACAATGGGATCTTCTCCAGACATCTTCACGATGTGTTGAATGATTTCCTCACGCGTCATGCAATTATCGTTTTTATATTCGACCTTCGGAGCATCTGTCAGTGCATCTTTACAAATTACGAAGGCAACATCTTTACCAGTTGCAAGAATACGTTTAAACTCATCCATAGCTATAGCAACTTCCTCATCTATCGTTCCCTTATCTATAATGAATGTAGCTATCCCCATATCCTTAAGCAATTTAACGGTAACTTCTCCTTGGTATATATGTTGCGGTTCATCATATATACCCGGCTCTCCACGCCACCCAATAATAAAAACCACAGGAATAGCATAAACTTTGTCATTCAGCAGACTGGCAACTGGGTTAATGATGTTTCCCTCACCACTATTTTGCATGTAGACGACTGGGATTTTACCAGTCGCAAGGTGATACCCTGCTGCTAATCCGACACAATTTCCTTCGTTAGCAGCAATAATATGATGTTTCGGATCAATACCATAAGTAGCCATCAGATAATTACAAAGAGCTTTTAACTGGCTATCTGGTACACCCGTATAGAAATCTGATTCAATTATTCTAAAAAGATGCTCAACCTTCATTAAATATCTCCTTAATTATATCTCTTACGAATCGCAGTTAATATTTTTTCTCCCACCATGACTGGATGTTTAAAGAACACAACAAAAAAATCTATTCCACCTTTAATTTTATTTTTGTTTAATTCTGTTCTTGCATTTTCAATTATTATCATACTATCAAAATATCTATTTTCTTTTTCTTTCGAATATTCTGTTTTTATATAGTCATTAATGCCATCTATCTTATATGTTGTTTTCTTTCTTTTGCGAGCCTGAAAAAAACTCTTCTGCAGATATTTGGTAATTAAATATGATTTGTAAATATTTGACCTAGATAAGCTATTCAATCTAATTCTATACTGTAATAACGGCTCATGTATAATCGCAAATTTCTTACTATTTAATAACATCCGTAACCATAAGTCATAATCTTCACCATTTCGTAGATCTCTATATCCCCCGACCGCTTCATACGCTTTTTTTTTCATCATCACTGTTGGATTGAAAATAACGTTTCCGAATGGAAGTTTTTTTTCAATATCCTTAACTACAGATTTATAGCTTTCCCCTTTATTTCCATATTTATCAATATATGTTACACTAGAAGACACAACATCACAATCTGATGTCATCAATAATTCAATCTCCTTTTCAAATCTTAAACTATCAGAAATATCATCCGCATCCATAAGAGCTATTATGTTTCCTGAACTGGCCCTTATACCAATGTCCCTACTTTTGCCTGGCCCAATATTCTCGATATTTTTTTTAACAATAATCCGATATTTTTTTTGCAAAGATTCCAGATAATTTAAAATTCGATTGTCTACATCTGGATTATCAATTATAACAACAAGTTCAATATTTTTGTATGTTTGTTTCAGAATAGATTGTACTGCTAAATCAATCCATTCCATCGATTCTTTATATATACAAAGTATGACGCTTATCAATTCATTATCGTACATAGTTATCCTCCAAACGAATATTCAAAATACCTTTATATAGCTCTTGAATATCTGTGGTATCTATGGAAACTGGATGATTTTTCAATCGAACGGGATTAATATTTAACTTTAGTTCTTTATACTGATCCTCCGTAGGTTCTGGAACATTAAACCCTAACTTATCGAAAATCTCGACTAACTTCTCTGCGCCTGTTTTCGCATCCACACATCCCATAGCCTGCCCTATTTCATCCAACGTCTTCTTCAAATATTCCTCGCCTCTTGGATCAATACATTTGTTAATGTTATCAATCATCCATGAAAATAGCACTCTATTACAAAGAATGGCTGCATGACCATGGGCACATTTAAATATACTAGTAATTTTATAACACATTGCGTGTCCCGCTGTTGTCTGTGTAATATTGATAGCCTTACCTGCTATGTTTGCAGCAACAAGCATATTTGCATTACCTTCATCATAATTTGAAAGGTAAGCATCCATATTGGACATCACCAACCTAATCGCATTCTTACTGTATTCTTTACTACTTTCTGTGCTGTTTATCGACCAGAAAGATTCAATAGCATGACAAAGAGTATCCATCATTGTTGCTTTTTTCTGATAATCTGGTAGCGTCTTCAAAACGCTGGCATCCATAAGGATTGTCTTTGGAATACAACTATAGTCAGAAATCGACTGCTTAAATCCATTAAAATAAATTACAGCATATCTCGTAGCCTCAGCCCCTGTCCCGGCTGTTGTAGGCATGACAAGAAACGGGATTACATTTGGAATGATCTTTTCCTGCAACCATGATCCATTTTCCCCACTATTGGGAAGATTAGAATACAGCTTGATACATTTAGCAACATCCATAGCAGAACCACCACCAACTGCGATAATGGCATTACATTCTTCTTTACGAAATACCTCAACTCCAGTTACCACATTTTCATATACCGGGTTAGATTGGAAATCCATAAAATGAACAATCTTCACTCCGAGACGAATTGGTAATGCTTTTATATACTCATTTATTTTTAATTTTGCTATAGATTTCCCGCAAACGAGCATGGCACAATCCACTTGATTATCTATAAACCAAGAATCTAATATCTCATAACACCCATTTGATTCAAGAATTTTTTGTTTCATCATTAAACCTCTGCCGGAATAAGTCGAATTATATCTTTAAATGGCATCAACATCGTATCGCATTCTTCTGCTCTATGGTTCTCCAAAATCATTTCAGCTGCCTTCTGCATTGCAGGCACTTCCGCTCTCATAAGCTGATTAGCATAAATAATAATATTTGCACCACGTTCCTTCCACTCTTCCTCTGTAACAGAATTAAAAGATGTTGGCACAAGAACAATTGGTGTAGTTATATCTTTTATACGAAACTTTTCGATGAACTCTTGAATTTCACTAGGATCTTTCTTTCGACTGTGTATCATGATGGCATCTGCACCGGCCTTTACAAAAGAAAATGCACGGGTCAGCGCATCTTCCATGCCTTGTTCCAAAATCAAGCTCTCAATACGCGCACAAATCATAAACTCCTTTGTATGTTGTGCCTTCTTCCCAGCTCTAATCTTTGCAGAGAAATTTTCTATATCATCCTGCTTTTGAATAACTTCTGTGCCGAAAAGAGAATTCTTTTTCAAACCTGTTTTATCCTCAATAATGACCATAGACACACCCAAACGCTCAAGACTTCGCACCGTATATACAAAGTGTTCTATCTTTCCACCAGTATCTCCGTCAAAGATAATAGGTTTTGTAGTAACTTCTGTAATATCTTCTATTGTGTGAAAACGAGAGCTCATATCAACAAGTTCAATATCTGGCTTCCCTTTAGCTGTACTATCGCAGAGTGAGGAAATCCACATCGCATCAAACTGATGCGCACCCCCCTCCTGATATACAACTGTATTTTCAACAATTAAACCTGTTAGACCATCATGAGCTTCCATCGCAGTTACGAAACCTTTCGTTTCTAAAACCCTCTTCAATCTACCGCGCCTTATATCTGGCATTGCAAGATCTGCACGAGTTCGAGCCTGGATTTCAGCATATTTCTGATCGTTAGAGTAAGGATACTCTACAAGTCTTCCACCATAGGACGTGAGAACAGACACAACTTCATCACGGATAGGCTTCTGGAATCCCGTACACCAGTCATCACCATGCACAACAATATCCGGTTGATACTTTTCAAGATTTTTTTTATAGGACAATGTCTTTTGTTCTACAACTTTATACACACCAGCTATATTTTCAAACATCAATTTGCGCTCGGATGCTGGTACAAGTGGAAGTCTCTTATAACATGTCACAGCCTCATCAGAAAGCACTCCTACAATTAACCTACCCAACTTTTGAGCTTTCTTTATAATTGCAATATGCCCCCCATGAATGATGTCAGTGGAAAAACACATGTAAACTGTGCGAGATTCAATTTCTTTCAACTTCGTACTCACAACCGCTAGATCTTCCAGATCATCAATTTCAGAACAAAGAAGATTTTTTACATCAAGAGCGTAAATATTCGCAGCTCCATTAAGTTCATTTAAAGCATTCTCTGCATACACTTTCCTATTGTCATTTTCACAGAACTCGATAATCTTATCAAGCCAAAGCTTCCAGTCATCCCTTAAAAGTTTATACAGAGCCTGAGCTACCATCGCCTCATTGTAGATGTTTACACCAACTTGCATGACCATACCTCCAACAACATGAGCCTTAAAGTCCTTCTCAGGAAGTAATAATGTGGAAGATACCGTCATACAAGATACCTGACTTGCAATAACCCTATCAAATACTTCATTTTCAAATACAAGATCACCATGTATAAGGATGATATCATCGTCAAGGTAGTCCTTCGCACAGTAGATACTGTAAATATAGTTAGTCTGATCATATTCTGGATTATTTACAAAAGTAAAATGAATAGGCAAATCCAAGCTCTGACAATATCTCACCAATACTCTATCATAATATCCCGTTGTCAATACTACTTCTTCAATCCCGGCACCTACAATTTGCTTAAGCTGTCGAAATAAGATTGTTTCATGCATACTTATTTCTGTCATACATTTTGGATGTTCAGATGTTAATCTCCCCATACGAGAGCCTAGTCCAGAATTTAAAATTAATGCTTTCATTCATTATACCTCTATCACTGCTATAATATTAATTTATATATTAGATATTACTTATCAAATTTCATCTACATCATTTCATAAGACATCCTCGCATATACTCAACAAGAAAACGAGATCTGTTTATTATGATTGTTAACAGATTGTGTTTTGAAGATTCTGGATTTGTAACTAGCCAGTCTTCAACTACACCTCTTTTATTAAGATCAATATCTATATTATATTTTTTTATAATAGAACGAACAGAACAACCTACCCACTTCCCCCTATGTATTGCCCCACCATGTTTGATATCATATCTAAATATACTATTATCATTATCCATTGCATAATAGTTCATTGGAGAATGCCATGTTCGAATACTTCCAAAATACTCCCACCCCCAAGGAGTGTCTCTCTTTAATGTATACTTTTCTAACACTTTTTTTTGGTATAATGTTGGAGATGCATTCAATTTGAAAAAAGTTCTTCTTTTTCTTTGAATCAATCCGAAATTTTCATTATACAAATTATTAGAAGTGAACTTTTCTGTGTCATAAGTAGGAATTAAAGTTATAGCCGCTATCAATTTATCTTTTGAAAACCATTCTAATATCTTTATAATCTTAGAATTGTCGATTCTATCCTCAAGGAAAAAGTCTTCCAACATAAAAAGTATATATTCTTCATCAATTCTATCGATTACATCAAGTAACCTTTCTCCCCAAGAAAGAAGTTTAGATTTATGCGGTAGTATATTCAACACTTTAACATTAAAAAAAGTATCACAATATGATTTTGATTCAGTATTTAAGTATATGCGAAATTGGTTTGCCTCAGGCCACATTTGTTCAAGAATCCTAAAAAATGGATACCAAGCATCTTCATATTGGTCACAAGTGTTTACTAATATGCAACAAGTCTTCTTCATACTCAAAACCTCTTCATCTTCTCCCCAAACATAGTTAATAATAATTGATAAATTGCTCTGAATTCTTTATTATTTCTAAATATTATCAAATTGATTACTACAACAAAAACAACAATTATTATTGCTTCAACTGCCCAACTAATAATGGTATATTTAGTAAAAAAATAATAGTGTATTACAATCATTATTGTAGTTGTAACTATCGTAATAAACCAATGCTGACCAAGCTTCTTATAATAACATCTTTCTTCTCCTGGTAAAATCTCATCAAATACAATATTGGGAACAAATATTAATTCTTTAAGAATATAGCTAACAATTGTCCCAAACAGAATCCCTGGAATTCCAAATGGCTTAACCAAAAGAACAGATAAAATAACATTAATAATTGCACTTAACAAGTTTAAATAACGATCCTTAGAAAACAATCCTGCACTACTCCGAATAGATTCTATAGCATATGAATATCCCCTCAAATCATATATCAGGCTCATCATTACAACCGTAATAATTCCTAATTCTGATTCTTTACCAAATGCTAACGAGACAAATCCTGTAGATAATATTAAAAATGCAGTCGTTGATATATTAAATGCAAAATGTTGTACTATCAAAAGCTTACTAAACGCAAATTTAAGATTCTTTTTATCTGTATATAAAATATTTCCTAAACCAGCCATAGAACTGGTACCTATATTAGAAAATATTGCATATAATATATTACTAATTAAATTATAATTAGAATAATACGCAACATTTATTGTTCCTAGACAAAGAGAAATAATAATATTATCCGTACTTTGGATTAAATAATTACTTGCTTTATAAAAAAGTAATCCCTTTATTCGCTCAATCAATGATTGCTTTTGTGTCTTCTGTAAAAATTTAGCTTGTTCTTTTATATATGGATATTTCTTATCACATTTTTTTGAACAAACAATATTTTCAATCAAATTAAAAACAGACAAACATATCAGGAAAATATAGTAATTACTTGTCCTAATTAATAATATTATCTGTGTTAGATTCAACAATAACTTGCATATTACCTGAACTCCAGCAACAACGTAATTCTTTTGATCTGCAGTCAATAAAATTTTTTTATAGGACCAAAAATATGAAATTGCAGTAGATATGACATATAGTATAAACGAATACGATATAAAACTTCTTCTGACAGAAATATCCGTCATTAAATAAATAAACGGAGCGATGATAATTCCTAATATTATTATTACAAGACCAATAACTATATAAACTTTCTTTAAGAATAACATATATGATCTAATCTCACAAATATTATCTTCTGCAAGAGGCTTATATAAACACATAGCAATAGACTGACCAATTCCTAACTCAGAAAGGGCAAGGAATGCAACAATGCTCGAATACAGACTATTAAGCCCAAGAACATCTGCTCCAAGTGTTCTTATAAAAATCCTTCTCACAATAATAGAAAGGGCTGTGTTTATAATTTGAGCAAGTGTACTGATCATAAAACTCAACAATGCTTTTTTACTTCTCATTTTTCCCTCATTACATTATAAACTCCTATTTAAACTATAGATAATTTTCTTAATAGTATTTTCTATTCCTTTTTCGAATCTGGTTTTTATATCCTTTATCCATTGAGAAAATGGTTTATGAATTATTCTTCTACTTCCATCATAATGCGTCGGACATTCAACTAAAAAATCTTGATACGAGTCATGAATACTTTGCATTTTTACATTATCAGTAAATTCAGTACCTAACTCGTCTAATATCTTTTTATATGTCTTTTTGTCTTCTATTTTTATATCATAATCTGCTTCCCAGTTGAGTGCACAATCAACACATGCATATCCATTTTTGTTTCTAATAGCCCAACGTTCAATTGATTGCCCCATATCTACAGAAAAAGTTTTATGATCTTCCACTAATAGCCAGTCATAACAATTATCACTAAACAAATCTTTTCCTCGAATTGTTTTTTCATAAACAATATTACAATAATTTAATATAGTTGGATATATATCCATAATACTTGACAACTTATCTGAAAAAATCAAATTTTTATCATTTTTACGATGTACCATCATAAAAATTTGAGTTCGTTCATCCCCAAGCATTAAATATGCTGAATCAAAATTTTCTTCCCTCTGCTTATACCCATGATCTGAGTAAAAAAATACTAAATCAAATGTGTTAAAGGATAGCGTATCATCAATAGTTTTCAATATCTTTCCACACATTTCGTTTGTATATGTAACATACTTCTTTTGTGCATAGGTATCCGTAACCACTTGATGATAATCACTAAACCCTAAATAAGTTAAAGAATTCTCTTCAATACAAAGATTTTCTACAAATTCTTCAAGTGTTTTATCCTTAGAATAATTTCCAATATTTGTAACAGAATTTGGCAATTCTCCCAGTCGTCTCATCGCTTCTGGTATGAAAAAATTGAACGTATAACCATTTTCCTTTAATATTCCTAAAAAATCTTTAATATCTGGTTTGATATAATACCTCGGATATTTCAATCTATTATCGCATCCATTTTCACTTGGATATCTGGATGTCCATAAGCATCCATTTGAACGCGGTGTGTCTGGGGCTGGCGTATAACAGTTTCTGTATAAGACTCCTCCGATTCTATTGATTTGTTTATCGAATTCTGTCTTAGGTTTGGAAGAATCAAAGGTATTTGTCAGTCCAATCCTAAACATATCAATAAATACCATTAAAATTTTCATAATGCAATTCCCTCGTTCTCATAATATATTTATTGAAATCAGTTGGATTTTTGATAATCTGAAATTGACATCCCATTACAGATTTTTGTATTGATCAAACTCATCACAAAAATAATAGCAATAAAAAAGTAAACCAACAACATTGTCTCACCTAGCCAAAACACAAACACACTAAGGGTTGCTATAGCGATACTGATCATTTTCTTCATTTCCCCACAGCCTGAATCTGTAATTTTACTCAAAAAAAACTGAAGTACTGTAAAAATCAATGCAACAATTGCACCTTGCAAAGCGGCTAATAAGTAATTGCCATTACAGAAAAGAATCATTTGTCCATTATATCCAACTGAAACTCCAAAACTCATTCCTGCTACTGGTTTTAATCCAAACATTACCGTCATCATATTGGGTATGATGCTAGCTATATCAGTCCCAACATAATATGACAACATTTGTGAAAAAGAAACCATTCTATATTGAGATGCAAGTACGATACATTGACCTCCATACAGCCTTCCACTAATTTCGTTTATAAGGTACGGAATTCTTCCAAACGGATTTTGAATCGACTCACTTATGCTAAGTCTAATTAATTCTGGCAAAGAATATATTACTGTTGTGTATGAATATACATAATTTCTTGCATTTGTCATCCAAGTAAACATTACAAAATAATATAACCCAATAACTATTGCTCTCTTTTTATTTTTTGACACCATACTTTCTAATATCATTGGCATAGCAAGAAATCCGACAAGCATTCGACTCACACTTGTAAACGAAGCAAAAAATAAATAGAACATGATCCACATAGCGGCTTTTGTTCTATTTGGGGACTTCAAATATAGATAAAATAAAATTCCTGTTATAATAAATTCTCTAAAGTAATATATTATACCTGTTAGATGAAATGGAAGTGCGGTCTGCGTCATTCCTCTTATACCAATCTGGTTTTGATACATTACTGTAGTCATAATTATTGAAAAAAAACAAATCAAGAAAATATATATATTAGCATTATTCAATTTATGTATTCTAGCATCTTTTTCTTGTGAAAAGAATCCAACCAGCACAGAATATGTACTTCCTGATCGACTAGAACCTAACAGGCACATAATTAGATAAAGTACTATTGAAAATAAAAATATATACAAGTAACTTTCAAAATATTTTATAATAGAAAAATCAAAATCTCCAATTGCCTTAAAACCAACATTTTTATAATCTTCCTCATAAATAAAAAATGTTACTGAATTAATACCAATTGATGTAAATAAAAGAAGGAATAGAACAATAAACACATACTGTTTTCGTCTTATACACGACCTTAGCAACAAAAAGTGAAATGGTAATACTGTAAAAAACATAAGTACAGCACGCAAATCAACAAATGATAACCCTATTCCTATAATAATATAAAGAGCTATTCCTGATATCTGAGACATTCTAATTTTCATCTATTGCCACTCCATTAGTTAGCGAACAGTAGTATTCTCTTATATGTTTCTCAAATATGCCTGCTAACATATCTGAATTCATCGCATCAAAAAATTCGCTATTTGTATATTCACCGATAGTTTCTCTTGCATATATACAATCCGATGCTATTATCCTTGTATTAAAATTTTGTGCCTCCAACAACGGGAGGCCTACCGTTTCAAGATATGATGGAAAAACTAGGATACTTTTCCGATACATTTCTTCCATTCTCTCATTATTTATAATTCCTATAAGTGAAATGGGAAGATTCTCACTTAACACTTTCTGATTAATTGTAAATGCTAATTTATTATCATCTGGAAGAATTGTGAAATATACATGATAATTACATATTCCTTTCTTTTGCAACAACCTACATGCATCAATAATCACCTTATGATTTTTAAACGAATATGCTGCTGATGGATAGAAAAAAGTACATATACTGGATTTTATTCTGACTGATATACCTGTCGAATAGCTATTACTTTCAATTTTTTGAATTTTGATTTTGTCTTCATCTATCCCACATTTTTCAATGACCTTATCTCTCATCCATTTTGTTTGAACTATTACAGAATCAACTTGCCTTAAAGATCTATATATGAGAAATCCAATAATGTTTTGATATAACCATAAATAAGGGTCTTTAACTAAACAAAATTTATGTTCTGAAAAAGGAATCGCATTATGTATATATACCGTTTGTTTAACACCACATGGACGAATTCCTTTATTTTGAAGTGACAAAATTTCATCAGGTTCAAGTTTTTTTATCAATTTGGGCATATATATATTGTCACAATAAATTCTATGTATCCATGTTTTCTTGACCCAAGGGATTTTAATCAAATGAGTATGATCATTTGATGCCAAATCAACAACACTCGTTACAAACCATGATTCATATTCAGAATCACGACTTATAGTACTATGATATTTTCTAAGTACCGTTACAGCACCTCCGCTTTGAGCGGCACAATCATATATTATAATCTTTTTCATAACTTCTCATGTAATCTGTATTCTTATGCTAAATAATTAATATAGTTTGTTACTTCTAAACCAATTCATATATTCAATCAACCCAGATTCAAGCTCCTTCTCTGGCCTAAAACCCATAGTCTTCAATATTTTTTCTGCATTTGCTTTACAATGTTTTACATCAGCAGATCGCTCTGGGGCATAAATAATTTCTCTTTTCTTTCCGCTTATCTTTATCATCATTTCTGCCAACTCATTAATAGTTATACTACTTCCACTACCGATGTTATATACGTTCGTCCCATAATCACTTGTAGCAGCCATAAGATTTGCTTTTGCTACATCAGACACATTGACAAAATCTCTAGTTTGTGTTCCATCTCCATAAATAATCACTGGCTCTCCGGAATAGATTCTCTTTGCAAAAATAGGGATTACATTTCCATACATATCAAAACGTTGGTTTATACCATAAATATTAAAATAACGAAGACAAACGCTTATAATATCGTATAGCTCTGCATAAGCTAAGATCATCTTTTCTGCTGCAAGTTTACTAACGCCATATGGTGAATCTGCATTTTGTGGATGATTCTCATCTATTGTCGGAGTAACTAATTCACCAAACATGGATGCTGAAGAAGAATAAATAATTCTCTTCACTCTATACTTACGCATAGCTTCAAGAACATTAATAGTTCCTATCAAATTATTTTCTGAATCAAGTTGAGGATTATCAAGAGATCTTTGCCTACCTACGCTAGCAGCAAGATGAAATACTATATCCGTGTCTTCCATCGCATGTAAAACTGAAGCATAATCTCGGATATCTCCACCACAAAAATCAGCTTGTCCATTAATCACATACTCTTTAATATTTATAAAATACCCTGATGATAAATTATCAAGAATATTGACTTTATATCCTTGTTTTATTAGTTCTTTAACAATGTTTGAGCCAATAAATCCCGCACCGCCTGTAACCAACGCTTTCATGACAAATCTCCTCCATATAATAAGTTTATTTCTGTTTCTAATTTATTCAATACTATATCCCTTCTAAAATTACATTTAAAATATTCTCTTGCATTATTACCACAATCGCGATAATTCCAATTATTAATTACAAAATCTTTCATTATTTCTGCCAATCCATTCACATCTCCGGCATGGACACAAATACCACAGCCTGATTCCTCGATTACATCTTTAGCAGTTCCATCAATCATTCCTATTATTGGTTTTCCTGCTGCCATATAACCTTGAACCTTTGTTGGTAAAGTAAGTCCTGTAGCATTATCGGCTTTAAGAGAAACTAAACAAGCATCTGCCAACTTATAAAACTTAGGCATCTCTTTAACTGGTCTGCGTCCATAGAAAAAAACCTTGCTTTTAAGTCTGTGTTTCTCTACAAATTGCTTCATCTCATTTAGAATAGATCCATCTCCTACAAAGTGAACTTTGAATCCAGAAACATCTCTAATTTTATTCACAGCTTCAAGAACTGCTATTAGATTTTGTGCAATCCCAAGATTTCCTAAAAACACAAAATCTATAGTATCATTGTCTGGCGTAAAATCTTGTGTGAGATATGTTTCATCAGCAAATGCTGGAATATATGTCAATTTATCTTCTGATATTCCATGTGTCATTTGGAAATAGGGAATAAAACTCATGGATTGCACGATAATTCTTTGTGCTGACTGATAAATTCCTGTACTAATCCTTTTAATCAATTTGAAAGCAACATTTCTCTCACTTTTAATATACATTTTCATCGACTCTGGCCACAAGTCGCAACAGTAAAGAAGCATCGGAACATTATGTCTTTTCGCATATCTTCTTCCTGGTATAGCCATAAGTACTGGAGAGAGTTGATAAACAAAAATCAAATCAAAATCATCTGGAAATTTTTCAACCTTCCTTAATGCAGAGCACATATAACTGAGATAATTTAATGCAAGATATATTGCTCCCTTTTTTCGACCAATTTCATTACAACGGATTACATGAACACCATTAATAATTTCATCCCTGTGACCTCTCTTATACTCTTCTGGAATAATTCCCAACGGATAATTTGGAAAGCCCGTTAAAACAGTCACATCGTATTTATCATTTGCCAATTGCTCACATATGGGTGTTATCTGAAAATTTTCCGGATAATAGTATTGACAAATAACAAGTATTTTCATCTTTATATCCTTTCTTTTTAGGTATTTTCATTTGATATTACTTCTCAAGCCTTTGTCGATGAATTTCACCAGTGCCACCTTCTATAACGCCATCTCCCCTCGCAACAGAGAAAATAGTACCTATAAAACAACGACAATCAAATAAAAAAGCCTTCATCCCTCCAGCTTTCAACTTCTTTGTATACTCACCATCAAGTTGCGCTTTGACAGAAATCTCCAATTCATCTCTACCATTGATCTGCGCCCAACCAGTTAAACCTGGCTTCACATCATTGGCACCATATTTATCTCTCTCTCTTACCAAATCATCCTGATTCCACAAAGCAGGGCGTGGACCGATGATACTCATTTTTCCTGTAAATATATCCCATATTTGAGGTAATTCATCTAAGGAACTCTTACGTAGAAACTGCCCTATATTTGTTATATACTGTTCAGGATTCTCAAGCATATGTGTCGGCATATCATGAGGTGTAGACATCTTCATCGATCTGAACTTATGTAACTGGAAAAATGTCTTATGAATACCCACCCGCTTCTGACTAAACATCACTGGACCTGGATCACTAATCATAATTGCAATCGAAAGGATAAGATAGAGCCAAGAAAGAAAAATTAATCCCAAAGCACTCAGCACTAGATCTATAAATCTTTTTATGACCTTTTCATACATGGATTTCCCCCTATATTTTTTCACATATCTAAACCCTAAATAAATTCAATACATATCCGTTTTTTAACTTTATATTTTCACTCAACTTTTATATATATTTTACTTTTATAAATGGCTTTGACATTAATATATCAAAAATTCTCAAAACCACATCATGGCCAACTATACTTCCACATTCTCCAACGCCAATAATTAATGACATCTTCACCATTTACTGAGATAGCCTATCTCCTAAACTGTCTAAAAAACTTATATTCTATTCAACTATACATCAACACACAATTACTCCTAACACTTTCACTCTTCTATCCAAAGCCAACTCCCTCTCCTGCCTAATCAGCCTCTCATAAGACTCCCCTCTCTTCTCAATAAACAGAACTCCTTCATAATACTCCAGCTTCTTAAGTGCCGCCGCATGAAATACAATCTGCCGATAAGGCGAAAACGCAACCTCCCCAATCTCTTCCGCCAACTGCTCACAGATCTCTAACACATCATCCTCTGCAACACTTCCCGTCATCATAACCCTCTTGATCTTCTCTTCGGGATTTCTATGAATGGCACTCTGAACATTCACCGCCGCGATCTTTATCTGTTCTTTGCGCGGAATCTTTGCATATGGTCCTTCCTCTAACCGACAAACCCAGCGGTCTATAAAACCAAATAATCTTCTCTTTGTTCCATTTCTGCGAATAGTCCCAAGCAAAGACATACCGAATTTTTGTTGGAAGTTACTTATGTCCTGCAATTTTCCGCTCATGACATAATTCATACAGCAGATCAGGCAGACCAGACACGCCCCGCCGATCATCCCAATAATTGCAAAAGTAACTGCCGAAGAAACCGGATCTTCAAATACAATTGGTTCATTCTCAGCCTCAATTCCAGTTTCTCCTTCAACCGGCTCTGCTAAAGACCGCTTTAATTGTTGCTCTTTCTTCACCTGATTCTCTGCAAGCGTTGCCTGATACTTATAGACTCCCGCAGCCACTGCCAGAAATATCATGCATACAACAATCCACCGCCAACGCTTTAGACAATAAAACAGCAAATCTATCAAATTGATTTCACTGACTTCCTGATATCCTTCCACTAATAAAAATCTCCTCTCATAATCTTGGCTCATGACAGATCCTAATCTCCAAGATTTTCTTTATTTCTTCTTCCCCACCATCTCAATCCCCAGATGTATCACCGTCTTCCGATTCATAAAATCAACCTCAACCTTCGCGATTCGTCTGTGCAGATCGATCTTCCTGATACACCCTTCCATATTCTTCAAAGGTCCGGACAAGATCGTGATCACATCATCCTCCGATACCGACACCTGTGATAACTGCACTTCCATGCTGCGATCCGGTGAGTCCATGATCTGTTCAAGCCATTCCACCTCATGATCCGGAAGTGGAATAAACAGCTCACTATCCTTTCCCAACAGCTTTGTAAATGCCGGCACATGCCGAAGCTCCTGATATAAGTCTTTTATATGATCGCTCGTTATGAACACATATCCAGGGAGCAACTTTTCATGAACTTCTTTCCACTCTCCCCGAAATTTCTTCTTCACACGGCGCATTGGATGGAAACAGGAATCATACAACGTATTTTCTACTACGGTCCTGACCTGCTCTTCCACCCTATTTTCTGTTCCTGTAGTTACCTGTAGTACATAATGCAAAACAAATCCTCCATTCGACGAGATGGTATAGAACACACAATCTATGAGTTTGATTTCCAACCAAGTCAATAACCCCGCTGCAGCCGCCAAATTGCATGCAAGCATACCCGCTTGGCTCGTTGCCCACGGAAGTCAAACGCTGACTGCCAGATATAAAATGACAAAAGCCGCCGGGCAATGTCATTTCCTCGTAATATATGCTTCCGATCTGCCAAGATCATCAACACATATTATGGAGATATGACACTACCCGGCGGCTTCTGTGATCGCGTTACTATGTATCTTTCATTGCATTATAATAGCGAAGCACTCCCTGATATGTTCCGATCCAATTCAATCGGACCATACCAAAAGGTATGCTTCGCCATCCATGCCCGCAGTAATCTCCTGCTGCCACAGTAACTTGTCTTCCGTCTGCAAGACATACCGATATACTGTGCTCATACAGCATCCCGGATATGTCTGCAGATATTCTCAGACGTCGGATATGTCATACCCCCGGAAATCCAAGTGCCCCAGCTGCAAGGATATCCAGAAAGTAATCCTGATTTTTCTTACTATTTTTCGGTATAAAACTATGCTTAAGACTTCGATACGATCTCTAACCCTACCCGTACCTTCTGCCTCTCCCCGAACATTGGCATCTCTAAAAATGCTCGACGTTTATGGCGATCGATCCTACTTATATATCGTTCTTTCCCTACCAACGGACCAGAATATACTCTGATCCTGGATTGTTCGATCACACCTTCTGACATCTCTACAGTCTGTTCTTTTCCGCCGAATACGGTCAGGAAATCTACTTCATCTTCCGTCAGCGCGGCCACTTCGCCGCCTGCTTCCAGAAGCTTCGCAAATCCTTTGATACGGATCAGCTCATCGCTCAACCGGTCTGCCTGCTCCGTAACCATGAACACATATCCCGGAAACAGGATATTCTCCCTGATCACCCATTCCCCCTGAATATGCTTCTTTTCCTGATAATAGAATACATAACAGCCTTTCAGCAGATCAGAAGAGAGCTTCTTTTGGCACTGCAGCCGCACGCTTTCTTCCGAACCTACCCGTACCCGCATCACACACCACATATCTGCTTTCCTCATTTCCCAAACTGTAAGATCGGTCATTTGAATCTGAGAACTAATATTTCATTCTCATACTATAAAATACCCCCCCCCCCGTAGTATTTTGTCAAGTCATTTTGAAAAATATCTCTGACAAATGCATCCATTTCCCCCATAATGCAGCAAAAAAACAGCCCTGGCAGATCCAGAACTGTTAAAAAATGATACATACTGACTCCTTCGGTCTTAAAGAGCGCACTTCCAGCAATCTTCAAGTGCGCACTTCCAGCAACATTGTCACCCTGGCCCCCGTCGCTTCTCCATTCTCAATCACCAGCTTCCCTCCCTGCCTCTTAACAAACTTCTCAGCAGTATGAAGCCCTATTCCATAGTGCGTCTTACTGTTCCTGCTTCGGTCTCCCTGATAGAACTGCTCCGTTGCATGCATCAAATCCTGCCTGGAGAATCCCGGCCCCTCGTCTGCGGCCGCCACCGCCAGATATTCCTTTCCCCCATCCTTACGCATCTTAAGAGAGATCTGTATTCTCCCATTCTCAGGGCCATAATCCATTGCATTTCCCAGAATATTACTCCACGCCCTTAGAATCTGCGTCTCATTGCACTGAATCTTCCCATGCAGATCATTTCTTTGGAAAGCGGCAGGACACTGTCTTGCAGATGACAGAAGCCTTGCCTGCTCTATTAACTTATCAGCGAATTCCATACAGGACACCATGTCCGCAGCAATACCGGCAATCTCTTTCTCTCTGTCATCATCTCTTCTGATATCTTTCTCTCTGTCATCATCTTCTCCAGCATTGTCCCTTCTGATATCATTTTCTCCGGCATCTCCTTCCTCACCAGAAGCCCTCTCCCTGTCCGCCATCAGCAGTTCATTCAAGCTTTGCAGATAATTCTCCATCACGGCCGCGCTCGACAGGATATCCCGGTTGTACTCCTGTTCATCTTCCGCAAGCTCCCCTTCCGCCAGAAGCTCCGCGTTCCCCCGGATCACCGTAAGCGGCGTCTTGATATCGTGGGCCAGCGCCGCGATCTGCTCATCCCTGCTCTTTTCCACATCCCACTGCCTGTACAGGGATTCCTTCAGCGCCTTCTTCATCTGATAAAGGGAACTTAAGATCTCATTCACTTCCCTTAATCCCGAATGTTCTTCTGCAAATTCAAGATCCTGATTCCTGATCTTCTCCGCCACCTCGAGCAAGATCCTTAGTCTTGCGCGCATATATTTTCCAAAATACCGAGACACCAGAACCGTATGCAGGAGAAACATCGCCGCGAATGAGACGACCATTAGCAGATCCGGCCGCGGCAGTAATTTGTCCAGATATTCATTCCGAAACCTCGTCTCAATCTTATATTTTACAATACATATCTCCCCTGCATCGCGCACGAAGAACCGATAGTATCCCTTCCCTTGCGCATAGATATCATTCTCCTCATAGCTGGCCCATGCCTGCCCGCTCTCTTCGGAAGAAAATGTCCCGTACAGCCAGTCTCCGGTACGCTCATAAACCCCGTACATGCACCCCGCCGGTATCTGTTCATCCGTGACTTTGGAGACGCTTTGAATCTCATCGGCAGATGCATTTAACTGCGCTTCCATATGGTTCGCCGGAAGAACTTCTCCCGCCGCATCAAGCACAAAATATATCATGACTGCGGCAAACAGCCAGAACAATGCGCCGACGGTATATATGATGACGAAACGGAGAAAAACAACCGTGATCGTTATATTATTTTTCATCTCCACCGATACCCAATCCCCCATACCGTCTCGATCGGCTCTAATCCTGCCCTCTGGCATTTCGCCCGGATATTCTTGATATGCTCCGTGATCACAGAATTATCGCTCTCTTTATCGTACCCGAATACATGCTCGTAGATCCTGTCCTTTGAAAATACCTGTCCATGGTTCAGCGCAAGATACTCGCAGATCGCATACTCGCTCTTGGTAAATGTAATCTCGTTCCCCTCATAGCTTACTCTCTTCTCCTTAAGGTAGAACTGCACCCCGTTCACCGAGACCGCCTGCTTCTTCTCTCTCGTCTCCCTCCGCAGATGTGCGGCGACCCGCGCGCGGAGCTCTCCGATGCCGAAGGGCTTGGTGATATAGTCGTCCCCGCCGATTCCAAGCCCCCTCATAATATCCTTCTCCTCAGTCTTCGCCGTCAGGAAGAGGATCGGACAGTCTGCCAGATCCCTGATCTCCTCACACAGGGTAAATCCATCCATTCCCGGCATCATCACATCCAGAAGGATCAGCTTATAGTCCTGTAATCTCATCTTCTTGATCCTGAGAGGATCGCTTACCGCATCCACCTCATACCCTTCTTTTTCCAGAGCGTTCCTGATAAGCTTAAGGATCCGCTCTTCATCATCTACCGCTAATATTTTAATCATAACCGCTCATTCCCCGGCCGCACCCGTCATTAATCCCGGCACTGCCTTCCCTCATAAAAATGAAACCACAGTAAAAACACAGACCACAGCACTGCCGTGACGCCTGCCCCGATTCCCAGAATCTTCAGCACATCTCCTGCCGCCGCCGTTTTATTTCCTATCCAGTATTGTATCAGATATTCCGTCCATCTGCTACCCCACGAACAGGGAAAAAACTGCCACCGCCCCTCGCCAAGCCCGGTCAGGAACAGCGCCGCGATCACTAACTCAGCCGTTCCCGCACACAAGGAAATATTTTTTGAAAACGCAAAATTCAAGAACAGGTGTATCAGATACAGATTCACGCTGCAAAGCCACATTACTGCAGCAAGGATCAAGTATTCCCTCATATGAAGCACCATGCTCCCCTCCGTTATCCGATATCCCGCTGCGAATCCAACAACAGCCAGAAGGATGGAGAGAAGCCCCATGCCTGACAGCACGATCCATTTAGCAAGCAGCGGATTCATTTTACAGACCGATACTCCAAGAAATGTCTGATAATGTCCGCTCTCTTCAAACTCTGCCGATATGGAGCAGATCACACTGACGACCAGAGGAAGTATGACCGTCAGCGTCTCCATATATCCCAATATCTTACCTTCATCATTCCATGCTGCAAAACTATAGTATGCAAGGAATACAGCGATCCCTAGAAGCGGAACCATTACATGAAGCCATGGAAGCAGGGTGCTGCGCATCTTCCACAGCTCTCCTTTGACATTTCCCTGAAGCTCCTTCCCTCCATCCAAATATCTTGCCATCATAGCTGCACCTGCCTTTCAAACTGCTTCCGCCCCACGATCCAGAATACCGCGAACCATACCAGCGAAGCCAGAATACCCACCGGCACTCCCTTCCAATCCATCAATTCCGGGGTAAATGTCATGCTTCCCGGCTTTGCGATCAGCCCGTTCGGAAGTATTTTCAGGATAATGCACATCAGCCGCGCCGCGATCCCTCCCGGGAGCAGCATAAAATACGGTTTCAATGACATTGTTACGGAGATCAGAAATATACTCCCCGCATGGAGCAATATCATCGGAAATCTGCCGAGCACCTGCATAAGCAACAGGCAGAAAGGGATCTGCCACAGAGAAGTCAGGAATAATACAACCACTGCAAATACCTGCTCTCCCACTGCCGGATCGATGCGAAATACGATCTGCCATACCTGCTTAAGTATCATGCTTGTCATCAGTGTAACGCTTAAGAGTACCGCCAGGGAGATTCCCATGCAGCGGATCCCATACAACACCTTTCCGTCCCAGACCGCCCCCATATCTGCCGGAAGCGTCAGGATCGTCTGATTCTTCATCTTCTTATCCCTGTTTCCCACCGCGCCGCAGACGATGGCAATCATCCCCGGAAATAATACAATACACCACCAATTATAAGCATCGATCGTAAAATAGTCGCTCGTAAGCCGTGCCGCCAGACACACTACGATCATCGGCATCAGCAATATCAGCTTTTCCGCAGAAGTATGACGGTTCTTTAATCTTTCGGCCGGATAATATTTCCCCATCTATCCCACCTCCTTAAGCTGGCGCCCTTTGTCCGATACGGCATACTTCGCTGCAACTTGCATAAACAATTCTTCCAGATGGCCGATTTCCGGCATCCCGCCCTGATAGCCGAGCGCCCCGTTTGCAATGATTCCGATATGGTCTGCCGTCTGGGCGATCTCGCTTAAGATATGGCTTGATACGATCACCGTGATCCCCTCCTCTGGGAATCTTCGTATCATCTGCCGAAGCTCCTGGATTCCGATGGGGTCAAGTCCGTTGACCGGCTCGTCAAGAACCAGCAGCTTAGGCCTGTTGAGCAGCGCGATCGCGATTCCAAGCCTCTGCTTCATTCCCAGTGAAAATGCACCTGCCCTTTTCTTCCCTGTATCTGTCAGATCCACCAGCTCCAATACTTCCCGGATCCTTTCATCCGGTATATGAAGCATCAGCGCGCGGACTTTCAGGTTCTCCCAGGCCGTCAGGTTCTCGTATACGGGCGGCGTCTCGATCAGAGCTCCGATATCCGCAAGGTCCTTCCTGCTCCACGGATGACCGTCAAAGAGAATTTCCCCGTCTGTGGGACGCAGGATTCCCGTCATCATCTTAAGCAATGTGGACTTGCCCGCTCCGTTCGGACCCAGAAGTCCGTACACGCAGCACTTAGGTACTGCAAGCGAAATATGATCGACGGCATAGTGACCTCGGAATGATTTTGCCAGACATTTTGTTTCTAAGATGTTTTGATTCATGATTTCCTCCTTATTCCATGCTTGTAATGTTCTGCCTGTAATGTTCTGCCTGATCAGATATCTCTTACCTGCCGCTGAACTACAAGATAAGAATAGGGCAGAATTATAAGGAAAGTATAAGGAAATCTGAAAAATGCTATTTCTGATTAGTATCAGCTAACATTCCACAATCACCTCAAAAATATCATGTCCCTTGTACTGAATCCACTGGTCTTCCTTCGGTTTCTTCTTATTTCTGCTGAAACTCACCATATATCCCTGCTGTGCATCTCTTGCTTCAAGATAATCAACAAGCTGATCGTACCCCTTTCGTTCGTAGGCTTCTCCTCTCCACAGCTTCAACTCTACAATAAATTCCTCTCTGCCATAAAACACCTGAATATCCATTCTGGTATTTTTTCTGGTCTGCGGTTCTACTGCATAATGCCCTGTTCCATTGATAATCGGACGTAAAAATCCCAAAAATAAGAGTCGACCCTGCTGCTCTATGAATGTCCCATCCTCTTCACGATATTCCGATTTCATAAAAACAGCAAATCTTCTGATCACCATTTCCATATTCAATCTTCCTTCATAAAGGTACTGTGACTTTTCAATATATTCTGAATTAATCAGCGCTTTAGTCGCACGCACAGATGTAAAATAATTCAGGATAAGAGTTTCAAATATCACATTAGAGATTACTGCTTTTCCATCCTTTTCTGCCAGTATTCCGAACATCTCTCCCATATCAATAACCGGATTACTCCTCTCAAAGATTACATTCGCTCCATTAATTAGAAGCTGTTCTGCCAAATCTGAAAAAGTCTGATTATTCCGAATATTTTTAATTACATCCTCAAACAATGTATTACGTTCTCTCAGTAAATCTCTGACCGCCGTCCGAAGGCTTTCTACATTCCAGTTTACATCTTTTTCATCTATTTTCTTACAAAGGCAGCTTACCAAATATGGATAGCCGTTCGTACAAGCAAATAATTCCTTTGCCATTCGCTCTATCTCCATGCCTGTATGATGGTCTGCCTCATAAGCTTCCAGCATAGTTGCAATATCCTTTGGCGAAAAACTCATATCCACATCAAAATCAGCAGTAATATTCCAGGGGCTATTATATCTGTGAACCTCATCTGGTCTGATTTTTAACCGGAGATTCTTTATATCATAAACTCCCGCCAGAACCACTGAATGAAAAGTTACTATTTCCTCCCGGTTCATATAATACTCCCTCATCTGACCCAGGAAATCGAGAAAAACCTGATTGTTAGAGATCTGATCCACCTCATCAATCATCAAGACTACTTTACCGGCAGCAGCAGTACATATGTCACTTAGCGTCTCAAACAGTTCTACCAGATCAAAAGAACCTTGCCGCTCCTGGCACTGTTTTTCTAATTTCACAAGAGAATTCCTGTCAAATCTTTGGTTTCCAGTTTCCGCTGCCGCCTTTTTAATAAAATCCTTGGCAAATGCCCTGGCAAATGTATATTCATCCCGGAATTTGGCAGAACTCATTTTCTGAAAGCTCATGAGAACCACGAGATAATCCTGACGGAGATATTCTTTTAATGCGCGCAAAATGGTTGTCTTTCCATACTGCCTGGCGCGATTGATCACAAAATAATCTCCATCTTCTATCAATTCCTTAATCTTCTGTAACCGTCCGTCCAAATCCACCATATAATGCCGGTCTGGATAGCAGACCCCGTTCACATTAAATTTTTTTTGCATACTGTTCCCCTTGACCTACACTTTTTAATAATTCTAACAGTAAATACATTCTCCGTCAAACATATTCCACAATACAAGCGCTGCCGTAATACGCCGTTAAAGCGTCAGGAAATCCTCTCTTTTAATCGAGTAGGGGGAATTTAATCCCCCTCTCACACCACCAGTACGTGCCGTTCGGCATACGGCGGTTCAACATAACTTCAAAGCATGACGTTCCAGATAATAATCGTAGCAACTGACAAGTCCTGCCTGTGACAGCTTTTCTTTTGAGATTGCCCTTACCACACACGTTTTCGTCACTACCCATTGGTAGCGGTCTCCGCAGTATGCCGTCGCTCTTGCAAGGTCTTTTCCTATCCCGAGTTTCTGCAATCCCCATTGTCTCTTTTTCGGTACTTTCCATTCGTCGGTAGCTACGCCTCAGTGGACTTTCACCACAGAACACGGGCATGCCCGTCATACTCAAAAAAGCCGCCGGATCACTCCGGCAGCCCATGCATACATATACACGTATATTTACATAAAGTTACATAAAGATATTCAGCACGATCACTTCCACAACCCCGACTGCCCACGCAACCGTAGATGTGACGGACCAGATCGTCAACTGGTCTTTTGCTTCTCTGACGCCAAGCGTCCTGTTTACAACCCAGAAATAACTGTCGTTGAAGTATCCGAAGAACAGTGAACCCACACAGCATGCAACTGCTCCAAGCAGCGGGCTTGCACCTGCCACCACCACGATCGGCGCAGAGATACTGGCCGCTGTGGTCATGGCAACCGTACCGGAACCCTGGATGAATCTCATCGCTGTTGAGATGAGCAGCGGCAGGATGATGATCGGGATCGCCGTCTTCGCAAGCCCTTCTGCCATGAATGTTCCAAGACCGGAATCCTTGATGATCTGTCCGAGAGCGCCGCCTCCGCCTGTTACCAGCATAATGATACCGGCAGACATCATACCCTTCTCCATCTCTGAGATACAGGTCTGTCTGTCAAGGTTTCTTCCCAGTGTAAAGATCGCCACCAGAAGTCCCAGTCCTACCGCTACGATCGGCTGTCCAAGGAATATCAGCACTTCCATGAATCCCGCCGTCTTGCCGAGCGCCGATGCGATCGTATTGATCAGGATCAGAATGATCGGCACGATCAGAGGCATGAATGACTCTAACGTTCCAGGCATTCCTGTAAGATCCATAGAGAACGCATTCTCATAATCCGGTTCCTGGTAAGGCGCTTCAATAATCTCTCCGCTCTCATCCACGATACGGTAATATTTCTTCGCAAGGACAATTCTTGCGTAGGCGATACACGCGATCGCCATTGGAAGCGCAAGCGCGATGGTCAGAAGGATAAACTTACCTACGTCAACTCCGAAAATACCGCATACGCCCAGAGGACCCGGTGTCGGCGGAACCAGAGAGTGCGTGATTACAAGCCCTGCCGCCAGAGATACGCCAAGCGCGATGACAGACTTCTTCGTCGCCTTGGATATAGCCTTGGCGATCGGAGCCAATACCACGAATCCTGAATCACAGAAGATCGGAATGGATACAAGGAACCCGGTCAGCGCCAGGGCTTCCTCCTCCCGTTTCTTCCCGAACAGCTTAAGGAATGTATGCGCCATCCTCTTCGCCGCTCCCGTCACCTCGAATATCTGCCCCATCATAACGCCGAAACCGATGATAATACCGATACTTCCAAGCGTACCGCCGAATCCCGACGTAATCGAGTTCACAATACCGAACGTCTTGCCATCCTCAAGCGTAATATTTACCAGAGGCATCCCGCCTACAACACCTACAATGACTGTACAGATAATAAGCGCCAGAAACGCCTGCACCTTTGTCTTCAACACCAAGAATATCAGAACGGCAATACCGATTGCCAGACCAATTAACATTCTCTGCCCGCTCAGTCCATTTACCATACTAGACCTCCTCTTCCTTTTCTAATTCCCACTATGCTTCTATGGTTAAATATGTTAAAATGTTGTCAGGCATACGCCAATATGCCTGGTATACCGGCGGCACAGCCGCCGTACATTTCAAAGTGCTGGCACGTTGATAATCAGGGTTAACGTGTCAGCGCACCAGTGTCTCATTCACGCCGGACAAGACACCTTCTTAATTGCTTCTTATTTTGCTTCTTATTTGCTTCTTATTTTGTGAAATTCGGCGCGTATTTTGCCGCCAGCAATATTGCTTCGATCATGCTGACCGCGCTCACGATCCCCTTTCCCGCAATGTCAAATGCAGTTCCGTGATCCACGGAGGTTCGGAGGATCGGCATTCCGTTGGTGATCGCGATGGTCTTCTCGAAATCAAGAGTCTTCGTCGCAATATGGCCCTGGTCGTGATACAGGGACAGCACGCTGTTATACTTGCCGATAGCAGCCTGATGGAATACGGAATCCGCACCGATCGGCCCTACTACATTGTAGCCCTCTGCCTGCAGTTCTTCGACGGCCGGCGTAATCTCATTCACTTCCTCCCAGCCGAATAATCCATGTTCTCCGCTGTGCGGATTCAACCCGGCAACCGCCATCGTTCCGTCTGATACCCCAAGCTTCTTAAGCGCTTCCAGACACCGCTTCACATAGTCCTTGATTCTCTCCTTCGTGATCATATCAAGCATCTCTCTTAAGGATACATGCCTCGTCAGGAAGAATACGCGCATACCGTTCGTCTCGAACATGGTCAGCGGATCCTCGGTGTCAGTGAGAGCGCCGAAGATCTCTGTATGTCCGATAAAATTAATTCCGCCCGCGCGCAGCGACTCTTTGTTGATCGGCGTCGTGGCTACGGCATCGACCTTGCCCTCATTTGCAAGCTCGATACTTTTTGCAATATATTCATATGCGGCCTTCCCGCACATTCCATTGACACGGCCGAACTCAAAATTCCCCATATCAACATTGCCAAGATCAATAAGATTCAGGACTCCCTCACGGAAATCCCCTTCTTCCGGTCCGTTTATCACATGGACCGTAAGATCCTCGCCGGCTATCCTGACGGCATTTTCCATAACGGTCTTATCTCCCACAACGATACAATCCGCCGCGTTAAATACTTCCTTAGAAGCGACTGATTTGGCGACGATCTCCGGTCCTACTCCCGCCGGATCCCCAATAGGTACTGCGATTAGTGATTTTCCCATAATTCCTCATCCTTTCTTATAATACATTGATAAATAGACTGCCTGTATACGGCGCGTTAGATAAACAGCTTCTCCTTCAGATATGTAATACACTGATTGATCGCATCGCGGCCGCCCTGGCTTCCGCCCTTAGTGATAATGTGGACGCCCTCGAATTCTCCCTTAAGGAACTGTCCGTATGCGGCCAATGGAAGCACCTCATCCTTAAGCGACAATCCCGCCGTATCGAATCTCTCACAGACTGCCACCGTCACATCTCCTCCGCTGGTATACAGCCCGCGAAATGTAGGCTCCGCCTTGAAGATCCGGTAAGTGATCTCTGCAAACGCACCGTTGATCATACCTGTCACCTCATCCATGGAACAATTATAGCGCTCCATATAAGGCTTGAAATCGATCCTGTTCTCCGGGTAGATCCCGTCCCCTGTCACGGTGCAGACCGCATTGCGCCCGCATTCGTTAAGGATCTCTTCTGCTACCCGGGAAGTCTCCGCCTCTCTTCTGCCTTTAGACTCCAGCAGCTCTCTGGTATTGACGAACACATTATAGGTCCTCTGAGACAGCCACAGCTCTTTCATCTGTGCGGTCGTGTTCGGATTGACGCTCCCCACCACCGCCAGGATCTTACTCTTCTCCTTCTTCTGGGACGGCGTGATCAGCTTCCGGGCAAGCGTAGCCGTAAATACACCCGGATCCACCGCAACCACCTTAAGCCCGCTTGTGATCACCGCGTCTGCGATCAGATCAAGATCTTCCTGCGTGATACAGTCAAGGACAATGATCCTGCTGCCGCTTAACACACACTGATTCATCAGATCCGCAAGATAATGCTTCCCATGCATCAGATCTTTCAGTTGGATGGACGAAACCTTGTATCTGCTCTGTTCGTCGAAGAGAACCGCAACCTCCGAGATCTTGACAGGCGTCTTCGGATCAATGGCAATATCCGTCTTATGAAGCGGCAGACCGCCCACAAGCATATAGCCTCCGGCTACGATCCTGCCGGAAGACGGGAAACAGGGAGCCGCAACCGCGATATAGTCATCCCCGAGACAATCCAGCATGGCGTCCGTCTCGCTTCCCAAATTCCCCCTTAAGGTACTGTCGATCCGTTTCGAATATACCTTTACACCGTCTCCCTTCAGCAGACTGCACACGTTATATACTCTGTTGTACGCCATCTTCGGCTCTATGCCGCGGCTGTCTGTCGGATACAGTACACAGTCACAATCCGTCAGGGTCGACAGCTCGATCCGTTCTGTGTTCATCACTGTGTATGCTTCGTAATTCATTTTTTTCAGAAGTACACCGGTGGCATTGGCTCCTGTCAGGTCATCAGCTATTACAACACACTGAGACATAACCAGCCTCCTTCCTATAAACTATTTCTTATAAACCTTTTTGTTCGTTTATGTTTATATTGTACTCCAGTTGTTTAGTTGTGTCAATTTAATCTATTGCCGCCTCAATAAAATCAGCTAATCGCACAAATTATATGTTTGAATTTGTTTATTTTCACCAACCGAACACTTTATTATGACTAAAGTGATCAGCCGATCAGCACCTCCACAGCCTCTTTTAGGGTCTGTATCTCTCCCACATTTCCCGGGAAGATGACATACGGGGTCATTGGAAATTTGCTCTCTTCCCCTGTCTGCCACACCGGGATCCCCGGTTTGATCTGTCCAAGCACATTTGCCTTCTTCACCGCAAGAGCCTTTGTCCCCACATCACTGGAGGTGATTCCGCCCTTCGCGATCACAAAGCTTGGAGTAATGCTAAGCCTTCCTACCAATGACTGCACCGCGTCAGAGATCTTCACGGACAGTCTGAGTTCATCCTCCTTATCTCCCGTATCCGCCGTGATCAGCGCACGCGTCGTATAGCAGCATACGGTCCTGCCGGCTCTGATGCACGCTTCCTCTCTGTCAAGGCATCTCCTAACCTCTGCCTCGAACGCCGCGTCGTCTGTCACCAGCGTTGCGTCTAACTCGATAAATTCAATGCCGGACAGTTCTTTTAAGGCCTCTACCTGCTTCGTCGTCTTGTCTGTGTGCGAGCCGACCACTACGATCCCGCCGTTCGCCGTCTCTTTGACAACCATCTGATCTCTGGTAAGAAGCGGCTGGTCTGTCACTGCCCCCATTACCTTCACGATCGCTGCCGCCGTACGGAACATGAACACCTTTCCCTTCGCCATGGCACGGTACAGAGCCACGCAGAATACCTTTACATCTGCATAATCGACCGCATTGACGATGATCTTGTTGAAATCCTTCACCTCCATCAACTGCGCCTCGATCTTGTCTATATCCATGCTGTGAATATCTTCAAGAGATATGCAGGTCACATCGGACGCCTTATAAGCTCCCCTAGTCTTCTCCTCCACATATTCCGGCATGGTTGCCGCGGCGTATCCAAAGGTCTTGTCTTTGGCGAATTCCGTCTCATTTGCCGGGACAAGCTCATCGCCGTACTTTACATAATGTACATTATCAATGGTGAACCTGCCGCCTTCCTTGAAGAACGGACAGAGAATCTCTCCGTCGACAGTCTTGCCGGTATTCTGCTCGTAACTCTTCTTAAGAAGCTCTGTCTCCAGGGGATAATGTCCGCGCAAAGTGCTGTCGCTGCGGCTGATAAATATGTATTCCTTCCCCGTCTCTCTGGCGACCTCATCCACGGCCGCCGCAATCTCATTGTGCGCTTTCGTTGTCTGCTCTGCTGTAAACCCTCTGGAATTAGTCAGCACATAGAACAGATTGTTCTCCTCTTCAAACCCCTGACGGATGCTGTCCTTCTCCCAATTGGTATATACCGATATATCATGGACCGTCTGCACGCCTGTCGGATCGTCATCCAACACTACGATCTTCTTGTTATTTGCTTCGATTTCTTTCTTTAATAATGCGTCAATGTGCGCCTCGTCTATTTTTTTATAAGAAGTCAGCGCCTCTGCACCTATTGCCATGATCGTTTCCTCCTGATCTAGTTCATTTTTTTCACTTCAACATCAGCCAGCTTCTCAAAATACTGCACGATTCCGCCGTGGTCATCGTTCATATGTCCGTGGATCTTCAATGTCTGAAGGATCTCGTAGAGCTGTGCCGTATAGGGGATCGGAACATCGATCGAGTGAGCCGTGTTCACTACATTCTTGATATCCTTGTGATTGATACGGATCGGGCCGCCCGGCTTGAAATTACGCTCTACGATCATCGGGATCTTAGCGTCCAAAACCGCGCTTCCCGCCAGTCCTCCCCTGATCGCTTCATATACCTTCTGAGGATCAGCTCCCGCCTTAGCCGCCAGAACAAACGCCTCAGACACTACTGCGATCGTGTTATTGACGATCACCTGATTGGCAAGCTTTGTGACGCTTCCGCTTCCGCTTCCGCCGATCAGCAAAGCCGAAGATCCCAGGATATCGAAATACTCCTTCATCTCATCAAAGTCCTTCTCGTCTCCGCCTGCCATGATCGCAAGCGTTCCCGCGATCGCTCCCGGTTCCCCGCCGGATACCGGCGCATCTACGAAGCCGACGCCCTTCTCCTTCAACGCCTGGTAACAATCCTGCGACTCTACCGGAGTTACAGAACTCATATCACAGATTACGGTTCCTGCTTTCACGGTTGAAGCCACACCGCCTTCACCGAACAGGATCGATTTCGTGATCTCCCCGCTTGGAACCATGATAATGATCCGCTCGCACCGCTCTCCAATCTCTGCGTAGCTTGCTTCTTCTGCGCCCGCTGCGACCACATCCGCAACCGCTTCCTTGTTCAGATCTGCAACCAGGAGCTCCACTCCCGCCTTCAGCATGTTCTTCGCCATTGGCCTTCCCATGATGCCAAGTCCGATAAATCCTACCTTCATTCTTCTTACTTCCTTTCTTATATGTTTATTATTCCTTCGATGTACTCACTTTACTACATACCGGTATACCGGTCAAGCGTTTCGGAGGAATTCACACTCTTTCTCACTTTTATACAGTTTTGATCTCTCATTTTTGTGCAAAATTTTTCCACCTGTACGGTTGGAGGCTCTTTAGAGCCTCCAACCGTACAGGTGGAAATTTTTTATTGACACTGACGTAGGCCACACTATATACTGATAACAATTATTACGCCAGCAGAGGATTAAATATTATGACACCGTTAAATGAACAGGCATACCAACACCTGCAGAAGTTGATCATTCAGGGAGAATTCGAATATAACAAGATCTATTCAGAGACGAAGCTGTCAAGGGAACTCGGTATCTCACGCACTCCGTTCCGCGACGCCGTTCACAGACTCGCCCAGGAGGGCTACATCGATATTATCCCAAGCAAAGGCTTCATGCTCCACCAATTGACGCGCCAGGACATCGACGAGACGTTCCAGGTCCGTTCCGCCCTGGAATGTTATTGCACTCTCGCGATCACGAAGGCGCACAAGAACCGTTCTGTCAAGAAGTTATTAAAAGAACTGCGCATGCTGACCGATATTTTAAAGGAGATCATGGATTCGGGCGGTTCTATCGAAGAATTCTGTGAATATGATTTCCAATACCATACCAAGATCATCGACTACTCCGAAAACCGTCAGTTCGTCTCCATCTTCGCTACCTTCAAGTACCGCATGCGCAAGCTCGCCGAGCTTTCCCTTGCCCACGAAGGCCGTATGCAGGATACCTATGAGGAACATCTTGCTATCGTGGAAGCTATGGAGAACAATGATACGGAACACATCTACGAGATCACACTCGCCCATATGAATACGGCACGCAAGATCAATCTGGACGATCTGTAGCCTGCGGATCATCCAGACCGATCTCCTTTTGTGCCTGCATAGCTATTTTAATAATAAAATTGATAACTGTAATAATTAGAGTATGCGCTACGTCGATTGACGACAACAACGCAGATGGAAAATCAGGCAAGTTATATGGCTGGTTACTTATTTTTCGGTGTACTAGAATCAAAATCCTATACTTCCCTTGCCGCAACCACCTTCCCTGCAATCACCCAGGATACAGTGAATGCCAATGCACCAACCGCCATACCGACTGACAGCGCTGCCATCCTCTGCCTGATCACCGAAGTCAATCCCATGATCAGCGCAACTGACAGCGGATACGCAAGCATGGAGCCCATCACACTCTTCTCCTCACTCAGCAGGAAATAGCACGGCAGAATCAAGCTCCCTGCCAGCAGCGCCATAGTAACACTGATACAGAAGAACAAGACAAAATTGTCATAATCTAAAGTTCCAGTCACCATAAGGGCTGTCAGAGAACATACCGTTCCAGCCAAAAGCCCGAATACACTGAGAAACAGATACATCAAATATTTGCTGCTGACCATCCTCTCCCCGGAAACCGGAAACGCCGCGCTTAAACGGGTCCATCCGCATGCCTTATCCATATTGATGGTCGATGCCTCCACCATACCCGTCATAACCGTTGCCAGGATCAGCAGTACCTGAGGAGAGACCAGATAAGACAGCCCCGCTCCGATCACCAGGAATACCCCGGTCATCATGATCACAACCGATCGTATCATATAGAAATCCTTCACTAATAATCCTCTCATCTACTGTTCCCCCTTCACATACATCAACATGATCTCGTCTATCGTAGCCGGCGTCACAACCGCCTTGGGATATCTGCGCATGGCAAGGTCTCTGTCAGAAACTAACGCCTGCCACTCATAATCCTGCTTCCTCCAGGATATAATGTCCCCCTTGTCCAGTTGATCAAACTGCGCCGCACCGCACTTGATGATCCCGTACTGCGTAAGCAGTTCATCCTTCGGCTTTGAAAATATTACCTGCCCCTGATGGATGAATACGATATAATCCGCCGCCTTCTCCAGATCGCTTGTAATATGCGACGATACCAGTATCGAATGCTCTTCTTCCTGCATAAAATCCAGGAAAATATCCAGAATATCATCCCGCATGACCGGATCAAGCCCGCTGGTAGCCTCATCCAATATCAAAAACCTTGGCTGATGGGACAGTGCCGCCGCAATCGCAAGCTTCATCCTCATTCCTTTCGAGAAATTCTTAATCTTCTTATCCGCCGGCAATGAAAATTCCTTCAGAAATCTTCCGTAAGACTGCGCATCCCACCGGGAAAAGATTCCCTTCATAACCTTGCCGATCTGCCTTGGCGAAAGCATCTCCGGGTATCCCTTGTCATCAAACACGGCGCCTACCTGTTCCTTATCCTGCGTAGTTATATCGCCTCCCTCAAACAAAGAGACCTCTCCCTCGTCCCTATTGATCATTCCTAATATTGCCTTGATCACCGTACTCTTTCCGGCTCCGTTTTCTCCGATCAGTCCCACGATACATCCTTGTGGCACATCAAAGGATATATGATCCAATGTGAAATCATCATACCGCTTCGTCAATCCTGTAACCTTAACCGCATTCTTCATATCATCCAATCCTTTCCGCATATCTCTGCGCACTCAGCATATTACCCAAACCGCTTCGCCTGTCTTCTTCCAATCACCCCACATCCTCATCATACAGAAGCGTAAGAAGAGACTGCAGGGTATCAAGCTTGATCCCGCTCATCCGCGCGATCTCGATCGCCTCTGTAAAATGCTCCTCAATCTTCTTCTGCTGCTCCTCCAGATAAAAATCCTGATTCTGCACAGACACGAAGCATCCCTTCCCTGCTGTTGCCTCAATGAACCCATCCTCCTGCAACAGATCATATGCCTTCTGGACCGTGAGAACACTGATATGCACCGAACGTGCAAGCGCACGTATGGAAGGCAGCGCGTCACCCGCCTTAAGCTCTCCGCTCATGATCATCGTCTTAATCTGTGTCCTGATCTGCTCGTAGATCGGCTTACTGGCATGATTGTTGATCAAGATCTCCAAGTCTTATCATCCCCAATCGTCTTATACTGTATTGTTATTACATATACAGTATAAGACGCAATAAATTGTTTGTCAAGAACATTTTTGCAAATCTTGCACAGTATGAGTGCTATTGAAACCAGACGCAATTCTTTGACTGATCAAATGGCCATATCAATCTGCCGGGAATATAATGTAAATTACGACTGGCTGATCTCTGAAGAAGGGGAAATGTTTACAGATCTTCCACAGACAATATTGAACGAACTATGCAAACAGTATGATCTGGATAACTTTGACAAGGTGTTAGTAGAGATGTACATAGAATTTCCGGAAACTATCTGGAAGCATCTGAAAGAGAATCTTCTGAAAATGCTGAAAAGAGTTGACAGTGACAGCCCACATGAAAAATCGAAGCAGCAAGGAAGGAGGATGTGCGTATAAAAAGAAATCGGGTCCATTAACATTCATCTGCGAAGAAGACCGTGGGTGTGTAAAATAATCTGTGTAAATCATCACAGATTATTCGACACATCCATTTTTATATAATGGATAATGAATTCGACAATACTGTGATTAGTTGGAAAAAATTGGTAGAAAAATTTTAGGAGGAAACAACTATGTCACAGAAAATTGACTATCAGGCAGAAATAGCAAAATGCAACACGATGGAAGATATTACAGGTCCGAATGGGTTGATACAGAAAGTAATAAAGGATGCCGTGGAGCAGGTACTCCGTAAGGAAGTAAATGAGTATATTGCGGATGCAAAGGAGAATGGAAACAGGGTATCTAAAAATGGAAGCAGCTCTAAAACAATCAAAACAGCTTATGGAAAGATTGGAATTGACGTGCCGCGGACACGGGAACCAGGGTTTGAGACGGAGATCATAAAGAACCGTACAGTCGTTGAAGAAGGGCTGGAATCCCAAATCATTTCTATGTATGCAAAAGGGATGTCTGTACGGGATATCTCGGAACATGTACAATCCCTTTATGGGATAGAACTCTCGGCCGGTTCCATTTCCAATATCACGGATAAAGTAATGGAAGAAGCAAAAGAATGGTACTGCAGGACACTGGATTCTTTTTATCCTGTCGTATTTCTGGACGCAGTACATTTTAAGGTACGTGAAGATGGGCGAATCATAACAAAAGCAGCTTATGTGGCATTGGGAATCAATGGAGACGGTTATAAAGATATCCTTGGGATATGGATTGGGGAAAATGAGGGTGCCAAATTCTGGTTAAAAGTATGCAATGAATTGAAAAACAGGGGCGTTTCTGATATTTTGATTGCATGTGTGGATGGTTTAAAAGGTTTCCCGGATGCGATCCATACGGTATTTCCGGAAACAAGGATCCAATTATGTATCATCCACCAGATCCGCAATACGCTAAAATATATTGCTTATAAAGACCAGAAAGCATTTATGAGAGATTTAAAGCGCGTATATGGGGCGGAGAGTGAAGAAATCGCGATGCGGAATCTGGAGAGTATGATGGATAGCTGGAAAAAGTATGCCGTCGTCCTGGATAACTGGCTTGATAAGTGGGAGCACCTCTCCACCTATTTCTGCTATGGCCATCAGATCCGCAAATTAATCTATACCACCAACACCGTAGAAGGTTTTAACCGGCAGCTGCGCAAAGTTACAAAGAGCAAAGCACTCTTTCCAAATGACGAGGCATTAAGAAAAACAATTTATTTGTCTACCAGGGACATTATTAAGAAATGGTCCATGCCGTACCGTGACTGGGGAGAGACCTATGGACAGTTTGTGATTGAATTCGGCGACAGGGCCAGGATTGCCTAAAGCGTAGAAACAGAAACGTATCCGGCTGTAAATGACAGCAGTGCTGCCCTTTATCCCTTGACTGCCTCAATGCCGCCTGTATGGTTCTTATGCATAGGCATTTCATGCATAAGAACCATACAGGCGGCAATAACTAAAGTGAGGGATAAGGCAATCAGAGAGGTGTATAGAATGCAGATCAGTAAGGAACGAAAACGATTTCTGAAACAAGAATTAAAGGAATATGAAAAAATAACGCCTATGACCGAAGAAGAACGCAGGGAGCTCCATAAATGGATAGAAGCAGGATATAGTGTATATGAGAATACATGCTGCGCTGTTGGCGACGGGAACAGTCCGATTGACTTTCTTGACATATACAGAGAGGAAGAAGCATTGCGTAAAGCGACAGCCGGCATGGGGAATGAAGAAGCAAGAAAATACGTATTGGATTACTATGGATGGACGGAGGAAGAAAACGAGCAAAAAGAATACACTGTTGAAGCACTAAAAGAGAGGGTACGGGAACTGGAAAGGGAACTATTCCACCTGGAGGAATTCATAGGACAGAAAGGCTTTTGGGAAGAATCACAGAAATATATTGATGAATATGGAGGAGAACCTATTCCCTTTGAAATCAAATGATAGGAAAAGAAGGGAATACCATAAAGCCCCCACCTATTGGGGGTAATAGTTTATAAGCAGAATAGAGAATGAACCTGAAAACCAGCAGTAAAGTAAAGGAAATAATACAATGACACATCAATCTTCCAGGGCGTATGCCTGTGTAGCCTACCGGATCATGGAATACGAAGGACAGGAAATGTCTGAAGAATATTTAAGCATACTGATGGAGATGCTGTATGATTTTTATACGGAAAATGAAATCAAAAAAGTCTATCTGGATAACGTCCGGCTGGATGCCTATGAAACATTGCTAAGGGATGGGAAATAAAAGAAAAATAAAATGAATAGTATCACCAGAAAATGGCAATACTATTCATATAAAGAAATCGAAAATAGCGTCGAAAAATAACGGTAATTGTAAAAAAATCGGCACTGGGAATTGATTTTAGAAATGTCGAAAAAACAAGATTTTACATACCAATTTACGACAATACACAGTTTATTTTACAGTCTCTGTTATGCACATTTCCATAATGCTTGTCTTTTGGTCTTTGCTTTCTTTGGTTCGGAATAGTGTGGTGCTGGCGGTCTATCTCTTGTTTTCGGTTGCTTGCTTCTTTACCGTACATGAGCATTATAGCAGGGATTCTCGCTCATTCATAAAAATATAATGTCTTGGCGTACCTGCTAAAATAGCTAATCATCAGAAATAAGTCGCCAAATCATTATATCCAGAAAGTACGGTACAGTCAGCACATACAGGACATTCCGCCCCTTTCACCCGTGAAAAAACCACTGCTTTCAATTCATATCCGCATTTTCTGCATTTCCACCAAGCATTTTTACGTGCTTTATCATTTATCATATCTGGTGTTAAAGACAATAGAATCTACTACATTACGGACAATTTTCACACCACAACATCTCTATGCTTTAATTTTAATCATCCTCCTCATCAGACCACCCAGAAATAAAATGAATATCTCCTGTATCCATATCCATAGCCATATTATCCGACATTCGCATCATAAAATTCCCCTCTGAATCAACTGCCATATTGTCAGATATGGACATTCCAAAATCATCATCGTCAAAATCAAAAAAATTCTTACTCATGTTGTTCCTCCTCACATTAAATATACCACGGCAATCCTAAAGGATTTGTTATTAATTCTATTTGCTCATCCACTATATCTAAAAAATATCTGCCATAATTCCACTGCGCCTCATCATAGTTTTCCTTATATACTAACTCGCAGTATTCCTTAAAAAATGAATCACAGCCATTTAACAATTCTACGATTAACTCATCTGAAAATTTTATAATGTGAAAAGCGGGAAAACCTTGTTTATATTCTGCATCTTCATAAATCAATTCTGGGTATACTGAATGCAATTTTTCATAAGTCGAAGTACTGTTATGCTTTATAAAATTCCATAAACAATAGAGTTTATCGTAATATTTAAAGGAAGGTAACTCATCAACTTTTTTATCTCTTCCAACAGCAGTCGCATATAACGTATTCCTATCAAATCGGTCATGCAACCACCTCAAAACATTTCTCAGCATATTCATACTGGTTTTTCATATTTTCCCAATTTGACATCATTACCGCTTCGTCATATTCCGCTATGCCCTGCATAAGCAACATATTATCCCCCGGCATTAATTCTCTTGGCTTCTCAATTCTTTTCTTTGCATAAGTTATCAGTTCTTTATAATGTTCTTCCCAATAGTTTTGAATATCTCTTATCCTATCTGCGAACATATTGCAGCAATAATCCTCATATTCGCTTTCCTTTGGATAAAAATAATGTGTCTGTCTTTTATTGATAATTTTCGCCTGTTCATAAGATAACATACAGCCTACAGTACTTCTCATTCGTTTTGGGTCAATTTTTACTTTGATTCCATTATCCGTCTTTGTATAAAACAAACCATAAAATCGAGTATCATGATACGCAAATTTTTCAAAATCAGCTTTTGTTAATTTTTGATTACTTCTGTCTTTTTTCATGTCTCCTCCTAAAAAGACACTCTCTAAAAAGAGAGTGTCCCGCCTAATTGATTATTAAGCTAATGCATAAGATATTTACCACTCTAACAAGCGTTTTGTTTATAGGCACCAATCAGAACATAACGCGTTCCAATATTTCTTATGTGTTTTGATTGTAACACACAAGTAAATCTTATACAAATCATTATACGTGAATATGCTGATTTATCAATGTACCAACAGTTCAAAAAAGGAAGACACCCTCAAACGCGGAGGATATCTTCCATTTTCACTTGAAACAAATCAGCAAGGTTATATAAATTTTCAGTTGATGGAAGTTTTTTTCCAGAAACCCACTCATATATAACTCTCGGCGATTGCAAACCTAAATATTCTGCAATTTCTGCATATGTCATTTTAGATTCTTCAATTAACCGATAGAGCCTATGCCCTGTTGCCTTTTTGTCTATCTTATTTTTGCAGTTCATTGTTATTCCTCCTTTATATGAAATATCTTTCATATCGGAGCAATAAACTACGATGTAATTATCACACATTTTCACTGTATTGTAAACCTCTAAGAGAACCTGTCGTTGATAGTTTCCTCTGAACGCATGATAACTTAAAAACGTCCACTGGACGTTTTTGTCGTATGCATGGCAACAAAAAAGAGGATTGCAAAATCTCCTATTGGATAATTCCGCAATCCCCTTTTCATTGTAATTCGTTTATTTCTCTTGTCAAAATCAATATAGTTATATGAACTGTGCGATTTTTTGACCTCTGCACAACTTTCTGCATCAAATGATGTAAGTTTGATGTAAGGATGTAAATCAGGGGTCTAAAACCATTGATGTTTTTCATCCTGCTTTGCGCCTTAATACAGCTTCGCCCCCGCCGGAATCCGATCATCTACCATCAAAAGGTTCAGTCCTTCACGGCCATCCTCCTCATGCACTGCAGAGATCAGCATTCCCTCTGAATCAATACCCATCATCTTTCTCGGCGGAAGGTTTACAATCGCAATTGCCGTCTTTCCAATCAGCTCTTCCGGCTCATAATACTCATGAATACCGCTTAAAATCGTACGTTTCCGCTCTGTTCCGTCGTTCAGAGTGAACTTCAGAAGCTTCTTGCTCTTTGGAACCGCCTCACACGCTTCAATCTTCACAGCACGAAAATCCGACTTGCTAAATGTCTCAAAATCAACGGCTTCTTCAAATAACGGCTCGATCTTCACATTAGAAAAATCAATCTTTTCTTCAACCTTTTCCTCTGCTTTTGATGCTTCAACAGCCTTAGAACTTACGTTATTTTCTGCCTTTACACCGCCTAATGACTTCATCGTCGGGAAAAGTTTCCCAACTAATTTACATGCCGTCATAACGATTCAAATCCTTTCATTTCTTTACTTTCCCATTCTTCACAGTGCTTCGTATCACATCAGGGAAAAAAGAAAATCGTTGTCAAATTGTTGTCTTCGCAGAAAGTTTGTTGTCAGCTTACTCACACTGAGAACCCTTCCTAAAAGATGTCCAATTTGGATAAGTTTTCAAAAGATTCCTTTTTCTTTTGATCTGTAGCTTCGGCATAGATATCCATCGTAGTTTCGATATTCCGATGGCCCATAATTGCCTGAATTACTTTTAAGTTTGTTTCATGTTCGCAGAGTCTTGTACAAAAGGTATGCCTCAAGTGATGACAGGAGAAATCTGGAAGAATAATTGGCTCTCTCCGCTCGCGCTTGGCATTGATGACCTCTTCCGCATTGTACCCGATGATAATCCGTTTGATAGTACGATTCACCGCCTGCGGATTTAAAACAGAACCAAAACGATTGATAAATACAAAACCCGTCATTCCATCGATCTCGGTTTCATTGAATCCCGTTTCTTCCTGCTCCTCATGCTCCATGTGGAAGGCGTCACATACAATATCAAGCATCGGAATCGTTCTGATACCTGCATCTGTCTTTGGCTTCGATATTCGCAGAACAGACTTTCTTGATTTTCCAACCGGGTAATAAACCAGACTGTGATTGATGCTAAGAATCTGATTATCAAAATCAAGATCTTCCCAGCGGAGACCAAGTGCTTCTCCAATTCGGCATCCAGTTCCAAGTAAAACCGTAAACAACGGCCACCAATGATAATACACCGGATGATTGGATATATACTCCAGAAATACTCTCTGTTGCTCAATCGTTAAAGCATGTCTCACACCTCTTGACTTATCCGCCTTCTTGCTAACTTCCTTCATAATTCCGTCTGACGGATTTTTCCGAATAATTTCATCTCGAACCGCCAATTGGAACGTCGGATGCAGCAAGGTGTGAATCGAATCCAGTGTCCCTAACGATAACTCTTCCTCTTTAAGTAAATAGCAATAAAACTGGAGTACATCTGAATACTTAATGTCTGCGATTTTTTTCTTTCCGAATGTATGTCTGACAAAACGATCATACATATAATCGTAATTACTACGGGTGGTCGCCCGCAAATCATACTTCGTAGAGATATACCGATCATAGGTATCATTTATGGATGCTTTCCCTGCAACATACAGATCCAGTCCATCCAATTGATCCTTCATCAGCTGCTTTTCTTTTTCTCGAAGCGTTGCCAAATCCTGCGCATATATGGACCTACGCCTGCCCAACGGATCAGTATAGGTGTACATATACCGCTTATCTGATGCCCTCTGTACTTCTCCTTTCCTGAGTGCTCTTCCCCGCTCATCTTTTCGTGTCTTTGCCATGTCTGTAACCTCCTTCATAAAATGAAGAAGGGACTCACAGCACTTACTTTCGCTTGGACAAATACTCTTCCAAACTTCGCAGGGCAACCTCTGTCATTGTAATCTTGTGTTCAGCAGCATACCTGGTCAACTCAGCATGGGTTTTTTCTGATAATCGAACCGTAATGGACTTACGCTTTGCATTGTCCTCCTTTGGTCTACCCATTTTTGTCATACCGCTACCTCCACATGTCTTCATTATACTTATCGTAAGACAGAAAGTCAATTCCCCAAGTGCTTAAAGTCCCTCTATATAAAAAAGCCATAATGTCTCACCTACTTTAATACTCTCGGAATGACTCCAAAAATTTTTCAAAAATTTCGCAATTCACTAAAGCAATGCCATCAATCTTATAAACAGCTTTTGCTTCCTTTGCGAGTTCTTGAAACTTTGTCAGCCCAAGGCTGTACTTCTCTGCTCCTTCTTTGTAGCGCACAAACTTTTTTGCATACTGCTTTGTTTGCTCTACGTCTTTCCTTTTATAGCCCATAATCAGCCTCCTTACTATTAAAATCAAAATAAATGCCCCCTTCTCCGCCTGTGGCTGTCAGGTCCATAGAAATTTCATCTCCCCGCCTGCATTATGGTCGGGCTGCGAATTACAGAAGTATCATTATCCCCGGCCGGATCATTGCGTTATATGGGTGCCGCCCATATATCAGTGCTCCTGGTTTTGCTCGCCACACAAACGGATAGCCGCTTCTCGGTTCGGGAACGTAGAGTTGGAAGCTATGAAATTGTCAAGGTACCATGGCATGGGGATGCCTTTACCTATAAAAAGCCTCATCATCTCTCAAATCTCGAACAGAATTCAAAAAAAAATGAAAACGGTCTCAGAAAAATCTGAGACCGCCTTCGTCTAAAAGACAAACTTTGAAATATTGAGCGCAATATGTATCAAAATATACTGTCTTAAATCTTCATCTATTTGCCCGTCAACCTTACTGTGCTTATCAATTAATGGTGCATACAGTAGAAATAGTTGCTCTAACGCCTCATGACTGCCGGAAACTGCCGCCTGAAGCATCTTTTCAAATTCCATGTGATTCATAGTTTATCACCGTCCTTTGTCAATGCTATGCGCAGCTTCTTCAATGCCTGATAGCGCTGGTCGTAAACATGCTGCGGAGAACAGTTCAATATCCGTGCAATTTCCTCCGGTTTTCTCTCTTCCACAAACAGCATTGTCAGTATCTCCTGCCGCTTTATCGGCAATTTTGCAAATGCCTCTGCCAACCGTTCCTCTTCAAAGTCAAAAGCGGATTTTGGATTCGCATAATATGCAGCTTTTTCAGAAACAGCTAAAGCGCTCTCTGGCAATTCCTCAATTGAAACTATATTTACCTTGGGTTTTTCCCGTTCCAAATATTTGAGTCTGGCGCGGTAAACTGTTGTTTCCAGCCATGCTGTGAATCTGGCCCGTAGCTCGTCATGTTCAGACTTTTGCTGATGGTTCATATTTGTACCTCCTTACGGGGCACACCACCAGGGCAAAAGTCAAGACACGCCGTAGTGGCGTGCCTTAATTTTCAACTTGTTACCTTTTTACAGTTGTCAATGGCTTAATCCATATGGGATCACCTCCTTATTTTCAGATAACAAAAAACGACCATACTACATTTTCATGTAGCATAGCCGTTCTATAAAGCGTAAACTTTTTCTGTTTTGTTATATGCTCATCATTCATCCGTATGACTGAACTTTTCAATGGTATTTAAAAATTCAGCCAGACCTTCGCAAGCGTATACACGCTGCTTTACCGGATACTTCTCGATGCGCTCTGCAATCTCTCGCAAATAGACCTTCTCAGGTTCTGTATAATACTCCCTGAGCAATTGATCTACCGTTACAGAAAGAGCATTTGCAATACGTACAATCATATCCAGGCTTGGAATTCCTCTCGCATTTTCAATCTGGCCGATATGACTGTTACCACAATCACAAAGCTCCGCCAAATCTTCCTGGCGCATTCCGCGCATTTGTCGGTACTTCCTAATATTCTTACCTAAAATAACATAGTCCATGGTTCTACATTCTCCTTACATTTTTATTTTATACAATCTGGCAATGGAATTGAAGAACTCAACATTCCAATACACGCACTATAAGTGGAATACAAACTTTTTCACATGGACTTTTCTATTATTAAGTGTGTTAAATAACCATCATTATCCTATCGGATGCACTGTAGTTTTATGAAAACACATCCAGATTATCCAACATCTGTGCAATGTCTGCCTCCAGAGTATCTGTCCCATTTCCCTCTGAAAATGCGATTAAGGATTCGTCCTGATGAACTGTTGCAAGTCTCTCCTCAACAATGCGCCGTATGATTTCTTCAATTCCATCCCGATTATAGCCAGACGTCAGCTTGACCTCTATTTTACAATGTGTATCCTGCAAATCCGGGTTAGAATTAAGATAATCGTTAAGGGCTGCAACAACAACTGCACTTTTTTTGTTTCCCAGCCTTTCAAGCAACTCTCCAGCCTTTACTTGTTCCTCTGAATCTGCGCCAAATTGAAGCGAAAAGCGATATTTTCCATCCTTTTTCATTATACATCCCTCCGTCCCTTATCCAAGCGGACGAAGTGAAAGCGTTTTCCTGCCCAGCATTTCATACCCCAGTGCGTTCGCATTCGGAGATTCAACAAAGTCTGCCTTTGCTACCAAAGGCGAGCTCATCAGGAAATGTTTTAAAAGAATACTTCCCCCGCCGATAAAAACTGCAGGATTGGAACGCAGATCCACTTGCAATTCTCTAAGCTGATTCAGAATATCCTGTGCATGTAACTTCGTTACTTCACAAATTGTCTCTTTGACATCCTCCGGCAGAATGGTATTCTCGGACTGGAGAACTGCACTAATATGCTCATCTTCGATACGCATATCATGAAGTGCACCAACTTTTCGTATGATTTCGTTGTTCATAGTAATAATGCCAGTTTCCAGACTTCGGCAAAACTGCAGATCTGGTTTTCCATTCTTCAAGAGCAGCACATCTGTGGTATAGCCGCCAATGTCAACGACAAACATACGAACAGTATGGACAACCAAACTACTCTGGGGAATAACAGCGGCATATGCCTGCGGGAACACCATGACACGGTCTATCTTAATACTGTATGGCTTATCACCATAAACAAATTTGATAATTCCATCTCTTTTGAAATAACGAGCGAATTTATCTTTTAAAACCCCAAAATGCTCCGGCGGCAGACCAACAGCCAGCTGAATCTGCTCTACCGGCGTATATTGCCCTCTGTTCTCCAGTTCTTTGGCGATTGCGAATAATGTCAGGATGAAATAACGGTCATCCTGTGTTTTGTCTCTCATATAACTTAGGCGGCGTCCGCTCAGGGTCCAGTATTTTCCTCCATACTCCAGAATCTCATCCGTCATAGGCGGCTTAACCGTATGCTCTGAAAGCCCTGAAATAAAAGAGTGGTTTGTGGTCTTTATGGCGTAATTGCCATGGTCGATTGCGATTAACATATGTATACCTCCTGCAAAGTTCATTCTTATACTTATCATTACACGATTTGCTATGCGTATTTACAACTTTTATACGCATTTGATTAAAAAAAGCACACGAAAAAGGGTGAAGCATTTTGCTCCACCCCAGTTCTTAACGTTTCTTTTGAAAACAATATTCCCAGATGTAGTCATCCAGCCCTTTATAGCGTGGATCCCACAGGTAAGTACCAAACCGGAATCCCATATTGCCAAGAAGACTGAGAAGATTGTTGTAACCGTTTTGTACATGGTAGTTGGTCGCAAAATCCATATCAAAAGCAGTCTTAATCTCTGCAACCCCTTCTGCACGTAAATCGCTAAGGGTTGTTTCAAGCTGTGTCAGAGAATTAACACCAGGAACCGCCAGCACTGTCAGACCAGTCAGTGCATGAATCACGTCAGCTTTCATAGGACCTTCTGTCAGCACCAGCATAGGCCTAACCGGGCCTGCAAGATGTGTCCATCCTTCTGCAGGGCAACCATCCGGCCGCTCTGTACTGGATACCCAGCGAAATTTTCTCTTTTTCACCTTATCTCTGCGTATCTGAAGCCCTTGAATTCTTCCTTTCTGGTCTCTCATTGGAATTAAGATACCGCGTTCTTCATGGATGAAAGTCCATGTACCGCTTTCATTCCTGTAAAAACCAGGAACCCCAGCTAAGTACATCCCTTCGGACTGAAGTTTGCCGGCAATCGCTGTCATACCGACCACAGGTGTTGTCCTGTATCCAAGCCGAATAATGTCATCCTCCATCAACCCTCTGCCAAGCAGGTTCTCTTTATGGTCTGCCGCCAGCGTCAGCTTATCGAGCAGCGCACTGTATGTGGCATGACGGGTATCAACATCCGTTATTGGGCATTCAGGCTTTGCCTGCGGCTGTATCCTCTTTTTGGGTTTAGGCCGGTTATCAGGCATTCCCAGTTTCTCCACCAGAGCTTTTCGCACTTTGTCACGCGGAACCCCGGTATATAAGGAGTACAGATCAAATATACCACCAGATATTCCGCACCGCGGGCAGCGATACACTTCTTTTTTCAAATTGATGTTCAAATGCTTTTTCCGTGGGCTTTCATCACAGCATGGGCACTGCACATAATAGGAGCTTCTTCCAGACGGCGGCATCGGGATTCCCAGCAACGAAACAACATCGCTCATATGAAATATTTCCATGCTGCCTCCTTTCCTTTTTCAAACTTGCGGGGAACAGCACGCTGTCCCCTGCCTCTTCTCATTGCTGTTTTCCTTATAACCCACAGTTTTCCTTAAACGATGCAACCCCTGAAGGATCGTATTCCGCCAGCTTTTCCAGATCGAATGCCACCGCCGCATATCTGCCATATCCGGATTTCACGGTGTAAGGCAGCACTTTTCCCAGTTTGTTCTCCCTGATAAACCTTAACAGGTCTTTGCTGATATCTCCGTTAATGAATGCTTCGTTATCCTCCAGATCATAGGCTGGTAGGTTGACCGTCATATCTGCAAAGGGTTCCGGACCATCTTCTCCGTAATTGATCATACCGATGTGCAGCCGCCCGCCATAAGCATATTGGTTGACATGCAACGAGACCATTTCATCTCCAAACTCCCATTTGAAACGAAGCTTTTTCGTTTTTTCACACATTTTTTGTCCTCCTTTTCGTCTTGTTCCTAGCCAGGGGATGACCGCGTTAATCCCCTGGTCTTTAGCGCCTGTTATGCAATTGTCTGTTGAAGGGAAAATTCACAAATCAGCTTCGCGGCAGCTTTAATTTCCTCGCCGCCAGTGAATTTCGTTGCTACCCATTTAATTGCACCAGGATCCAGCGATAATACCTCGCCAAGCGTTTTCCCGCTGAATTTTGAGATTGGGCAAGGCACATTCATTGCCTGTGCCAGCTTTTCTTCTGGAGTCAGTTCCTTTTGCACCGGTTCATTTACAGTGTATTCCTCTTGTGCCGGTTCCGGTTTTGGTTCTGACACCTCGTGTTTTTCTGCTGATTCTGTTTGAGGTTGAGCGGCGGAGATTCCCAGCTCATCCACAGCTGAAGGCTCAAAATCTTCACCTGCCATAGAAAACTGAAGTCCAAAACCTGCATTTCGGAGAGCAATTCCGACAGCAGCTGTCTGGGCCCATTCCCGTGGTGAAACCGAAGGTTTCTCCTCACAATATCCTCTGGATGCCGTCGCTTCTGCCAGATAACAGTCCGTTGCATCCTTATAGTTTGGATACACGCGGGCAGTTGCCACAAAGCAATCCTTTGCAGAATTCACCTGTACCGCAATGCGTCCTTCCGGATATTTCAGACGGAACCACGCCATCTGAATCATGACCGGGAGGCGCTTGCGCACCTCTCCGGTTCCCAGATCTGTATAATCCACAGCAAACGGCGTAGGATCAAATCCATCCACCTGATGAATAGTTTCGATTTTGGCGAGCATTGCTGCCTTCTCATTCGAGTTATTCTGACTCATTATTGTAGCCTCCTTATAAATTGATATATGTGTTCCGATACTGCATCCAAACCGGCAGAATCGTATGAACATATTGACTGATACTTGTTTTGTACTGCTCCTGTGTCCCTGCCTTAAAGCTGGAAAACCGCTTTCTGCCGTCCTGTACAACATGCTCAAAAGAACTGAGTGCTGTTTCACGACGCTTCTGGCCTTCTGCATCGGCTTTTAATCCGAATCGTCTTTCATTTAAGGTAAAACGTACATACGCATCTACCATTTGAAAGTGATAGCCCATGACCTTTGTATCCATTGTGATTGGCGCGGACTTACAAAAAGACTGAAATGTTTCCAAGACGCAAATGCGGTAATTCAGTTCCTGCATAATCAGCAAATCTTCCGGCGGAAGACTGTTCTCGGCAATCTGGGACCTGATAGTATTCTGTTTCTCAAGATATTGATCTAATATTGTAGCCATAGCTGCTCCTTTCTTCAAGCGCCTGCAGCCGCTTAGCGAGGCAGGTGCCGCGTTTTTCTGTGTCAATTCTTTTGATTGAAATACAAAGCGCCCTTTTTTCCCCGACAATGGTTACACGCTCTTTTCCTCGTGTAATTGCCGTATAGATAAGAGGCCTTGTCAGCATGATGGAATGGGCGCACTGCAGATTGATGATGACGGACTGGTACTCCGATCCCTGTGATTTATGGATAGTAGAGGCATAACCTAAATCCAACATATCCAATTCACTGGCATCGTACTCTTTCATGCGCCCGTCACCAAAGTCCACATGAATTGTAGTATCATCGCCAATGCGAATAATTTTTCTGACATACCCAACATCACCGTTATTGACATCATCATGGTTTTTGATCTGCATGACCTTGTCCCCACACCGAAATTTCCGGTTTCCGAAAACAACTTCCGGTTTCTGCGTATCCGGCGGGTTCACCTTCTCACGCAAGCGCTCATTCAGTGCATTGACTCCGGTTTCCGTCTTCTGCCGGTATGGCGTAAGCAGTGCCACATTATCGACCCCGTATTTCTCAGTTTCCTGCAGATAAAGATCGACAATGAGTTCAGCAGAATCAGACAGCCTGGGAGAATTGATAAACTGAAAGTCATTCCCATACTCCAGACCCACATTCCCATGGCGGATTAACTTCGCATTTGTCGCAATGCGGCTTCCCGCATTCTGGCGAAATACCTTGTCCAACCGCACAACTGGAATACATCCGCTGGCAATCATCTCACTGAGCACTGCGCCAGGTCCCACTGAAGGCAGCTGATCTGCATCGCCAATCAGCACCATCTGGGCGCCAAACTTCACTGCATCAAACAGATATTCAGCCAGATAAACATCCAGCATGGAAATCTCATCTACCACAATCAGATCTGCAGTAAGCGCTTCGGGTTCATCATAGTCTCCGTCCTCATCCGCCATCAGCCCAAGGGCTTTATGAACAGTTGAGGCCGAAACACCAGTTGCCTGCTCCATCCTCCTTGCTGCCCTACCCGTAGGGGCACAACAGCAGATTTCATTTTGGGGATTGTTTTTTTGATAAATATCTAAAATGGCACGTTGTATCAAAGTCTTTCCTGTTCCAGGTCCACCAGTGATAATGGAAAGTCCCTGCGTCAGAGCCATCTTTACCGCTTCGCGCTGCTCCAGTGCAAACTTCATTTTCAGCTTCTGCTCCTCTGCATCTATGGCGGCATCCAAATCCCCATAGCTGTGCATCTTCCGGTACTTCATTTGCTGATGAATGTCGGAGGCAAGCTGTTCTTCCACATGTGCGGTCTTTGCCCTATACACATTGCCCTGGTACGACACCAACTGTCCGCCGAAAACCAGCCTGGCGGCACGGTTCGCCACCATTTCTGCTGTTAACGCAGGCGTATCCAGAATTTTTAGGCAGGCTTTCACAAACTCATGTTTCTCCATGCAGAGATGACCTTTGCTTTCCGCATCCGCCAGCGTATACAGAAGTCCTTCATCCACACGCTCTGTCGATAGCTGGTCAAACCCCATGCTCATAGCGATATGGTCTGCCGTCTTGAATCCAATCCCGGCCATGTCGCAGAGCTGATAGGGATGATTTTTTACAATATCCATCGTCTTTTCCCCATACTCTTTGTACAGGCGTACCGCTCGGTTCGGCGTAATGCCATGCGGTGACAGAAACGCCACCACATCCCGGGCGCCACGATTGACCAGATAAGAATCATAGATTTTTTTCAGTTTTATCTCACTGATACCCGGTATGGCAAGAAGCCTTTCCGGTTCTTTATCCAGTACCTCCAGTGACTGCTGGCCAAAAACTGCGTAAATTTTCTCCGCTATCTTGGGACCAATCCCTTTAATCTGCCCGGAAGAAAGATAGGCAATGATGCCTTCCTTCGTCGGTATTACCACTTCGTTGTAACTCTCCACTTCAAACTGGACGCCAAATTTGGGATTTTTACTCCAATGCCCAAGCATGTCGTAGCGCAGATTGCTTGATGTAGGTAAGCAATATCCCACTGCTTTCACCTGCGTAACCGTGTTCCCTGTGCTATCTTTGATCTTTTCACATGGATGGTAGAGTGCAATCATATAACTGCTGGCATCAACAGCCGTAATACTTTGTGGATATATGAGCCTATCAAATTCACATAGCAAAATTTTTACTCCTTTCTCTAAGTCGTGTTATAGATACAAAAAACTCCCGAATCGTATCCAAAGATACAACGGGAGTTTTTTGTGAAGCTGCAGCCAGTTGGTCTTTCATCGGAACATCGCTGCGTTTTCAAGATATGACAAAGGAGCAGAGATACCCATCAGAAAATTCTCCCTGTCCAGGCGAACTTTCCGCTTATCGCAGCCACGCTTTGTCAGTTCTTTCTGTACTTCCAGATATATACCCTCATCAAAAGCAATCATTGGCATTTTCAGGCGGATTGCATGGGCAATTTCCCCACGCATCCCGCTGCTGATCCGGTTACCGCATATCAACAGAATATCGCTGTCTTTCAGCAGTTCCAGGCCGAACTGAAGGGCGAGTGCTCTATCAGACGGAATATTGTCGCAAAGAATCATCGGGATGTACGCATGTGGCGCACTTGCGTTCATGCACATCCTTTTCATGGCATAGAACATATACGCCCTTGCCGCCTGCATATTCTGTGCAATCCCTTCATTCGTGTCTGCACTGAGCGGCGAGCAGATATAGGCCCTCTTTTTGCACCTGTCATATGGGAGAAACTGATAAACCAGCTCCTGTTCCCAACCTTCATGATAAATGTTTTCCATTATGATCACCTTCCTAAATTGGCTGGACCGACACCTTTACCTTACGGCTTTCCGACGCTTTCAAAACATCGGTATATATTGCCGGGTACTTTTCTTTCAAGGCTTTGGAATCGGGCCTGCGGGTTGTTTTTGTCACGAAATCAATCAGAAGCTTATCACTGGTCGTCTCCAAGATGCCATGCTCATGCTCCTTCATGACTTCGGCAATTCGCACACTATGTGCTTCAATCTCCTTTTCATATGTTTTGATTTCTCTGTTGCATTCAGAGATTTTCCCTTGAAGCATTGCAATTCTGCGCAAGGGCGATTCATACTTGTGTGAAAACTCTATTGTTGGAAGTCCCGCCTGACTTGCACCATAAATCCTTGCCAGTGACTCCAAAGCAAGCTTTGGTGCAACATCCGCCATTGTCGGAGGTTTATCATTCTCAAGGCTCCAAATCCATTCGTCCAGGCGTTCAAAAATCATATCCTCCTTCGCCTTATCACGAATAATCTCAGGCATTGCCAGATCATTGTCCGGATTATTTCCCCAAACGGCAGAAAAAGCGCCAATGTTCACATCCGCTACTGCAAGATAAAACCTCAGCTGCAGTTCATAGTAGAGCGGAATCGCTCCATCTGCCCACTCATCCGCTTTGTGATAAGTACAGCTTTTACACTCCAAAATTCCCGGTTCGTTATCGGACGCCCGTGTAAAGCGCCGGTCGAAATTGGCAAGAGCGTAAGGATGATCTGCGTGCTGATACAGATTCGTGTCTTCTGTAACGGCATTGCCTGTCTTTGCACCATACCAATAGGCAGCAACCGGCTCTAAAAGATGTCCCATCTGCAATTGATTGGCATTGGCTTTTTTTGCAGGCTTTATTTGCCCTTTTTTGATTTTCCACAGCTCCAGCGGAGTCGTCCATGGTGATACACCAAAAATAGCTGCAACATCGCTTCCGCCCACAGTATAGGGAATATCCCCTTTGGGGCCGTGCATACGGCATTCCAGCCATCTGTCATTCGTCATACCTACGGTATCACAAAGAATAATCGGCTTTGCCATCAGTAACTCACCGCCTTTGCAAGGTCATAATCACTCCACCTGAATGAAAGCGCACGAGCCATATTTTCTTCTATAACCAGCATCTTACTTTCCGGCGTGTTCTCAGTCCTCAAAATAAACGGGATCTCCTGCATGGCAAGAAACACGTCATGGGCTGTCGCCGGGCCGCCTCCGTATGCCATCTCGTACATGGCGATAGCTTCGACTGCAGCCTTTTTTGGCAGACTCAGTTTTTTACATACCCTGGTCATTGCGTTTACCGGATAATCCAAATGGATCTCCAACAGTTTCTGCAGTTTGGCAATGCTATCCCCGAATTGGGCAAACAGCTGATCCAACGCTGTATCAAAGTCGGAAACCTTGGACTGATGCCTGTGGTCAACTGCGATGCAGCCCCCGATATGGATAGAACGCTTTCCGCTCACCAGCAGGGCTGAGACCTTTGCCGAAGCCACTCCAGTATCCGAACTCATAAAACGGACACCCGGAGTCAGTTTGGAAGCCATAGCCGTTTTTCCTTGGGAATCCAGCAGCTTTGTATACGCTCCTAGCAAATCCTCTTTTTGATCTGACATCGTCCATGCTGCGCTTACCATCGCATGGTCACAGTAGCCGGACTCAAACTCGTTTCCTGAAAAACGGGCATCCAGCTTTGTCTTCAGCGCAGTGAGCAACTCATCAATCGGTAGCACTGAATAATCAACAGCATCCCCGGAATGAACCGCCGCAACTTTTTCATCACGAATCAGCAAAAGTGCATCCGCTGAATAAAGACGCAGGCAGGCGTTTAACACCTCCGCCAGCACTTCACGGCTCAGTTTAGGGAGCGCCGTACCACCTATTTTTGCCCTGTCCAAAAGGCTTTTGTAGGCTGTCATGCGCATGGGGAAGAGTTCCCCATCAACACGCATGGCCAGACCGAGATTGTTTGCTGTGTCATCCACAGCGTCCTGTGTGGTTCCTGACGCAAATGCCGGCAGATCAGTGCTCAGAGCAGAGCCTTTGCCCAGCGGCTGAATTTCAAGGTCACTGACCCTGGCTTTCACCCAGCGGCTGTTCTTGGACTGCTCCTTGTGATAATCCAGCATAAGTGGATAGGAACTGAATGTGGTGTAGAAACCATCCTGACATTGTTTTTGCATATTTCATGCTCCTTTCTTTTCTGGCGGGATTGCCGCCTTGATATATAACAAAAGCCAGCAATCCCGAAAGACTGCTGGCTTATGCCCAAATGAATTGGCCGGAAAACAAAAAAAGTGCCATCTGCAAAATTGCAAATGACACTTTGATAAACTCTGTTAAACTGTGTTTAGCCGTAGCCAAACTTGATACTGATGTAAATATTATAACAGATTTATTTGCAATAGTCAATCCACCAGGAGAAAAGAGCATTCATACCGCAAATGTTTATTCCTCCGAGCGCTTATTTCTGTAAGTTCGGTTAATCTGAAACATACACATAAAAACAACGCCAAACACGCTGCCGCCTATAAAACTAAGGATACCTATCAACCATCCCATACTATATACCTCCTTTGTGATATAAAAAAGAGATGCTGATAATCAACATCTCCGGGTTACAATATTCTTTTTATTTCAAACACTTTATGATTTGATAAATCAGAATTTGCTTTTTTATAATTTTTCTATTTCTTTCAATGTTTTTTGGATGTCCTTATAAACTAATGATTGCATACTGTCATCATAAATACCTATATTAGCTTTATGAAGTGCAGAAACAATGTCGTTTTTCAATTCTGGTTTATCCTTTGCAATAATCGGCAACAGCTTAATACATTGTCTTGCTGTAATAGGTTTAACATCTGTTATATGCTTTAAATAATTATCAATGATTTCATCAATTTTATAATCTTTATCCCATCTTGCATTATAGGCAATCAGTGTAAGCCCTCTTGTGCGGATATAAGAATTATCACTGTCAAGCATATCGCTTAATCTATCCATATAAAGATAAACACAATCTGTTTCAATACTTTCTTTTTGCAATTCCTGTAATGCTTTGTATGCAACATTATTATTTTTATCAAACAATAATTCAAATGTTTCTGCTATATTAAGTGACACAATATCCTCCTTCACAAACTCCGATTTCTACTATAAGTGCTTCAAAAAAAATCTAATCTTTTCTTACTTGATATCACAAATCAAGAATCTTTGCGATTTCGTCCACTGTATCGAGAACTTCATTGAATTTCAAATCTCCAATGTATTTGTTGTCCGCAGCATAGTTATCCCACAGAAGATATAACTGCGGCTCTTCACGGATATCCTTCAAAATATCTCTCCAGTCCCTGATATCATCAATCGAATCTCTTTTTTCCGCAGTATGAATAACTGCTGCCCTCAGAACATCCATCTGAACCACATCTTTACGGCTGCGGTAAAGAGTATGTAAATCATAAAAATCCCTTGCCCTTGTAGTTCCAATGTTTCTGCGGATAATCGTTTCATATTTTTCCGCAAGTACTGTCTCAAGCGTATATGCCATGACCGGAACCGTTTTCTCCTCAAACACAAACGGGAAATCATATCGAATGGCTGCAGGCGTAATAATATCTCCGGTAGTAATGTCTATCTTCATTGGACTGTCAATCTTCCCGTATTTTGCACGCAGATGAACCCGGAAATTATTGTACGCATCATCCTCGCGGATCGGTTCAATTTTCTGAAATTCAAAAGAAATTCCGTCTCCCACATCCATTGCGATAATCTCTTTGACTGCAGAAACGATCTCGTCCTCTTCCATCTGAATACCACGCACCGTTGTGTCCATATCCATAGTAGTACGTTCACCAATACCGATCATTGATGATATCAAAAGTCCGCCCTTCAAAATAAAATTGTCCCGAAAGGATGAGGCTGCCAAACGATCAATGATTCTTTCAAATAAAAACATCTGCAGCACTTCCTGTGCACGAAGATTTTTCTTCGCTGCCATGCTACGAATGGCTCCTTTTAGTTGTTCTGGTGTCTTCATTATAAAACCTCCATATATGTTCTTATCTTATCTTCAATTCCAAATATCTTGCCATATTTCAGCAGTTTTCGATTATTTGGATTTGTCTTAAAATAGTCCTTAATTGCCTGCGTAAAAAGCTGCAGCTCTATTTGATCCTTATCCCGGATCACATCGCAAATACAGCGCTCCCTGTCATACAGCTTTACCATCCCGCCTTGAGGGGATTTTGTTTCTGTTATTCCAAGATCGTAAACTTCCGTCTGCACATAATGGCAACGCAAATTCGGATTATCACGCCTTAACCTGCTGATGTTCGTTCCGCGAGGCAGCGTTATATCCAAGATGTTCGGCGTCTTGTCCGACATCCCCCAAAAGAACAGTGCGGTGCCATAGGAATATATTATCTTTGCGCTTTGTGCCTGAAGAAGCGCAAACTCATCAGTAAATTCATCGGTCAAAGTATATAACCCTTTTCGCACCGGATCTAATTTTCCCATATCAACATACTTTTTCAACATCGGTCTGCTGATTCCAGCCGCCTCAATATCAGAAGTCTTAACAAACCCATTACTTTTTTCTGCTATTGTTTGAATTTTAGTCCAAATCGTGTCCGTATCAATGCACCTCCTTGGCTCTATTTACATTCGCACTCCATATTATACACTATTGAAGTGCGAATGTAAATAGAACTCCCGGAGATTAGTATGTCCAAATTGAAAACAATTATGCAAAAAGAGATGCCGCCGAAACGACATCCCCAAGAAAAAATCAGAATCTACTCGTACTTTACTGTCTTAAACCCTCCGATTGAGGTGAACAGTTCGATAAAAGTTTCGTTAATATTCGCCATATAAAGATTCTCATACAGGAACCTTATTACTTCTGGATTTGATATTTCCATGACAGTACGCTCTTGTTTATTAATAAGAAAATATTGCTTGGTCTCACCATTGATAAAAAATTGTTGCTGAGTGCCCTCCCAGCGATCCAGCATATAATTGAACGAATTTATATCAGCATTTTTGCCCCAATCATATACCCAACATTCTTCACCATTTCTGATAATTTTTCTGTACGTGTCCGGATTATAATAAACAGACATATTTCGCCTCCTGCTCATAAGTATATTTGTATTATAGCAAAAAAGCCATCCTTCTTCTACATATAGTTAAAGCAACTGAGGGATGCCTACAAAAGACATCCCCCAGACGCAGATACTATGCTGCGCTTCTGTTCAACGACCACATTCCCCTGCCATCATGAAAGAAGTATGTAGGATTGATCTGAAGCGTTTGGCGGATTTTTTCTTTCCACCACTTATTTGCCTGTGCTTTTTTGTGCGGCTCTATTTTCTCATAGAGAAACGTGAGCGTCACCGGCTCGCTGCACTGTTCCAAAACGGCAGCAACCACATCACGCCATGTCGCCCCCGGCATATCCCGGATATCGACCTCCGCTTTTTTTGCCATGATAATCGGAACTAGAAGCGGTGAATCCTTTCGGACAATCATCACATATTCATGAAGAATCGGGATGAATTTTCCGCTATACTGGATCTGGTCTGAAAAGCAGTTATGCTGGGCCTTGATGATGATATTCTCCAAAGACCCCGGTTTGACGATTTCAGAAAGCATACTGTAAAGCACGCCTCTTTTCTTAATGTCTCCCATTAAAACCGCCATCCTGCCACCTTTTTCAAGGGCAGAAAACTGCTTCATCATGGCATAATTCATTTTATCAACAAAGCTTTCCCAGTCCGGTATGCGCGACAGATCATACTGTCTCGGGTCATAGCCGTAGTTCTTTTGAACATCTGAGGCTTTATACATGACATCCGAAAACGTGACGATATCCCAATATGGAGGATGCCAGAAGATGAACTCCGGGCGCTCCGGGATCTCGCAGTTCATGATGTCAAAGCCGCTGTGCAGGTCATAGAGATGACTGCCAACGCCCAGCTTGTCCGCCGCCGCTTTGGTCGTCCCGCTGCCGCACATGTAGTCACAGATTTCTCCCGGGCGAAAGAACCCTAAAAGATCCTCAATCAGTCTGGGAGAGCAGTTCCCCCGATAACGGTTGTCGCCGCCTTCGCCACGCTCCGGATAGGAAACGATGCTGGTCAGCGGCCTTGTATCGCTTTTATAAGGCATAACGCCACCTCCTAACCTCCATTCTCAACAGACTGGTAATCTATTTCTATCGCCTCATCTGTCAAAATGGAAACATATTTTCGGAAAAGCCCTGCGACGGCCTCCTCCGTCATGAGCTGTCTGTGTTTTCCCATGTTCCAGGGATAGTCCGGCACATAGAGCAGATAATCCGTGCCGTCATGGCTGTCGCACGCCACAAGGTCAATGTCCTCTGCCTCAAGGATCACTTCTTTTAAGATGGTTGCTAGGCCAAGCATATAGTCCTGGTCGAACTCCAGATAATCCTCGTAGGCCGGCTCCGATATCTCACTCTCATCCAGCCATTCCTGTATTTTCTTTTGGTACTCCGGCGCCAGGGAAATCAGCTTCTGCAGGCGTTCCACAGACTCATCCGTAATATCGGAAACGCAGATTCCATAGCCGTAAGTATGCCATTCTGAGTAACTCATACTGCACCTCCTAACGGCACATCATCATGCCAGTTGTTTTTTGCACTACGAAACAACTCCACGAGTTGCCTCACAGTCATGTCAATATCGGAAACATTTTCGGTAGCCTCAAACCCATCTGCACTTAATTCAAACCAGCACTGGTCCACCTCCTCGTCAAACCTGTCAAAGCGTTTTTCAGGAAGCCCCACCTGCCGGGGAATGAAATATTCCCCACAGTCTAGACAGGATATGACTTCTGCGATTTGCGCTTCGCTTATCTCACCAATAACCACACAGGAATTTGGCATCTTGTAGTTGTCGGCATCCCGATAGAGATAGTTGAGCTTTGTATTCATAGATCTTTACGCCTCCTCCTGCAGATACTCATTCACAAACTCATGTGCAACCTCGGAAACTGTCTCCCAATAGGCTTCCCAGTAGGAATCGTTTTTGCCCAGCTTGTTCTGGAGCCTTTCCGGGAAACGGGGATCCTGGACCATGCGGTTATATTGCTCATCGGTCAGCTGATCCAGCTCATCCCAGTCTGACACCTGCGATACAAAATCCTCAAGCTGGCAGGATGCCTGATAAAGCCATCCCATCTCCCTGACAAACCGGTTGGAAACGCAGAGCTGCTGCGAGACGATTGCGATATGGTAATGGCTCTCACAGTATTCGCCGTCAATGTAACATTCATAGAGGGAGTCCGTGGAATGCTCCTTGAACTTCTCATCATCCGCCCATTGCGGAATACAGCCGCTTTCCTGCTCCTCTTTCAGCTTCTGCACCAGTATGCGTTTCGCATCATTGAAGTCCGTATAGACCTCGGAAGAATTTCCCTGTTCGCCGTCCACCGCCCAGTCTTCCAAAAGAATATGGATCCTCGGGTGCTGGCGGCACTCTTTCAGGTCATCAAGCGTCTCCACCATAGACGGGGCCATGATGACAAGATCCAGGATGATGTCGTCAATGGTTTTAGGCTCGTCATACAAATCAGAAAAAATTTCTTCCAGCTTTTTTACTTCACAGGGCAGTGCAGGAACTTCAAAAGAGCAATATATATCCGGCGTTTCATTTTCCGTTTCCTTATCCTCTCCATCACGGATTTCCGTAATCGTCCCATACAGACCCTCATACTCGCTTTCCGGCGTTCCCACGATGGGAGCGCCGATTACATAGGTTGTGCCGTCGTATTCAAACTCAGCACCGATTCGATTGATAATCATTTTTTGATACCTCCTCTTTATTCTGAAACTTTTATTGCAAACAGGCAGCGGGGATCATAGCGCATTTCGATGGCTGCCTTTTTACAGGCTTCCTCCTCGTTTTCCGCTTTTATGACTGCGATAAATGGAGTCGGCTCCATATCATGCCATTTGTCTTCGCTGTCTGCACTGTACATGTCGATATCCGCCAGCTCATCATCTGTCAAACCGGCAATATCAAACATTTGTGAGTCCCGGACCCATGAAGAGTCCATGCAAACGACATAAGTGTTCATCCGTCTCCTCCTTAAATGTGGTAGTCTACGGAAACCAGTACCATATCCTCATCCATGTCATCAATGTATCCATCAATGCAGCTGCGCCAGTCTACCGGGGCATAGCTGCCGGTTCCCGGATCCTGCACGCTGTCTTCCACGCTCAGCCACTGGCCCTCATCCACGATGTCATGCGAGCCTACCGGATACTTCCAGCAGCCCGGAATCCCGTATTCCTCCAGGTATTCCTCCAAGGTAGAGTCCTTGCGGTAAACCAGTTCGCCCCAGTGCATAACTCCGTCTGGGACAATCTCTCCATGGAAATCCGGATCCGTCTTTCCTGCCAGGAACATCTGCTCAAGCTTATGGAACCGCTCTGCGGCTTTCTGGTTTCGCCAGTCTCGCATGGCATCCCACGCAATGTCCTTTTTCCTGGCAGCGCATACCCACCGGTATCCTTCCGGCGCCTCTGATTTCCGATCCGAGTTGCACCAGCTTCGCTCACCGATAGAATACTCAGTGCAGGCGTCCTTTACCAGGAACATCTCCGGCCATCGCCCGCCAATGGAATACCAGTCCCATATGGCGTTTGGATTATAATAATATCCATAGCCTTGATGCTTTTCATCAAAAGAAAAGCCACACCTTTCTTCTGCATATTTCTCAAAACTCTTATAGAGCTTTTTGCGGGGATAATTAGGCAGAGCCACCATTCGTTTTGCTTTTTTTGTACGCTTTTCATGATGAAGCGATCCTGCATCCCTTTGGAACACTTTTCCGTCACGGACAACAAATCTGCCCCAGAGTGGATCGCCATACTGCTCCACAATTGTTCCTTGAGGCAGCTTTATACAATCAACCACGCTCTCATATTCCTCGCGCAGTTTTTCTGTCCGATCTTCAAATTCCAGATATTCTGGATCCTCCAGCGACTCACAATAAGGATACATCAGCTCAGAAACGCCGTCATTTACTGCACGGGAAAATGATGACTGAAGGTTTTGAAACCTCCCAATCGTAAAGTCCAGCATAAAGTTCTTTGTTTCTATTTGTTTCTGAAGTTCTAATTCCTTCAGGGCCTCCACTATCTGTTTGTCCAGTTCCTTGTCTTCCCTTACCTCAGGAATTTCTAAAATTGCTAATGTTAAAAAGTGCATAATTACCTTCCTTTCTGGATAACAAGAGGGCAGCCGTAGAAATCCGGCTGCCCGTTGTGTTTTTTATAATTTGATGTCGTTATACCCTTATATGCCGCTTAACTACAGCGGTCAGTTTTGTGGGCAGTTGTTTTAAATCCGAGATATCCATGAATGAGTCTCCGTAGATTCTCTCAATGTTCTGCTTGTCATCTCCAATTGCCGCAGCTACAAATAAAATGCCTTTGCGCTGATATTCCTGTTTGATGCCGCGTAGATCCTCCTCAGCTGCAGAACCGCTATATCCACTGTCAGCAGGCTGCCCATCTGAAACCAGTATGAGGATTTTTACTGCTTCCGGCCGCTTAGACAGCTGTTCCGCTACAAAACGAAGCGCTGCTCCGTCACGGTTACTGCCTCTGGCCGCAATGTCCATCATACGGTATTTATCATCGTGGTCAAAGCCGTCAAATTCCGCATAGGAATACAGTGCCACCGTATTTCCAACATCGGTATAATCGGTGGAATGACCATAGACCATTACCGGAATGTCCAGGCTCTGACAGAAATCATACAGAATGATAGCCGAGGCTCTTGCATAAGTACAGCGGTCACAGGAACACATGGATCCTGACTCATCCAGAAGCAGACCGACTGCCAGTTCCGGAATTTCATTGGGCAGGTTATTTTTGTAAAACACCTTCCCATCGTTCCTGCACAATGCGTGCACATCCAGACGTCGGCCCATGATAAGACCGGTCAGCTTGCCGCCTCTTCGATTTTCCTTGAGCTGCTTCTGCAAACTCTTCTGCAGCTGGCGGGAAATATTGATCAAAGGTCCCGCAATAGCATTATACTGTTCTATAAGCTCCTCATCCACAGAGGCAATCCGATTGATTCGGATAGGTACTCCTTCATGGATATTCCCATAGGAAATGTTCTGAGCGACATCATTCAGCTCCTGAATCCTTTCATTCTCCAACTGCTCGCAGGCCGCCTTTTCCGCCATTTTATCCAGAAGGCGTTCAATATCAGCCGCCGCACGGTCGTAATGCTCCCGCTCGTAATCTTCGTTTTTTTCTACGGAACCACCAACAGGTTCTGAGAGCGATTCTGACTGGTGATAAGGAATACGCCCTTGCTCAGTATCGGAAGTTTCCTCTTTTCCAGAACCAGAATTCCTCCCATTCAGCGGGATTGCGTCTTCATCTGAAGAATTATCGCTTTCCCCAGACCCAGATGGATTTTCTTCCGTTTTAGAGTCAGTCTGGGAATCATCCTCATTCTCGGCGTCTGCATGGGTCTGTGCACGTTTGCCTGCCGTCGCAGATTCTTCTGTCTCACCAGAAGCTTCCGGTACCGGTGTGCTGTTTCCCTCACCCAATTCAGAACCGCCGGTAATCGCTCCCAGCACTTCCGATAAGGTTTCTGCAAGACTGGTGGAACCGCCGGAGGCTTCCGCCTCTTCCTGACGTTTTTTACATTCCTCACAAAAAGATTCGATATAGTCCCAGCACCTTACCAGTACCATATTGACGACATTCAACCGGTCTTTTCCGGACTTGCTCATTAAAGCACTGTCAATATCGGTAATCAGGCCAAACACTGACTGAATCCTTTCGTCGCTGAGCGGTTCGTCTCCATACTTGATTTCTCCAAATTTGCCATAAGACAACATGATCTGGAGGATGCTTTCAAAAATATGCTTTCCTTCATCCTCATTTTCAATCAGCTGTGTCACTGTTTCAATATGTTCAAAATGCTGCTCCCGCAGCTTTTCAAGGCCGTATCCCAATGTGCCCGGAAAATTATTCAACATCCTGTTTTCGATATACCCATCCTCAATTACATTGGAAATATAATGGGAAACCATCTGCACCATCTCAAGATTTTTTGGATCGGTTTTCACATAATTCCAGAATGCCTTTTCGTTCCGTGCATCCGCTGTCGTTTTCAGATCCGGCGGATAAGGATACCAACGGTAACTTCCCAAATAATTGGTATGTGTCTGCGCCGCCAAGAAGTCCGTATAAAGGACATGACCCAGTTCATGTGCGAACATGCCGCATACGATCTGGTAGCGGTTTTCCCGCCCCTTTACCTTCGTGACCATAGAATTCCCGGCATTGATACGTATAAGCATATTATCTGTTGATGCCACATGCTTTTCTCTCGGTTTCCAGTAAAGATTAACGCGGACCCGTCGGTTATAACGATACCGCCTCGTCTGTGCTGCCGCCAAATCTTCAAAATGTCCCGCCAAAAGACGGGACGAGAAGAATTGTCGGTCTGAGATTTTACTGCGCTGCTCATTGAGCCGCTGTTTTACTAACTTATGATTCACCCTCGCCATACAGGGTTGACCTCCTTTCTAAATACGTTTATGCGATTGCTTTTCTTCGCCTCTTTGTGAAAATCGGTTCCAGAACAGCACTGATCAGCGCCTCACGGTCTACTTCATCCGTTGTTGCTTTACTGATAATCGTGTACAATGCCGACTCATATATATCGCCGGTAATCTCACTGCTCACAATCCAGTCAATCAGGCTGCGCATACCATAAGAGCCGTCCGTAATACTGTTCTTTCGGCAATACTCCGACAGATCGTTGACCACCTGCACCATCTGGGATATCTGATACTCATCTGTTGCGCCCGTGACGGCCATGGCGCGCTGCACCATAACTTCAGGCGTCGGAAGTTCCACATCCCGTACCAGACTCATTCTGTCGATAACAGACTGGTTCATGCTGCGGCATCCCTCATATCCGACATTAGTTGTTACTACGACCACCGCATCCGGATGACGCTCTATCACCTCTCCGGTAGGAAGCGTGATTGTCCCGGTCTGCTCCAGCAGAGAATTCAGTCCTGGCAAAACGCCGGGCTGGACAATTGTCGTAGGCTCCTGGATCTCAATGACATACCCATACTTCAGAGCCTTGATAAAATCTGTCTCAATATAAGTATAGGTTTGACCACTGCTCTTGGAATTTTCATCTCGTCTGGACAGGGCACACACCTTCTCCGTTACGCGATCCAGCACAATGCTCATACAGTCCTGAGATGTTGCGGCTGCATTTTCTACACCAGTTAGAGCCTGATATACCCCCGCCGGATCATAATCCATATCATCCAAATCCGGCAGATTCATTATTTTGGATACGTTGGCATAGTTGATTCCACCCATACTCGCCAAAATCGCTTTTTCATGATCAAGCTGTGCATCTCCGGTAGAACCCGAATCGGTATCCGGAAAAATCTGACCTATAAATAGCCATAGGTAAGTCTTTGATATCATCTCCAACTTTTCCCCGGCTTCACACCGTGCATGCACCTTTCAGCGCACACGGCGTTCCATCGGCCGAATAACAGATTGTTTTTTCATTACAGAGTTTTCAAGCCGTTTGTATTTCCTGATTACCCGCTATTTTCCGCAGATAGTTTAGCCGTTTTAGCTGATATGCGTTCAGTTTGACTTTTTCCAGAAGTCCCCTTATCGTTCTTTCATCCACGGCGTGGATGAGTTTGTGGATGTCCACACACACGATCTTGAGATTCCGATATTTGTCCGTTCCTCCCGCATAGATAGGTACAATGTGATGACAATGAATATCACCAATTTCCAGCACTTTGCCTGTAATAGCGCACTTTCCATTTTGCGCACAGTATAGAGCCAAACGATTGTCGTTGTACTCCACACTGCGGTTCCAGTTGGGGTGATTCATCAAGTAGTGCAGAATAGAGATGTTGATGGTCTTCAAATCATCGTGTATCAGCGACCGTCCTTCTGCTGTGTATTTGCATACACCACTTTTCTGGAACATTGGCGGCTTTGTTTGCACGAATCCTATTGGAATCAACGCTCTGCCCTTGATATAGCGCATACATTTTGAGGCACTGTATTTCTGTACCACATACTTTGGCAGCTTGGCTTCACCCTGCTCGGTGAGTAGGCATTTCAGGTTTTTCTTGTGTCCGAGTCTGGACAAGACTGAGCGGTTTATTTGGTTTAGGTCTGTGACTATGTGAGTTGCCATTTGGTAATATTGGTGGATTCCCAGCACGTATAGATTGATACTATCTACCACAACATGCAGTTCTCGTTTGTCTGCACAGTGAGCTAAGTTACTCACAGACACATACATTTTCTCTGCAATTTTTTCAATCGCAGAGTCGCATATATGCGATTTGATAACGAATTTGGGTGACCCATCTTTTTCTTTGCCTTTTGCTATCAGTTTGAAACGGATTCCCAGAAATTCCGAATACCCTTTTCGTAGGTTTACGATACGGGACTTTTCGGGACTGATTTCAAGAAACAGCCTTTCTTTCAACCACTGTGTTGTGGCTTGGAATATCCTTTCCGCATCCTTTCTGTTTCGGCAGAAAATTTTGAAGTCATCGGCATATCTGACGATATAACACTCTTTGAGTTTTGTCTCACGTTGCGCTCTGTATCGGTGTCCATGGCTAATACCAGGCTTACCTTTCCGCATAACATCACTTTTATACTGGTATTTTGTAGGGAAGATTTCCCATTGTGATGCAATCCACCAGTCCAACTCATTAAGTACGATGTTTGCCAACAGGGATGATAGAATTCCTCCCTGCGGCGTGCCTTTTGTTGGCACACCTATGCCTGCTATCTCTGCTTTTAACATTTGGGAGACTATGCAAATCAGCTTTTTGTCCCTGAGCCCTAAAGTCCACATTTGTTTGAGTAGTTTCCCGTGATTCACGTTGTCAAAGAAACCTTTGATATCCACATCTACAACGTGATGCAGTTTATGATTCTGCGCCAGTTTATAAGCCCTTGCCATAGCGTGTTCACAGCATTTATTCGGTCGGAAACCGTAACTATGCGGGTAGAACTTTGCTTCACATATAGGCTCCAAAATCTGGAGAATACACTGCTGAATCAATCGGTCGTAAATTGTGGGGATTCCAAGTGGTCTCATTTTACCGTTCTTCTTGGGGATTTCCACTCTCCGGACTTTATGCGGCTTGTAGTAGTTCAGGCGCTTTCTCACATACTCGATAATCTGTTCGTTTGTCAGTTTGGCGAGGTCATCAATATTTTTGTCATCAACTCCCGCCGTTTTGCTACCGCTGTTTTTCTTGAGGTTTCTGTATGCGAGTTCGACATTTTGAGGTAAACATATCAATTCCACCAGGTTGGTGAATATCTTCCCGTTCTTGCTATCTGCATACAGTTTGTCCAGTATGCCTTGGATGTCGTAATATTCGGCATTCCGCAGCTTTCTTTGCTTTTTATTTCGGCTTGTCAAAGTCAGCAACTCCTTTCGGAACCGCTTTTCTTAGTCTTACTCGAACCTTTGATACTCTGTAGTATAAATCTGTTATATCGGCTGACTAATGCCCATCCCTCCACCATGTTTCCATGGCTTCAACGGTACTATGGCATCACTCTCGGTTGGATAAAGTCTGGTTATAGCTTGCCGGCTTTTCCCAGCCAACACATCCTGGCGTGCAATCGCTCCGTGTTCCAACCTTTCCTCGTTCCATCATCTCTATCTGTGCATATACCTTTAGGTTTTCCCTTTGTGCCTGTACGCTGGATACCGCCTGTAACGGTATAAGGATTTTCATATCGACCAATCTTACTCGTCCTCACGCACCACACTCTTGGCGTGCCCCGACATTTCTATCGGCTAATATTATAGACACTTACATTCGGGCTTTCGTCAGTGACCCCGTTAAGGCCACATTCTAACCATGGGTATTTTATAGACCCCCAGCCTATAGATTGCACCATCCACCTCTGGATGACTTTCGTTAGACAGGATATTTACCCATCTATTACGGCAATTCTCAGCTGACTTTACCGAGCTTCATACGCACACGTCCTTAATTACACGGATTTTCAGTGAACGCATGTCGGAGGATCAGGGCAGGCGTTTCCGGGCGTTACCCCTTCATTCCACCTGTTGAGATGATAGTTCTCACTCTACTGTTATAGAGTTGCTTGATTTTAGCATCATATGGTCTTACGCCCACAAGCTTTCTTTCTGTGGGATGATGTTTGTTCAAGAACGAGTCGCACAATCATATATCTCTGTTCCTGCTGAGCAGGTATATGCCATATACGGAAGCCCCAGTCCTGCTGCAATCGCTTTTGCACTTCTGGTCTTTCCGGTTCCTGACGGTCCACGGAGGAGGAAATTCCTCATCTGCGTCGGTTTCCCGGTAGTTGCCTGAGCATGTTTACAGATATCAACGACTTCCTGCGGAATGATGTACCATTCCGGGAGCACCGGTATGAGCTGCTTTTCCTGGCTGCTCATAGTCCTTGAATGCAATTTATATTTTCCGACAAAATCTGCGTGTTCAACGATCTCCTCTGCTTTTTTTACAGTAACCCTTTCTGTCTTCGCAAAGATTGTAAATTCCCCCGCAATCACATGGGTAGGCTCAAAAGCGCCGGAATCCAGCTGCACCTGAGATACACGCATCAGATTTCCGGCCTTGTCCACACTCACCTTGACGGCTGCTGTACAAGCGGTATTCTTGATACGTCTGTAAGCGTTGTCACAAAGCATGGCCATATACTCCGTAGCCGAGGGTAAATCTGAAAATCCATGACTAAACTGATCGCGGTACAATTCAAAATTATCACTGAATTCCTCGTCATTCATAAGCACTGGAAATAGTGCCATCATAACGGCAGCTCCGTCACGCCCTGATGTGTTCAGCACATAGTTTTCAAAAGTTTCCGTGTTCTTGTCATACACACTTGCCATTAACGAACCGGAATTGCTGTCATATACTACCAGATGATAATCATCAGGCCCCATGGACGATTTGTATTCAGCAACTGTCCTGTGGTCGATGACCCCGACAGCTCCTTCGGCGCTGCCATCCATGCAGCGGCAAACTGCATGTACCGCTTTTATGACTGTTGAACACAAAGTTGCATTTGTCCCATCTCCATATTTCGATGACACTGACACCTTTTTGTTCGTCAGCGTATCAAACGGTTCCGGTAAGGAACGGCTGTAATTGAAAATATTGTTCATATATGCACTCATACGTTATTTCCTTTCTGCATTTGACTGCGTAAGATTAATTTTGATTCCCTCAGGCACACACTGGACATCCTCCAGGCCGGCTCTTATCAATTCCCGGCAGATATCCGCCCAGCTCTCACGGACCGGAAGTTCTTCCTCAAGCAAAATCAGTTCTGAGAGATTTTCTCCAATTGCTTCATTGCATCTGGCATTCAGCTCAAAGATATGAGCATCTGCCCACTCAAAGGCCAGTAATTCGTAATTCTGCACCTCTGGTTCTTCATCAGAATCCGGCACATTATTTTCCGGCTCTAAAGTTGCCTCCTCCTCCTCAGTCTGTGGATTGTAATCAATTCCAACCACCTGCAGATTTCGGATTACAACCTTAGCACGCCGATATCCACCCGCGCGATTGAGCAGAATAAAAACTTCCTGGTTTTCCCGAATAAGTTTCTCAGCATTCGGCGCTTCCCAGACCCATCTTGCTTCCGGATACTCAGATAATACAAGCTCTGTAACCCGTCTGAGTATGACCGAATACGCAAGCACCTGCACATCCTTCTCGGTCGCTTCCTTTACCGGTTCCGGTAAAAGAGGAAATGGTGCGATTACTTCAATCTTTCTGGACGAAAGAAAAAGCAGTCTTATCACTGCTGCAAAAATACCGAGAATAATCAGTAACAGGATGGGCCATAGCCGGCATATAAAAGTAAGCAAAGCCAGCATACCTAACAGCACCAGCGCCTCATAAGCCATGTGCCTTTTTTGATCTTTCTTATTCATCATTCTATTCCTTTCTGACTCCGTTCCTTTGGGATAAAGATATAGAGACAGTTTGCATTACTGCAATCAACAGCATCATGCAAAATTACTGCCGCTGCCTGCGATGAGTCAAATTGTTCTACCGATATTCCTTCAATACCTGCGGCTACTTGACCAAGAATGATTCTTCTTTTGAGACCATCCGTTGCTGTCAAAACACGGCAAAACTCCTCCCCATCACGGTAGACCGAAATAGCATACTGTCTGTTCAAAGAAATCTTCATCAGAATGCAATGAAGTTCCTCTTCATTCAGACATCCTCTTGTCTTTCCCTTCATTGCAGCCTTAAATTTTGTGTGTTTTTCCTCCTCAGAGAGAAGGCAAAAGGTTTCATTTGTCATAAGACACCTCCTTTAAAACGCAAAAAAGCGCACATGAGCATACAATGTCTGTAACTCATGTGCGCCTTAAAACGCCGGATTCAATTATTGCTCCAATCAGTTTTCATCAAAGAATGATCCGCCGCCAAATGCCTCATATCCGGTAAAATTTCCGGACGTTTCAGCACCTGTCGCAGGAGCTGCCGCAGCATTCTGCGGAGCTGTATTCTGGGGAGCCGCATTTTGGGGAGCTGCATTTTGCTGTCCTGCAGCTGTCTGGTTCTCCTTGGACTTTCCTCCACCGGAAGCATACTCAATGTCATCCAGAATGATAACCATCATTTTTCTGAGTTCTTTGGTATCCTTATCTTCCCAGGAATCTTCGTCCAGTCTGCCGATCAGATTCACATAAGAACCCTCTTTCAGCTGCATCTTCTTGATGCGTTCGCATACGCCGTTAAACGCCTTAACCGGAAGGTTGATCCAGCGGCTGTCGTTTTCAGCATGAGGGTCATAGACCTTCTTGCCAATACGGAACCTCACAGAATCTCCATTCTCAGAAAAGCGAAGAGCTGGCGTGTTGTCATAACCTTTGGATACGACGACTTGTGTTGCAAAAACTTTTAACATGGAAATCTCCTTTCTTGCAGGGGTTGCCTGCTATAAAAAATTATTTATTTCAAACCTGCTTTGCAGGTAGAAACCAAAAGAAACAAAAAAAGTGCCAACCAGCACAATTGTGCTAATTGACACTTTGAAAACTCGGAAACTCATGATTCCTCTTTGGAAATCTTGAAACTGATGTAGATATTATAGCATATGCAGCTTCAATAGTCAATCCATCCGAAAAATCACTTGAAAATTGCTTTTTCAATCTCTGTTTTTGCAAAATCCAAAGCAATGACTGCCTTCAACAAGTCAAATCGGTAGGTGCCATCTTCATTTTCGTTTTCCCTGACTAACTCCTGAATTTCATTCAAGAGCCGATTTAACATCTCCTTATCTGCTTCCATTTTAATTACCTCTCTTTTCTGTTCCCAGTGCATAGTAGCTGCATATCATATAGCCGCTCTCATGCTCATATACCGGGGTTTTGTCTGATAAGTATATAATAACAGTATCACCAATGGAGAGCGTCTTCATTCTTTGCCGAATAGGAATCTTCACTATGTTTTCCTCCAGTTGAACCCAAATCCCTTTGGTTCTTTTTCGGATCCCGGACGTCTCAATTTTCTCGCAGGTTCCCTGGATGCACATATAGTTCCCCGCAAAGCTATTATAGCATAGTCGAATCCCATTTATAAGCAGAAACCCAGACAACAGCAAACAGGGAAGGCTGAAATAGAAATCCTGGAAGCCAAGTAAGATGATAATAAATAACAGCAGAAAAACAGCACCCCCTACAAGTCTAATGGCAATCTGCTTCTGTAAAGGCACTGGTAACTCATAAAATCTCTCCTTCATCCGCTTCACCTCACAATACTATTAGTTTCTTTTTCTTCAACAGCCCGAGCAATATCCTTACGGTTTCATCCCTGCATTCTGCACATTCCATGATCTGCTCCAGACAATTATCTACGATGGTATTCTTTGTGTAGATCGCCTCCACCAACGCCTGTCGGTTTTCAGAATGGAGATATCGGGGTTCAGGTCTGATCTTATGCTCTCTAAGAAAGATAAGTTCTGCTACTGTCAACCGAAGTCCCGCATTCCGAAGCCAGGTTAACGTTTCCTTTTCCGCATGACCCAAAAAGAACTCCGGTTTTGTATTAACCGCCGGACAGCAAATACACTGTGTCAGGATTCTGTATCTTGCCACATCCGTATTTTCCGCTTCTGTTTCTGTCAGACCCATTCTTACTAAATGCCCAAGCGTCCGCTTCTCCGACTCTGTTTTTGCCTGGGAAAATTCCAATCTCCCATTCAGCCACAGCGCCGCCTGTTCTCCGGATAAGCTATATTCCTGACCGCATCTCACCACCTGGAGAAGATGTTCCATAGAGTTTTCTTTTACAATCCCTTTGGATAAATAAATCATGTTCATCACCTCTTTGACCTTTCAATTACATTACACGATTGGATAAGGTGATTTACAACATTTTATTACGCTGCTTATATCAAGTACATAAGGGCAACACAGACTCCGGCAATTAACAGAACACAAGCCACCACCAGTATAATCTTTTTAACCAATGTCTTATCAATCTCCTCACGGCCTCCCCCTTCATCAAAGGGACGGACATCATCATAATAGCCATCATAGTCATCTTCTCTCACCGGATCAGATACTTCACTGGCTTTTGCAGGAGCAACTGGTCTTTTTGTTTTTTCCGAATATCTTCTTTTCTTTACATGTTTCTTGCTTCTTTTTTTCTTCTCCCCGTGCGTTTCGGCAACCGGAACAACCTCCGGTGTCACAGGGGATAACGATTTCCCGCATTCCGTACAAAAGGATGCTGCTGAATTTACAAGTTCTCCGCCGCAATATGGACAGTATTTCATAGTATCGAACTCCTTTCCTGAAAATAAAAAAACAAGCAGATTCCTGAGAACCCACTTGTAGACGATATAAGTATAACAGTTTTTCTTTTCCATGTCATCGGCATTTCTTATGCCACTTTTGTGCCATTTTATTTGCCATACCAAGCCAATGAAGTTTTTCACTGCAATATCTCACCACATGGTCATTATCAAGAGAAAATGTGGCGCAATCATCAGACTGCACCGCATTTTCATTCTTAACTTTAGAACATTGGATCTGAAGCGTATTCTGCTTCTCCCTCATTCTCCTGATACTGTGAGTTCTCCTGTAGCTGCGCTGTTCGCTGATTGACCTGATGATATTGATCTGCATACCATGCACTAAGCCATGCTGTATAATGCATTCTTGTCATGAGTAATAACTCACTGAATACCTCATATGTCATACTGACTGCCACATGATTTTCCGGTTTACTGCCGAACTTAGGCACAATTAAACCTTTCTGATCTGTTTCGCCGGGGCCGCTATCCGCCACAAACAGGAAATCTGATTTGCTTCCTGCCAATAGCTGTGCTGTTCTGGACAGACTTTTCCCATCTGCACGGGAACGTCCGTATTTTGCAAGCTTCTCGGCAGAAGTTCCGCCCAAGCACTGATAAAGAGGTGTTTTATCCCCTGTTGTCTTCTTGTTCTTCAGAAGATAACGAAGCTCCCCACCTTCCAACTTGCGGCATAGTTCCAAGAACTCATCCACCGCAATATAAATATGGATGTTGTTCGTCTGCCGTTGTCCAGTCGGACGACTCAAATCATAAGTTGCAAAGGCGAGATGAATTTTTCCAATCTTAAAAGCATCATTCAGACTCTCCACAAAACAATTGCGGGCATCTTTTCGGATAATCTGATGCTGGTTACGATCCTCATTCATTTTTTCCACCGCCTTCCTTTATGGGTGCCAGTTGCAGTAATGCAGTGATTTCTTGTGCATTCTTTTCAAACTGCGGCATAAAATCCTGAGCCACATCGTAATGCAGATATAATCCGATAAAAGCCGCTGTCCATGAAAGCTCCATAATACGCTCACTGGCTGTCTTTTCCGCTTCACGGAAAAACTGCCCTAATTCCACAATTGTCTGCTGCCATTTAATAAAGAACTCATCCTCTAACGACATTCCGAACTCCTCAAGCCATTCACGTACCGTATGGGTTTTAGAATTATCACCGCACCCTGGATTGGTAAAAATATACTGTATCTGGCTTACCGAAATTTTCTCCGAAGGATTTATATCCTTTTCAAATATAAGACATCTTCCTATTGGAAACAGCGCGCATACCGTTGGTTTTGCCTTATGGACAGAACATTTTCTATCTTTCATCAACGGGCATCTTCTTATGGAGCCACGAGGCTTCAATCTGACTATCGGCATACGGGAGTCGCAGCCAATAAAAGTCTCGCAGTAGGTTTCAAACAGTTCTTTAGTCGTTATCCCAAGCTCCTTTGCCATGTTATAAATATCTCTCGGCGTTAAAAGAATATCCTCCCGATTGATGCAGCATTTACCGCACATAGTGCAGTGAAACGGAAATGGCTCATCCACACCGATTTTCATTGTTTCTAAATTATCAACGATATTTTTTAATCTTGTATCCATAGTTTTTCCTCCTAAAAATAATAAAGGCGCCGAATTCCGACGCCTTGTTGTTATATCATACTGACCTGAAAATTTAATTGTCTCCGTCATCTGCCATTTTGCGCAAAGCAGCCAGCAACTTATCGTTATTGCTTTTGAACTGTGGAAAGAAAGACTTATCCAGATCGTAATCCGAATACTTGTAGAAAAGGAACATCATCACGGCCCTTGTCCGATTTTGCTCAGGAATCCTCTTCAGTAATCTTTCGATTTCCTGTACCGAACCGATATCCGTGTTCAAAAATTCAAAATCCTGCTTGCTGCAGCGCTTCTGAATCCATTTTTTCACGGACATCTGCGGACCAGAATAGTGATGCGGCTGTTCCATACTGAGATACTGTTCATATCCGCCAAGTTCATACGGTCCCACAGCAATGGGATATGTACGGCACGCCCTTGGATGAACCGAATGAATCGTACACCGATTATCTTTCAGAAAAATGCACGCATCATCCGCTCCAGCTGTTTTCAGCATAAATACCGTGTATCCATTTTCACTAAGCAAGACAGGCTCCGCATAGGTAGCAAGCACATCTTCCACGCAGCTCACATTTTCACCTTTGTCTCTCAGATGTTTGGCAAGCCGAAAAGCATCCAGACTCTCCAGCGGCACGCTTTCCCTGACATGCCGGCAGCAAGCGCCGCACATCCTGCATTTAAATGGAAATCTGTCTGACAGATTGACAGGAACCATTTTTGTCATGAATTCTTTCATACGTCCTCCTCGCTTACCAGATATCCCGGCACGGAACAAACTCCACAACGGTATCTTCGGCAATCGGCGTATCCGGCTTTCCATCAAACTCATTGTTGTATTTCGTACAGATATTCGGTTTCCAGCCTTTGCATGGATCCACATCCACATACAGACAGCCTTCCGATTCATAAACCGGTCTGTCCCAACTGTCGCGCCCTTTATAGTTCAATATCAGTTTCTTCATGATTGTATCCTTTCTGCGCCCTACAGGCGCCCAAAATCAGCTTTTTCCTTTTCAAATGCAATCTCCTCAAACACGAACCGGTCACAGAAGAAAAACCTGCTTTCCTTTTCGGAACGGATGATTTCGACTACATCCGACATGGTCATGGAGCGTCCACGGAAGCCCTCCGGATGCGATACGTTAAAACGTACATATACCGCTTCCAGTTCGGCAAGTTCTTGATCCATTTTGTTTTTGGCATTCCGGGGCACGGCGATGTCCAAATCCCCGCTGAATACGGCTTCGTAAATCTCAGCCGGGACATGTCCGCCACTTGCCGCCCGGATGCTTCTCAAATCGCTGAATATCAAGTATCTGTTTTCCGGTTCCGGGATGATTTGATACAACGTGATTTTCACGATGGTATCCCCCTTTCTGCACAGAGCTCATCTGTCTTCAAGAGCTGCAGACAGTATGGGAGCGTACAATCTCCTTCCCCTGGGAAGATATTGTTCGCATCTGGTATGATGACCCGCAAAACCTTGCGCCCGGTTTCCTCATACTCATCCAAGCGCACATCGCAGTCTTCATAAATTCCGGAAACCATATCTCCAGACTGGAAGCGTTCTCCAGACTGAACTCTTAGCCCCAAAGTATTGAGGATTCGTCCAATCTCCTCCGTCGGCAAAAAAAGTACCATTTGGAAATCCAAGTGCCCATAGCGTTCCAGCCCGTGGGTGTGGGCATTGCACATATAGGGCAAAAAATCTGTTTCTACCTCACCACATTCATCACAAGCGCCATTGGCCACCAGATGGATGAGCCAGTCAATTTTCTGATCCATGTTGCTCCTCCTCTCTGCGGTAAAACGCCAACATACCCTGCATAGCGGAGCGTAAATCCCGGTCGAAGCTATCCCACTCAGTTATGAGATTCTCCATAGATTCTCTGTCACACATTTTGGCATCGTCCAGACAAAGCAGCTCATAGTCCACCTTATCTGCATCGTCATAAGGAAGAGCCAGAACGCCTTCCTTTACGAGAACGAAAAACGTGCCAAGATGCAGCCCATCAGAGATTGGATAGTTCCAGCAGAGTTCGTTGTGATACCGCTCCCTGTAATCCGCGCAGAAATCCATCAGCGTGGAATGCGTTGGACCGTTTTCGTGGAGATAAGCAATCAATTTACTTTTGCTCCTAAGGTTATCCAAACAAATATCATGCGGACTGATCTCAACAATCCGTCTATAGACTGTCGGCCGTTTTTCCCGGACATTGACCAGCCAAAGAGCCGATTTCGTGGTACTCTCATGACACCAGGACAGCCTTAAAGCTTTTTCCAACAGTGCACGAGACAAGCTCTCACCGATTGAAGCGGATTCTCCGGAGTCTTGAGGAATTGCTTCCTTTTCCATCTCCTCATTCCCATTGACAAACCGGATAAGCTTATCTATCTCGGCAATGGTAAACCTATCAGTGGTGGCCTGAAATCCCCAGTAATGATCATCTTCATAACCCGCTATGCCATGAATCGTTCTGTCTAAAATTTTGCCTGCACATTCTCCAATCAATCTGGAGGCTTCTTTCCAATCCAGTTTGAGTGTACGGCAATATGTGTAATTACTCATTTGATTCCCTTTCTGCCATATATGGCTTGTAATAAACTGTGTCGTCTTTGTCAGATTGGTAAGCTCCTATGCAAACCTCGTGGCAGGGGCCGCGTTCAGGATTGTATTCTGCAAAACAGATTGGCTCAGCAATTTCCGGCTTTTCTGTATCCCAGTACACATTGATTGCAGGGAAATTCTCATCGTCGATTGCCACTGCCCTAAGACTGGTTCCGTCCGGCAGAGGCAGTACAATAGTCGGATATTCCGTCTGGGGGATTTTATTATCCCGAGTTTCCACCACACATCGGAAGTAATCCTGTTTTGACTCACTCATGATAGGACACCTCCGTTTTGTACACACTCAATTTCAAATACACATCCTGAAAAAAATTTTTGATTTCTGTCCAAGTAGTCTTGTGCCGCCTTTTCGGTCTTGAACTTCCGAACTATCTGTGACTGCGGCTCCGGAATCCTCGCAAGCCAAATTTTCCGGCTGCTCCGCTTCACAAAATATCCCTGTTCTACCCGAAGCACATAAAATTCCGACAGTGTACCGAAATCAAATGGGGTCCGCTTGCGCCTCATGGGCGGATGGATAACATGGCGGTTATTCCTGAAGGATACTGTAATGCTGTGGCCAGAAAGCTCATCAATCTTATCCAGCAGTTCCTCTGTTGTAGCGACATAGTGCCTCTGCCAATACTCATGGTCATAATCAACCACTATCACGGCATTCCCATGTTTTCTGTAGTCCTCCACGGTATGTGCCGATTTTATCCCTGCCAGAATCCAGCGTCCGAACTCGCCTTCTTCAAAAGTGCGGTTCCGGCTTTTGCGTGTCCCGCCCCGGTTATTCATGTTGGCTTCCTCATAGATGGACGCTATCTCCTGCATTTCCTCTGCAGTAAACAGCATCCTCCCAGTATGGGGATAGTTCAGAACCGACCAGCGCTTTTCTGGGATCTCACGTCCCGCCTGTCAATATCAAAACAGTTTGACGATCCATGATTTACGATAGGAATATACTTTTCTCCGACACGTATGAATGCCTTATCATAAAAGATTTCACTGCTCATACTGCCACCTCCTGCCGGATAAGATGCAGGCGGTAATTGGTATTACACGTTTCAAAACAGATCTCATCCGGAGAAATCTTCTCCATCTGAAGAACCTTACTTGTCCTGCGCATCCCTCCGTTTTCAGCGATAAAAGCGGCAGTTCCAACAGTTAATGGGCAGATAAGCCTGCCAGTGATTTCAAGATTCCTTTTTTGTGGGTTCATATCCATTACCTCCTTTATGAAAGTGAAAAGCGGAGCAGAAAATCTGCCCCGCCACTGTTATTCTGACGAATTTACGCCAGCATCGCCTCAAATTGTTCCTCTGTCAGTGTCCTGATACCGAGCTGCTGCGCCTTCGCAAGCTTGCTGCCGGCCTTCTCTCCAACAATCAAATAGTCTGTTTTCTTTGTAATCGAGCTTGCCGGTTTGGCGCCAAGCTGCATCAGCTTCATCTGAATACCGTCACGGGTGTAATTCTCCAGTTTCCCGGTTGCCACTACGATTTTTCCAAAGAACGGGTTTGTTGTATTTGTATTCATATCAAAATTCTCCTTTTCAAATTCAATTTTTTCAAGCAGCGGACGCCAGAGTTTTTCTTCCTCTGTATCCGCATACCATGTATAAATGTTGTTGTGCATCGTCTCGCCGAAATCCGGAAGCTGTGTAAAGTCGAAGCCGTCCTCAATGGCCTGTTCAAACGCTTCCCACGATCCATGAAAATAGCTGTCCAAATCACGTCCGGCATGTCTTCCCACCATAGGAATTCCCAAGCCTGCAATAAACTTTGCTAACGTACAATGGCGGCTTTTTTCAATGGATGTCTGCAGCCGCTCAAAGGATTTCTCCCCAAAGCCCTCCGTCTGGACAATCTCATCACGATATTGCTCCAACGCATATAAATCTGCAAACGTCCGAATCCAGCCATGACTTACAAACTGCTCCAGAGTTTTTTCCGACAGGCCCTCAATATTCATTCTCGTTTTCTCACAAAAGTGGACAAACTTTCGCACCAGTTTGGCAGAACAATGCGGATTCTCACAGAATAGCTGGCGAATACCGCCGTTGCTTTTCCGAAAACTCAGCATCTGACCACAACAGGGGCAGCTGAGCGGAACACAGCAGGTTCCGGTCTTATCGAGATTCTCTGCAATCTGCGGAATAATCATGTTTGCCTTATACACGCGAATCTTATCGCCACGCCCCAAGGCAAGGTCCAGATAATTCTCATAGTTATGCAGATATGCCCGGCTGACTTGAGCGCCGTCAATAGACACCGGCTCGAAGATACCTGTCAGACTGACCATCCCAGTACGAGTGACCGCCACATCCAGACCAATGAATGTGGTTTCATACAGCTCGTCTTCCCACTTCAATGCAATCAAACGGTTTTCGTGATGCCCTGTGGCTCCCAGACCTTTTCCGTAGGCAACATCATCATATTCCATGATAATTCCGTCTACTGGGTAAGGGAACTTCTTAGGATCCATAGCGGCAATTGCATCACGAATCATTGTTTCATTATGAAGTGCATCCAGATAAATGTATGGTACAACCGAAAAACCGTTATGCTCTAAAAACTGCTGCTGAGCAAGTTTACTTTCCGGCTCAAGATAATCGCTCACAAGCTCAAACGCCCAAAACTCAAGTAATCTCTTTTTTGCCTCGCCGGCGTCAAGCTTGCGCGTGCTGCCAGATGCAAGATTTCGGGGATGAGTATAGGGATCCTCCAGACCGGAATTGATTTTCTCAAAGTTTGTCCATGAGATGACGCCTTCACCTCGAACCTCAAATGAATCCTTAGTGGGTATGGTAAGAGGCACGTTAAGAAAATTGCGCACAGTATGCGTTACATCCTCTCCAATAATGCCTTCACGCCCACGGGTAATGGCCTGAATCAGCTCGCCATTCTCATAGCGGAGTACCAGTGTCAGACCATCCATTTTCCAGCTTATCAGCACCGGCTGTTTTGCCGCAAACTTCACCAGATCTTCAACAGATTTGGTCTTATCCGCTGAAAGCATAGGTTTACTATGGCGCACCTCAGCCAGACTCTCCAATATTTCGCCGGACACCTTTTGGGTCGGGGAACCGGAAAGGATCAACCCGGTTCGGCTCTCAATGTCTTTCAATTCATCCATCAGGATATCGTAATCCCTGTCCGACATAATGGGATTATCATCCCGGTAATAGGCAATGTCTGCCTTTGTGAGCTGCTCAATCAATTCCAGCATACGCTCATGGTTTGTTTTATATTTTGCACTCATGTGCATTCTCCTTTCAGTCAATTCTGTGCATCAGTTCCCGAACTGCCTCATACCGGAATTGAAGCGCTTTTTCCTCCTCTTCCGTTCTTTCTGTCGAATCGAAATCAAGAACCTCCGCATATAGCTCATTTGATGATTTTGTGCTGTAGACTTCCTCTACGCTGCCGCCCTTCACAATGATAAACAGTCTATCCATTTTCGCTCACCTCCTTAGGCGAGCAGATCCGGAATGCAGACCATCGACCGCAATTGGGGCATGGAATTCCTAAAGTATTTCCAGCAGATTTGTCCAACTGTTCCTGTGTGATTTGCCCGGGTATCCCGCAGCATTCTGTTTTTACCCAAACCAGTCTGGCGGAATGGAGAACTTCAGGACGATACTTACGGTTGAACGGGATGTAGTCCACCCAGAGCGGATCATCAAAAATTCTGGCCATGTGAAGTTCCAGTGCAGTCATCTCCATCTCTTTTCGGGAACTATGACAATAATCATGCTCTTGTTCCCATTCCAACAGATTTTTCTGCATCTGCTGCTCTCCACTTTTCAGAATCAAATCCGAAGCCAGCTGTATCCAGTCTTTTTCCTCCAGATCTCCCACATCCGTTTTAATGCCTTTTCGGTATCCGTAAATTTTCTTTCTGCCCTCTTGTCTGACCAGAAAAGCACGTCCGGTTCCGTAATGAACCCGAAGATCAGAAAAGGTCAAAGCGTCCAATGATTTTTCTGTATTATCCAATCTTCGCCACCCCTTCCTCTGCGCTATAGGCAGTGCATTTCCTTTTTCCGAAAGGAACTGACGCCAATGGAGTGTACCAACGGGACCATTCTTTCATTGCTAAAGTGTCGCCATGAATGACCACAGCCGGAATTCCGTACAGACTGAGTTGGATATACGCCATCCACACGCAGCGGATATCAATATCCTGGGCAACAAAAAAACTCTTGTGCCGAAAATCGAAATTTTTCCGCTTCATTGCCCATACTGCACCAATCACTATCGTACCCGAGCCACAAGCTGGTTCGTTGATCATGATAGGTTCTTCCGCTTCTGAATGCTCATTCACTGGATCTACAATCTGAGCCATCAACCGGCAGATATAATCCGGAGTAAAATATTGTCCGTTCCACTCGTTATTTAAGCGAAGCTCATGATAAATACTGCCAAGAATATCGCAGGGATCCTCCTCATGCTCATAAATAGCAAGGGCAAGCAGAGCAAGCATACGCGCGTAGCAGTTAAGGATTTTAGGTTCCATCGTGGATGCCATCTCCTCATACCGCTTCTCACGCTCTTCTGCGTTTGACGGATCCATCTGCGCAGAGATACAGTTTGCTGCAATCTCCAAAAAGGTAGTAAAGACATGATTCAACCCCTGTGACTGCGCCAGATTCTTGATTTCATCAACCAACTCATCTTGATATGTTTTCTTTTTAACCACATTTAACACTCCCTTCCGTATTGCCGCCTTCACCGACCCATTCAAAATGGAACGGAATCCCGGCCTGATATGGGTAAAGTGTAAAATCATGGTCACTCCATATGCGCATGGCATGGCCACCTTTGGACTTTGAAATCACGACTCTTTTATTCTTGTCGAACAGCATATCCATCTGTGCCGGACTATACCGGCTTACATACTCAAGCAATTCAAAAACATATGACTTCTCCGTTTCCTTTACGGACATCGCAATCCGGTATTGGTCAAGTATTCCGTTATCGTGTTCGGCGATATATTTTCCACGTTTCAACATGATATCACCTCATCACTTTCGTTCTGGCAAACAATGTTCCCATGTAAAATGGGAGCTTCAAGCTTCAACAATCTGCCATCGTCTTCAAACTCCATTGAAGTGATACAGATATTGAGGGGATCACAGCTTTCAGAATACAAACCGATATCGGTTATTTTCATATCCTGCAGCTGCTCCAGTCTGCCATTGGCATAGACTTCTCCAAAACACACCCCTTTGTATCGGGCACTGAAACCATTGCCAGTACGCTCAATTTCGCTTTCATCCCAATTAAGGGATGCAGTTTCTCCGTTTGCCAATTCCACCTCAATATAGTCAATGATCAAATCCTTGACGGTGGTTCTGGCATCCAAATAAAGAATCATAGGCATTTCCTTTCTGCATTCCTGCGTGGTTTTATCTATATACACGGGTATGCCGAAAGGCTCCCCGGAACAAAAATTAGGGGAGCCATAAAAGCTCCGATCTATATAAAAAAAGCACCCAAAGAACCGAAATTCTCTGAGTGCCTTTATTGCCCGAGGGCCTGATATGAAATTGTAACAGATGGGCGGAGGATTTGTGCCTCCAGACTCCCCGTTCTGTGCTTCTTAGTAAAGAAGCAGAAGAAACAAAAAAAGTGCCTGAAAGTATATACTCTCAGACACTGTGTAACCGGAAAACTCTAATCGCTCGAAAGCAATTACTGATACTGATGTAAAAAGTATAGCATATTTATTTCAGATTTTCAAGAGCAGAATAATGTCAAAAAACATCCAGCTTGTTAAGATACCCAGTTCCCCAATCACACATAGAATCTAAAACCGGTATAATACTCGCGCCAAAATTGGTTAAAGAATAGATGGTCTTAGGCGGCTTTTCAGGAATAACAGCTCTTGAAATCATACCGGATTTTTCTAGGGCGCGGAGCTGTTGAGAGAGCATTTTTGACGTAGCATTTGGAATAAGACGTTGTAATTCCATATAATGGAGCGGCTGTTTAATCAAATGCCAAAGAATGATGGGCTTGTATTTACCGCCGATCAAAGACAGTGTGGCTTCCACCGGACAGGTAAAGGTTACTTTTTCTTGTTGCACAATGTTTTCCTCCTTATAATTGGGGTGCTATCTTTTCAGAAAGTATCTTCCCGAAAAGTGCATTCTTGTAAATCACCTGACGAGTGATAAAATATAATTAGTAGTTGATTTGACATCATTAAAAACAAAAAGAAAGGATACAACAACTATGGAATTTATTGATATTGCAAAACAGCGTTTCTCTGTACGCAGCTATACTGATCAGAAGGTAGAACCGGAAAAGCTGGAAAAAATCCTTGAAGCTGCTCATGTGGCACCTACGGCAGCAAACCTTCAGCCGGCTCGCCTGATTGCCGTTCAAAGCGAGGACGGTCTTGCTAAGATTGAAAAGGCTGCCAGTATCTACAATGCACCCTTAGCTATCATCGTATGTGCCGATCATAGCAAAGCCTGGGTGCGCCCCTTTGATAAGAAACAGACCTGTGACATTGACGCGTCTATTTTGACAGACCATATGATGCTTCAGGCAACGGAGCTGGGTCTGGGCAGCGTGTGGGTTTGTTACTTCAAGCCAGATGTGTTGAGTAAGGAGTTCAACCTCCCATCTAACTTGGAACCGGTCAATATTCTGGTGATTGGTTACTCCGCCGAAGGAAACGGAAATACCGAACGCTTCGAGCAGACCCGTATCCCTATGAGTGATTTGGTATCATACGATACATATTGATTTAGTCTAATCCAGGCGCAGCCCCAATAGCGGGCTGCGCCCTTGTTTATTGCTCCAAAATATGGGCATAAGTCTCCGCCATGATCCACTTAATATGTTCATCTTCCAAAACATAGAATACGTTTTTCCCGACCTTATGACAACGGATCAGTCTTGCGATTTTCAAAGCCCGGAGCTGGTGAGATACCGCTGATTCTGTAATGCCTATCTCTTTGGCTAAATCTCCAACGCAAATTTCTCCGCCCATCAGCTTCCAGAGAATTTTCATGCGTGTATAGTCGCCCATCGCTTTATGGAGGTCGGATAGCTTTTCCAAATACGCTGTATCTGGTTTGTTAGGTATTGTTATTTTTTTTCTTTCCATAGTGTTCTCCTATCACTTAATTTAATTGACAGATTTATAGATTACAGTTATCCTATTTTCAGGAAGGGGGTGCTCATATGCCGCATTATAATTTACCTCACAAGCATGGACAAACCATAGAAAAGGTTTTAGATAAAATGCCATCTGTTCAGGATTTCCAAAAGATTGCTTTTTTGCTTCAGCAGTTGGGCGATCCTACCCGGCTGAGGATATTGTGGCTGTTATGCCACAGTGAAGAATGTGTCTGCAACCTTGCGGCCGCCATTCAAATGAGCGATCCAGCGATTTCCCACCATCTGCGGAGCTTAAAGAATAGCGGGCTTATTACCAGCCGCAGGGAAGGAAAAGAAGTCTATTATACATTAGCTGATACAGCAGAGGCAAAACTATTGCACCGGACTGTGGACGCTTTATTTGAGATGTCTTGTCCCAGCGATTTATAAGAGAAATGCGCCATTCTTCCTTTTACAGAAAGAACGGCGCATTATTTATTGGAGCGATCTCTTATCAATGCGCCGAGACGTCGAACTGCTTGACCCGCATGGCCCGGATTGCATTTAAGATTGCGATAATTGAAACACCTACATCGGCAAACACTGCCGCCCACATATTTGCATAACCCAGCGCGCCTAAAATAAGTACCAGGAATTTGACGCCGAGGGCAAATACAATATTCTGATTTGCAATACAGATTGTCTTTCTTGCAATCCGAATCACGGCTGCAATTTTAGACGGTTCATCCGTCATCAGAACAATGTCTGCGGCTTCTATGGCGGCGTCAGAACCCAGTCCTCCCATGGCGATACCCACATCGGCCCGTGCTAAAACTGGCGCATCATTGATGCCGTCCCCTACAAAGACGAGCGTTCCCTTTTCGCTCTTTTGCTGGAGCAATTCTTCCACACGATCAACTTTATCCGCAGGAAGTAACTCTGTGTATGCCTGATCCAGCCCAAGACGGTCAGCTACCTTTCTGCCAACCGCATCGGCATCTCCGGTCAGCATAACGCTTTTACGGACCCCAACCGATTTCAATGCCTTTATAGCCGCAGATGAATCTTCTTTTATCTCATCTTCAATTACAATACAGCCAGCGTATTTTCCATCGCAAGCCAGGTAAACGACGGTTCCAACAGTGGCGGCAGGTGTAAAGCTGATATGTTCCTTTTCCATCAGCTTTGCGTTTCCGGCAAAAACGATCTTTCCATCAATGATGGACTGGACGCCGTGACCGGCAATCTCCTTAACATCTGTAATACGGCTACTGTCGATTTTCTTCCCATAGACTTTTTTTATGGATAGGGAAATCGGGTGGTTGGAATAGTCCTCTGCATAGGCAGCCAGTTCCAGAAACTGAGGTTCTTTCATGCCAACAGGGAGAATCTTACTGACCGCAAAGGAACCTTTTGTCAATGTACCTGTCTTATCAAAAACAACTGTTTCTGCATGGGCCAGCGCTTCCAGATAGTTGCTACCCTTGACCAGTACGCCAATTTTAGAGGAACCGCCAATCCCGCCGAAGAAGCTAAGGGGAATCGAAATTACAAGCGCACATGGACAGGAAATAACAAGGAATGTTAAAGCTCTGTAAATCCATATACTAAAAGCCTGACCGGTAATCAGCGGAGGCAGAATTGCAAGCGCAATCGCCGCAAATACAACTGCCGGTGTATAGTAACGTGCAAACCGGCTGATAAAGTTTTCTGTTTTTCCTTTCTTATCACTGGCGTTTTCAACTAAATCCAATATTTTGGCTACGGTAGATTCCCCAAACTCCTTTGTGGTTTGGATTGTCAGAATGCCTGTCTGATTGATACAGCCGCTGATGACCTCCATACCTGGTTCCACATCACGGGGCATGGATTCTCCGGTAAGTGCAGAGGTATCCAGTGCGGAAGTACCCTTGATAATTTTTCCGTCCAGCGGAACCCGCTCTCCAGGTTTTACTACAATGGTATCGCCGATCATAACCTCGTCTGGATCGACTTGTACTAATTTCCCGTCACGCTCTACATTTGCATAGTCGGGGCGAATATCCATGAGACTTGCGATGGATTTTCGGGATTTGGAAACAGCGTAGGATTGGAACCACTCGCCAACCTGGTAGAACAGCATAACGGCAACGCCTTCTGAGTGTTCACCTAAGATTAAAGCGCCGATGGTTGCAATCGTCATCAGGAAATTTTCATCGAATACCTGACCGCTAAAAATATTTGTAATTGCCTTCCAAACAATATCCCAACCGACGATTACATAGCAGACCAGGAATACCCCCATTTCTGCCCATCCCTCCAGAGGGAGCAGACTTCCCGCCGCGAACAATACGGCGGTTGCGATAATACGAAAAAGCAGATTTTTTTGCCTTCGTGTCATAATTATAATCCTCCTTTTAAGAAACACCGGCTACCGTATACGGCAGCCGGTGTCCAGCTTTTTATCACGCCTTGACAGTCACATCCGGCTCAATCTTTTTAATCAGAGCTTTTGCCTCGGACAGAATCGAATCAAACCGATCATCCGGCGCTTCCAGTATCATTTTCTGGCCCAGAAAGTTGACAGTTACGCTGGTTACACCGTCAATTTTTTGTACGGCATTCTGGATTTTGTCAGCACAGTGGCCGCAATCCAGGTCGATGAGTTTAATGGTCTTTTTCATGGGAAAAGACCTCCTTTCATATAGTTTATAGTTGGTTTGACATAGCCGAACAATTAAATGTGCGTTTAATTGTTCATGGGTTTCAGTATATCTGTGACCTCGTATTTCGTCAATGGATTTTGGGGCGATATTCCTCTTTGGAGCATAAAACCTGCTAATTGGATTTCAACTATAATTTATTGCTTTTTGGGTGTAGAATCCTTCTTTTTGGAGCGGACAACGAACAATATTCCGGGATATAATTGTGAGCGGTTAAGAAAAACCGCATGTGCACCTTTATGATTGGGGCTGCTGGCATTTCCTCCCCTAAGAAATGCCGGTTGCCCCTTCTCGTAACAGTTTTAAGTTCCCCACAGGGGAGGGGTACTTGCACAAATTTCTGAAAGAAAGAAGGGATAACTTTGAAAAAGGAGCAATTCGATATTACGGGCATGACCTGTTCAGCCTGCTCCGCAAGGATTGAAAAAAGTGTTTCAAAATTGTCAGGTATTCAGGAAGTGTCCGTAAATCTGTTAAAGAACAGCATGGTTGCTTCATATGACGAATCCGTTTTGAATACGCCGGAGATCGTCCGAGCGGTTGAAAAAGCAGGTTATGGTGCGTTTCCGAAAGTACCGGCCCAGGATAAAAACAAACCTAGAGGCCGGGCCGCAGTTCCGGAAGTCAGTACGGCGCAGGCAGAATATAAGCAGATGAAACAGCGGTTGCTGCTTTCTGCCCTGTTTACAATCCCGCTGTTTTACATATCCATGGGACACATGATGGGATGGCCGCTGCCAGGCGGACTACTGGGAATGGAAAATGCAATGAGTTTTGCATTCACCCAGTTTCTTTTTCTGGTTCCGGTCGTTTTTATCAATTTCAAATACTATCGCATGGGGTTCAAAACATTATTTCACGGTTCCCCCAACATGGATTCCTTAATTGCTATCGGTTCCGGCGCAGCGATTGTCTACGGCATTTATGCCATTTATAAAATTGGTATTGGCTTAGGGCATGGTGACATGGCGATGGTTCACAGCTTTACGATGGACTTATATTTTGAATCTGCCGGTATGATTCTGACCCTTATCACATTTGGAAAGACATTGGAAGCCCGCGCAAAAGGAAAAACCTCGGATGCCATCACAAAGCTGATGAATTTAGCTCCTAAGACCGCTACGGTGGAACGTGACGGACAGGAAATACAGGTTCCTATTGAGGAAGTGTGCCTGGGCGACACTCTGATTGTAAAATCTGGCGAATCTGTGCCAGTAGACGGTGTTGTTGTGGAAGGCTTTTCCGCTGTCGATGAATCGGCACTAACCGGTGAAAGTATTCCGGCGGAAAAACATGTTGGCGACAAGGTAATTGGTGCAACCATCAACAAATCCGGTTATTTCAAAATGCAGGCCACTAAGGTCGGAGACGATACCACATTGGCACAGATTGTTCGTCTGGTTGACGAAGCTACCAGTTCAAAAGCACCGATTGCAAAACTGGCGGATAAGGTTAGCGGAATATTTGTTCCGATTGTAATCACAATCGCTCTGGTGGCTATTGTGGGCTGGCTTCTGGCTGGTTACGGTTTTGAATTTGCACTGTCTATCGGAATTTCTATTTTAGTGATTTCGTGTCCCTGTGCGCTGGGCCTTGCCACCCCCACCGCCATCATGGTGGGAACCGGGAAGGGCGCGACCAATGGAATCCTGATTAAATCTGCGGAAGCACTGGAAACCGCCCATAATGTAGACACGGTGGTGCTGGATAAAACCGGTACGATTACCCAGGGTACACCCGCTGTAACCAATATTCTGTGCGGGAACGGTATCAGACAGAAAGATTTGATGCAGGTTGCCGCCTCCCTGGAAAAGCTGTCTGAACATCCCTTGGCAGATGCAATTGTTTCAGAAGCGGAGAAAAATGGGCTTGCATTCCTGCCGGTCAGCGATTACAAGCAGATTCCTGGTGAGGGAATTATAGGTCGAATCAATGGTCAACTGTGTCTGGCCGGAAACCGCCGTCTGATGGCTTCCAATGGGATTTCTGATGGAGATTTGCTTAAATTGGGAGAGGCGATGGCGGTAGATGGAAAGACGCCGTTGTTCTTTGCCAGAGCAGGACAGCTTATTGGAGTGATTGCAGTAGCAGATATTGTAAAGCCCACCAGCAGTCAGGCCGTTAAAGAGCTATCCGCTATGGGGATTGAAGTGGTTATGCTGACAGGGGATAATGCAAAAACAGCGGAAGCAATTCGCCACCAGGTTGGAGTAGATCGTGTAGTAGCGGAAGTATTCCCGCAGGATAAAGAAAAAGAAATCCGGCGCTTGCAGGGAATGGGTAAAAAGGTGGCTATGGTGGGTGACGGTATCAATGACGCCCCTGCCCTTGCCAGAGCAGATGTAGGTATAGCCATCGGCGCAGGGACTGACGTGGCGATTGAATCAGCGGACATTGTTCTGATGAAAAGTGATCTGCTGGATGTGTCCACAGCGATTCAGCTTAGTAAGTTGGTCATTCGCAATATCAAGCAAAATCTGTTTTGGGCATTTATTTACAACATCATTGGGATTCCGATTGCGGCAGGGTTGTTCTATCTGTCCTTTAGCTTAAAGCTGAATCCGATGATTGGTGCTTTTGCTATGAGCTTCAGTTCTGTATTTGTAGTATCAAATGCGTTACGGCTTAGATGGTTCAAGGCAAAACACGAAACTTATGTAAATCCGATAGTGGATAAAGAGTCAAGCAGACATGAAATAAGAAAGGAAGAAAGGAAAATGGAAAAAGTATTAAATATCGAAGGTATGGTTTGCAGCAACTGCGTAAAGCACGTTCACAAGGCACTGATGGAAATTCCCGGTATCCAGGAGGCCGTTGTAGAATTGGAAAGCAAAACAGCACAGGTTCAGTTATCCCAGGCCGTGTCGGACGAGGTTCTGAAAGCGGCCATTGAGGACGCAGGCTATGAACTTGTTAGCCTTCAATAAGAGAGCCGCTTATGAAAGCAAAGAAAAATAATATTACCCACAAAATCAAAATCGCACAAGGGCAACTGACTGGAATCCTCCAAATGATTGAAGATGACCGCTATTGTGTGGACATATCCAATCAACTGCTGGCTGCACAGGCAATTCTGAAAAGTGCCAATCAGCAGATTTTGCAGGCCCATATCAGAAACTGCGTCAGCGAAGCATTAAAAACAGACGCTGAAAACCCGAAGCTGGAAGAAGCCTTAAAACTGCTTGAAAAAATGGCACAGTAAATATGGGGGCGGGAAGTATTAAAATCTTCCCGCCCCTGATTTCATATCTGTTTGGATTGATAATTCTGCGGTTAGGAGCGTACAAATGCCCCGGCTTTTTATATACTTTAGTTGGTTAGACATGGCTAATAAATAAGAGGAGGTAAAAGTGATGAAACAGGCACTTGACACAAGGACAAAATTACTGACACAAAATCCATTTTCACTCATGCTGGAACTAAGTATTCCCGCAGTTCTCGGCATGGTGGTCGTGGGACTTTATAATTTTATGGATTCCGTTTTTGTCGGCCAGATGGTCGGCAGCGTACAAATGGGCGCGGTATCTATATCGTACCCGTTTACATTGATTAACGGCGGCACCGCTGCCATGATCGGCGTTGGTTCCGCATCTGTGCTGTCCCGCGCTATTGGTAAGAAGGACGAGCAGACGATTCAAAAAATCATGGGAAATCTGACAGCCATGGTTCTTCTTCTGTCGGTTATCATTATGGCTGTGGGAATGACGTTTACCCGCCAGATTCTTTCATTGGCCGGTGCCAGCGGGGACATCTTAAACTCGGCTGAAAACTACCTGCGGATTGTCTATGCGGGATCGCTGTTCGTAAACTTTTTCCAGAGCGCCAATATGGTAATCCGTGGCGAGGGGCAGCTCAAAAAGGCGATGCTGATTATCGGAAGCGGCGCTTTGCTGAATATTATCCTTGATCCTATTTTCATTTCCATACTGAATCCATATGGAAAAGGAATTGAGGGTGCCGCCTATGCAACGATTCTGTCTCAATTCATTCAGGCTGCGTTTACACTATGGTATTTCAAGAAAAAGAGCGTTCATGTAAAAATAGGCCGTATTCACATTGACGGTACTCTGCTTCCCCAGGTTCTTGCCGTAGGGGTGTCCGCATTGTTAATGCAGATCTTGACTTTGGTGCAACAGACTGTAATATACCGTTTAGCTTCTATCTATGGCGGAGAAGCCTCCCAGATTCTGCTTGGGGCGGCTCTCCGTGTGTGGAACTTCGCTTTTGTTCCTCTTTGGGGTATCAGTCAGGGGTTCCAGCCAGCCGCCGGTACAAATTATGGTGCGAAGGATTATACCCGTGTTAAGACTTTGACGGGCGTATTTGTCGCAAGCGCCACCGTAATGTCCCTGATATTCTATATTCCGGTTGAACTTTTTCCAACAAAAGTGCTTTCCCTGTTTATTACAGACCTTGGTGTTGCCGCTTCGGGAGCCGCAAACTTCCGCATCATGTTCAGCACCTATATTTTGCAGGGCAGTTTTATTATCGCTGTGACATTATTTCAATCACTTGGAAAAGCAAATAAGGCGACATGGCTGGTACTGTTTCGGCAAATTATTTTGTTCATTCCATTGGCAATTATTCTTCCGATGATTGGAGGTATGGGTATCCGTGGCGTATGGCTGGCGATTGCCTTGACTGATGCGATTCTGGTGGTTATTACTCTTTCAATGATGTTTGGGGAGTTTCGGAAATTTGCTCATAGTGGCCCTCCTATGGCCACATAAAAACAGTAGCCTTGATATTAAAAGCTACCGATACAATGAAGTGCGCTGAAATATAGTTGCCGCACGACGGCTTTTTCTTGCAATCGTGCGGCAACTATTCAAATCATTTTATATCTTTCAACAATTCTTCTACTGAGATACCAACGCCGATGAAGATAACTCCTACCAACTATTACGCTATTATAGGTTGCATTTGGGTTGCGACTCATATGAACTACCAAAAGAATGAATCTCAATAAACATCAAAATAGGTAAAAGCGTAGGGCAAAGAAGCCAGTTTACTTCTTATGCCCTACGCTAACCCGTAGTGATATTATTCAGGAAGGTAACTAAAGGCCACTCCCGGATAACTAACCAGCGTACTGGATGTTATAGCAATGTCGTTATCTTCTCTACAAAATTATCTGTGCCTTTTAGCCCTATCATCGGGATTGACAAACACGCTTTTGTTAGGCATCCAGAAAGTTCAGACATAAACAACCCTTTGCCCTTGATTTCTGCATTATAATCTGATGTAGTGTCTACTCCGCAATTTGGAGAGCGATTTGCTCCTACGATGCCGATTATCTCAAAACCGTACTTATTATATTCTAAGATTTGTTGCATTACATAATCTACTAAATGTTGTAGTTTCTTATTTTTATTTTCTTTTTGCATTTCTCGTCTAATCCGTGTATTTTCTTTTAGAACGTTTTCATCAGCACCATTTTCATTCCCTCTATCAAGACCCAGACAACAAAGCTCTGGACATGGAAGTTGGACTATTCCCACTTCTGCGTTGATAAATAATTCAACCACCTCCTTAAATGCCGCAGGATAAACCGCAGTTCCATCTGAAATAGAATTTTGATTTAACAGGCAATGTGCTAAGAAAACGACCCTTTTACTTCTTCCATCGGTAAACATACTTTTCTCCTAAATAATTACTCCTCAATCAGAGTAACTTTGAAAACAACATACCCATTATCAGGACAAGCTAAATTTCCTTTTGACTTTGGGTTTTCTTCAAAATTGAAGGTAGCTCCATTATGTAGGGCAACTTGAATAGGAAACAAAGCCATGTAAGCACCTCCGCAAAATGGAGTACAGGGAGTATTCATACCCTCACACTGAAATATGTCCCCTACCTTATATCCACATGAACAATGCCCTGTTACCTTTTCAATTTGATATTCAAATTTTTTCACTTTTTATCTCCATATTTTTATTTGTGGTATGATCCTCATTTTGACACTTGCAGCGTCAAGTGCTTTTACAAAAGGGGCTGCTCCCTCATCTTGAAACATTTTATCGGAAGCAGCCTTGAGTTCTTCCATTGAAGCCCAATGCTGTATCATAGTCCATTCTCTGTTTTCTTCGTTATAGAGAAGTTCCGTGTCGATAAAACCTTGTTGCTTTGAATGATAGTCCTTTTCAAGCGCGTCCACAATGCTGATAAAGCTGTATTTTGTTACCTCCTGTAAAGTTTTCATTGTTACGATTTCCGTTGCAATAGACATAAAAAATACCTCCTGTTTTTTTCATAGTCTACATGGAATAAAACAAGATGTATTGTAGAAAATCGACTGGTCATAGGTATTTGTATTTAACATTCTCTTTTACAGTAGCTTTCTCTGTTTGAAAGGTGCGTGGCGCTGTTCCCGAAAAATGTGTAAACTCTTTTATAAAATATGATTGGTCTGTAAAATTATTATCGTATGTAATATCGGTTAAGCTCGCCATATGTTGATGTACTAATTGATTACATGTATTCTGGAAACGTTTTATACGGCGCAAAATTTTAGGAGTATAGCCCGTATAATATAAAAACAATCTCTCAAACGTTTTTATGTTTATTGACCGTTCATCACAAAAGGATTTGACAGATATATCATCGTTAATTGTTATAAAATCTGATATTAGCTGTGCTTTGTCTACAAAATCTTGCTTTATAGATAACTCATCAATCAAAGTATTTTCTATTTCAGCTATTATTTTTTCGGCAGTATCATTATTGACTGCATTTTTCAATTTTTGAGTCAAACTGTACGAAAACCCGTTTAGATCGACCACTTTGTTTTGGACTTCCTTAAGTGATTTAAGCACAAAGGGATATAGCCCATGAGGATAAAATGTAATACCGAAAATACGAATGTTATTTTCTTGATGGATAAAACTGCACTTACTGCGCAGTCCATTGATATGAAAAGGGGGTGCTATTATTCTATTAAATTCTGTTTCATATACTATAACATCAGCCAAATTCAATATCACATCAATACAATCTGTTGGAAGAAGTTTATAGTGTATGTCTGCATTTACAGCTTCAATGTGCCAAAAAAATTTAACCCACGGAATAAGACATTCGTTTTTAATTGCATAACGGGTAATATTTAAAATGTTAGTCACCTCCAATCGAAATTTTCTATGCATCATTATTAGTGTTTCACTTGCAGTTTTTCGACTTGTTGCAACCCAATTCTTATAACACCAATCTGTCAAGTCACAATTCAATGGCTCACTTTCTGCTTTGAGATACACACTGACGGATCAGGAATCTAGTTGTGACGTTATGTTGTTATAAAGTTAAAAGGATAGCCAGTCAAAGAGAAGGTTCACAATGAATAAAAATTTCCGTCCCCGTTTTATAGGGTGGCGGGAATTTTTATAGTATCGCATATTTTAGTCATAGCTTTTAGAAATTGTATATGGGTTTACATATTCCTCCGGGCAAAGATGCGTTTCGCTCCATGCCATCATATCATTTAAAATTGGAATAAAACTTTTTCCTAACTCCGTTAAAGTATACTCTACTTTGGGCGGTATCTCTTTGTAAATCTCCCGATGAAGAAATCCATCATTTTCTAATTCACGGAGCTGCTTCGTGAGTGTTGATTGTGTAATGCCATCTAAACGGCGTATTAGTTCTCCAAACCTCTGAACCTTATAAAAAGCAACATACCATAATATAAGAATTTTCCACTTACCGCTTAAAACGGCTTGTAGACTACTCATAGGAACACATCGAGCCATCATGTCTTTCGCTTGAAATTTATTGTCAGCCATTTCATAATCCTCCTTAATAAAATTATACCTTAAAGGCGAGCAATAATCAATATACTGTCTAAATAAAAATATAGTATTAAAAATAATACTACTACTAAAAAAAGACAGTAGTTGAATAAATCAGTGCGACCTTGTATCATAAAGGCAAGTCAAAGAAAAAAACTGACAGGTATGAGAAAGGAGTAATTTATATGCACTATACAGGAACTATCTGGCGTCCGCCTTATGAGGCTGGTTCGTTGCTAATTGAAGTTACGGCAGGATGTACTCACCACAAATGTAAATTTTGTACGTTGTATGATGATCTTCCGTTTAAGTTCCGTATGTCCCCCTTGGAGGATGTGGAAGCCGATCTTTTGGAAGCACAGATTCAGATGCGTTCTTGGAGAAGCAAACAGGTGAAGCGAATTTACTTGGTTGGCGCAAATCCGTTTGTCCTCCAATTTGAACGGCTGGAAAAAATATCGAAGCTCATTCATCAATACTTCCCGGAATGTGAAACAATCGGGTGCTTTGCGCGCGTAACAGATGTGACCCTTAAAACAGATGAGGAATTAAAGAAATTACACCGGCTTGGATATGACGGAATTACGATAGGAGTAGAAACTGGTGATAATGAAGCACTGACGTTTATGCACAAGGGTTATCTGGCCCAGGAAATAGTGGAGCAGACGAAACGGCTGGATCAGGCTTCTATTACCTACAACTTTTTTTATCTCACCGGGGTATCAGGTTCTGGCCGTGGAGTTGAGGGCGCACTAGAAAGTGCAAAAATCTTCAATATGACCCGCCCTAAAATCATTGGTTCCTCCATGCTGACCATTTACCCAGAATCTGAATTGTATGAGGAAATTCAAAAAGGAAACTGGGCTGAAGAAAGTGAATTAGAAAAATTAAATGAGCTGAAAACACTAATTGAACACCTGGAAATTCCTGTGTATTTTGCTACCTTGGGAGCCTCTAATGCCGTCTGGGTAGAAGGAACACTTCCTAAAAATAAGGAAACGATGATTGCCCAGTTAGAAAAGATTTGTCATCCAGACAATGAGGCTGTACTTCGGCAGTATAGAACCAATCTTCCCCATCTGTGATATTCCATCAGAGGGCCGATTCTGATTTACTTAGTCTTTCGTTTTATCTGTTTGCTCTGCTTCATTAAACATATTATAATTCTAATTGGAGTGTAAAATCTACTAAATGGAGCGGAGCAAAATGAAAGAAAGAATTATAATGAAAGAAACTCAAACTCTATTGAGAAAACAAATAGAAAACGAAGTAGCAGAAAGGCCCAGTATGAATGAAAATATGATTACGAATACGAAGAACCTGTCTGCGGTTATTCCGAAAGATAATGATGGATACTGTACAGTTTACAAAATGGATTGTGCAGATGGTCTTGGTCTTATGACTGTTTATCAAGTATTTCCTGGCATTCAGCTAATTTACAATGACTTTGAAGCGGCGAGCTGTGAATGGAATGAAGGTCTGGATAAAAATATTTTAGAAATAAACCACTGCCGAGAAGGGCGGGAAGGCAGCCGTTTATTAAGCGGCTCATGCCTCTATCTTGGAGAAGGCGACCTCTCAATCCACACAATGGATAACTGTGCGCCAGAGATGACTTTTCCATTAAAACATTATCGGGGAATATCCGTTGTCATCAACCTGAAAATTTTATCGAAGAATATGCCGGAAATACTTTCCGAAAGTGAAATTGACTTGATGGGATTTAAAGAAAAATTTTGTGCTGACGGAAAATGCTTTATTATGCGCGCAAAAAACGAAATTGACCATGTTTTTTCAGAACTTTATTCCATACCGGATTGCCTGCAAAAGCCCTATTTTAAGCTGAAAGTTCAGGAGCTGCTTTTGTTTTTATGTATGGTGGACGTGTCACAGGAAAAGCAGCGAGAATTATACACATCTCCACAGGTTGAGATTGTAAAAGAGATACATCGAAAGCTAGTTTCAGACTTGCAGATTAGACCAACGATTGAAGAGCTTTCCAAAGAGTTCCTAATCAATACGACAACCTTAAAGAACACATTTAAGGGTATCTATGGTCAACCTATTGGAACTTATATGAAAGAGTACCGAATAAAGCAGGCTGCTGTACTACTACGCCAAACCCAAGCTACCATAGCGGAAATCGCAAATCAGGTTGGATATGAAAACCAAAGTAAATTTGCAACAGCCTTTCGAGATGTGATAAAAATTGCACCGGCTGAATACCGCAAACAGAATGTTGGCGAGTAAACTACAAATCAGAAAGTATGTGCAGACTGTTAATCGTAATCTTGATTTTCAAAGTCAGTGGGTAAGGTTTTCTTTCCTGCTGACTTGTTTTTTACCAATACAGTAATTAGATGATGTGAGAATATATGCGAATACAATAGTTCAAGGCGATCCCTAACACAATATCCCCGCTGTACCTAACTTGGGAAGGAGGAAAGTATGCGAAAAAACTGTGTTTTGATAATCGACCACGATTTACAAACTTGCAAAGCCATTAAATACAATCTGAAAAGTGAAACAACAGAAGCCTACTACACTCTAACCGTCCAGGAAGGGTTAACAGCTCTGGCAACGCGAGACTACGAAGTCGTAATTCTTAACGTATGCTTTCCTGAAATAGATGGCATGGAGCTATTAAGGACACTGCGGTGTATGAAACCTATGCCAATCCTGTTGCTTTCTACGTCGTCGGTGTTAGCAGACAAAGTACAGGCGTTGGAAACAGGGGCTGACGACTTCCTGACAAAGCCTTTTAAAACCGAGGAATGTCTTGCCCATATCTATGCGCTTTTACAACGTTTCACCAGTTGAACCCTCTCAAATCGCGGGCATACACAATAGCTGCCCAGAGTGATCTTGTGATACAGCGTGAGAACCGGTAGGACTTTTAAGTGGTCGGCCCCTACGGTTGACCTACCGGGAATATGAATTGCTTTCCCTACTGGTGTTCAATCCAGATCATGTATTTACCTATGAACAGCTCCATGAACAGGTGTGGGACGAAGAATACTTTCAGAGAACATTTTTGCGAAGACCCATAGTAGTAATACCCTTTCATTTCTTCTGACTTTATCCTCATTATTCATAGCAAAAGTAGACTCGATGTAATACTTTTCTCTGCCCTTGGTTGCTACAAAATCAACTTCCAACTGCTTTTTTGTCTTTTACCATCCTTGCCGGTGCTATAATGCTCCACAAGGCCAACATCTACCTTAGGAGCGGATCATCTCCATTACGAATAAACAGGGAAATGCACCATTTTTCGTAATAGCATTCTCCTGATTCAATCAATTACTCTGTTTTCCTCTGAATCAGTTACTCTTCCGGCCTTAATACGCCCAGCAATACAAACCTGGCATTGTTAAATTCGTAGCTGCAGGTAGAGAACGTCAGAATCTGGTCTGTGACTGCCGGGGTAATTTCACTGGTAAAGCATGAACGCTCTCTGGCTTTATCCAGCCACTCTGTAAAATCTGAGTCTGAGGGAAATGCCACTTCCCACGCCTTATCCTGAACGCTGGCCACATACCCGCCGAAAATCTCTATCTCATAGTTTTTATCCGGCGTCAATAACAGGGCAATAGGATGCTCGTTATAATACTCCTGCTTCTTATACTCCGTCAGCCCGGAAAACATGGCGCCATTTTTCATATGATGCCCATAGATGATGCTGTGTCGATCTGAGAAATCCAATCTGTTTCTGCTGTCCAGAAATATGCAGCCGGATCCGTTCCACTCTCCGCTGAATAAATGCTTTAGATAATACTGGTTATCCCTGCCCTGCACAACCGGGTAATTGATTCCTGTTCCTTCAATATAAATCCACCCTACGATATCCGGATTGATTTCCTGCAGGGAAGCAAAATCTACAACCGGCCATTCCCGTCCTCCAGACTCAGTTTCATCTGTGGGAGATGGGGAAGGTTCTTTAGGCTCTTCAGGCAGCTTCACATAATGGTCCAAATCAGTATAGGAGTCCTCGCCTTCCGAATACTCACGGTGCTGCTTATATAATTGGATGGCACCTATCACAATACCGCTTGCAAATATCAAAATCAGTATAGTACAAATAATCCTTTTTATCTTCATGTTCTTACCTCACAGTCGATTGGCTTTGTCTTTCATTTCTTTTGCCGTCGGGTTACTATAAATGAGTGTGGTTTGCACATTGCTGTGCCCTGCCTGATTGGCGACTTCGTGAATGGAATATCCGTTCTCCAGGGCATTGGAGCAGAAATAATGCCGCAGCGTCTTCGGTGTAATGACATCCGAGTATCGGTTAAATATCTGGTTGATACGGGAAGGATTCAGCTTCTCACTCTGGCGGCTGACGAACAGATATGGGCTGTCCGAATTACGCACCTTTAGGTACTCCCGAATCGCGTAAACAATTTTGTCATTGATATAGACCAGGCGGTGCTTGTCTCCCTTGCCGACAATCCGGATTTCCTTTGCTGTCAGATCAACCTGATCCAGCTTGAGATTGACGCATTCACTCCGCCGCATACCGGAATAGGCATAAAGTGTGACCAGGCAAAAGTCCCGTTTACTTCCACTCTCCAGAAGGCGTTGGCGGAATGCCTCTACATCTTTTTTCTCCACAGTGCAGGGACTGGCATACTGTATCTGGATTTTCATAAAATCGCTGTCCAGCACAGCAGCTTCCGTCTGCCGCCCACTCATAATCAGATACTCATTTAGGCTCTTCAAGGAAGAAAGGTGGTTATTTACGGTACGCGGATGATAACCCCGAATATTTCGCATATAGGAAATGTAATCCAAAATATTGGCACGGTATAAAAGCTGTGGCTCCTCTCCAAAACTGTCCTGGCACCAATGCAGATACATCGTTACATCATGACTGTACGTCCGGATTGTGTTTTCAGACTTTCCCAAGCTTTGCAGATGAGCAGTAAATTCTTCGATCATTTGATTCGCCTCCTCATTGTTATTACACGATCCATCAAGGCAATCTACAACCGATTTGATTATATTTAACTCATTTAGGCAGGATATCTTTATGATTGTGTTTAACTGAGAGCAGACTTTGCCACTCATTCGTTCTGCGAGTTCAATATAATTAGCATTATATCGAGGTCGTTCTGTATTTAAAAACAAAAACTGTTTGGCTGATAGTCTCTGCTCGCCTTACACATAATATATAAGTCGCGTTTTTTGGTGTTGAAAAAATTAGCTTGACAAGCGACCATCGGTCGCTATATAATGAAACCGAAACAAGAAACGACCGATGGTCGTTATAAGGAGGGATCATAATATGCCAAAAGGAATTATTCTTACACCAGAACAACAAGAAGAGCGCCGAGAAGAAATAATCAGTGTTGCTTTGCAGCTCATAGAGAAAAATGGATTCCAAAAAACATCTATGAGGGAAATTGCGAATTTAGCAAACATGGGAAAGTCCAGTCTGTATGATTTTTTCAAAACGAAAGACGAGATTTTTGTATATGCAGTTGAGAAAGAAATAGAAGAAACAATTAAAAAGGTTCATAGGATTATTGCCGATGAATCCTCGCCGGAACAGTGTCTTAGAAAAATCATGCTGAATCATCTTGGAGTACCAAAGCAGCAGCGAACGGTGCTGATGTGGTTAAATACAGAATCTGACTATTTAGAAGAAGATTATCGAAAGCGGCTGAAAACTGCGCGTTACGCATATCAGGATATTATAAAATCTGTAATTGAAAATGGAGTGGAATCAGGCGTCTTCCGTAAGACGAATGCCGATCTTATGACGCGTTTGTTAATTAACTCCATTATATCAATCATTTACACATCCCGACCATCAGCCAGTCCGGAGAAAATGCTTGATGAAACAATGGATATATTTCTACACGGAATTATGAATGATGGAGGTGAATTATTATGATTTATTATACTCTACCCTTGTTGCATAAACAGGCAACCCTTGAAATGGTTGGCGGAAAAGGTATGTCTTTATCAAAACTATTGACAGCGGGCATCCCTGTGCCGGAGGGCTTTCATGTTACGACTACTTCATACAAGATTTTTGTTGAAAAGAACCATATTCAGCCTCACATTAATAAGTTGCTGGACGGTATTGACTCTAACAATACCAGCCAGCTTGAAAATGCATCTACGCAGATAGGGATGCTTTTCCATAATGGAGAAATGCCGCAGGAAGTATCAGATGCAATTAAAACCGCATATGCCGGATTGGGAAATATAGCGGTGGCTGTCCGTTCCTCCGCAACCGCCGAGGATTTGCCCGACGCTTCTTTTGCAGGCCAGCAGGAAACCTATCTTAACATACAAGGTGAGAATGAAGTTCTTGACGCTGTAAAGAGGTGCTGGGCTTCCCTATGGACAGCTCGCGCTATTGCTTACCGCGTGAAGAATGATATAAAGCAGGAAATCGTCGCACTTGCTGTTGTAGTACAAAAGCTTGCGTTTTCCGATGCGTCCGGCGTTATGTTTACGCTAAACCCTATCAATGGCAGACGTAGCGAAATGATTGTTAACGCCGCGTGGGGACTTGGCGAATCGGTGGTTTCTAGCTTAGTCACCCCTGATACAATCGTTGTAGATAAAAATGCTGAACGAATTGTATCGTATGAAGTAGCAAACAAAGAGATTATGACAGTCCGCAACTCAGATGGAACAGAAGAAATCCCAACTCCTGAACAGTTTAGGAAAAAACATACTCTTACTCACAATCAAGTTATGCGATTGACACAGCTTGGAAAAAAAATTGAGAAGTATTATGAAATGCCTATGGATGTAGAGTGGGCACTGGAAAAAGATAAGTTGTATATTGTTCAGGCTCGCCCCATTACTGTCCTACCGCCGGAATGGACGTTACCGGAAAAGGATGTTTTATACAAAAGGCAGTCTCTAGCGGAACACTTGCCAAATCCTGTTACGCCCTTATTTGCCACACTTGGGCTTGAAATAGTCAACCGTGCGTCGGCGCTTTTATGGATAGATATGTTTGGTAAAAGTGCGAAAAAGCTACTGCCAGAAAACGGAGCATATACGATTATTAACGGATATGTTTATCTTTCCCACAATTCAAAGCCTCTTTTGATTGCTGTCAAATCCCTTTCACCCCGATCTTTACGCCGTGCGCTCACGAACAGTGTTGCACGCTGGGAAACAGCACGAAAGGAATTTGAGGATGTGATTAAACAATGGGAAGAAAAGCCTCTGCATACGCTGAATGCCCATCAAATAATGAAGGGGATTCAGACTGTATTTTATGCCGCTTGTATTTATTTCACGAGGATTCAGCTTACATTGCCAGCCGCCTCTATCAGCGAAACAATATTTACAAAATTTTTTCAGGGAGCGGCTCGTCGCGCTGGTATGACAGATACTTCTGTTTTCCTGCTTGGATTTGATACGATTGCTCTGCAAGCCGAAAAGAACCTGTGGAGTCTCTCGGAATGGGTAAAGCAAAATAAAACTCTCAACCTTTATCTGCAAAGTAATCCAACAGCAAAGATAGCGGAAAATTTTATGTCCTCAGTTCCGCCTGACGAAGTTTCGCTGGAAGTATGGATAGAATGGAAAAATCGGATCAATCAATATTTTAAAGAGTTTGGTCGTACCGCTTATGAATTTGATTTTGCATATTCCACACCGCAGGAAACACTTACACCAACCTTTGAATCCATAAAAACCTTTGTAGAAGGCAAAGGTGAAAGTCCTTTTTTACGTCAATCCAAATTTGAAAAGCATAGGAAACAGGCAGAAGAAGAAATTTTACAACATATAGATAGCTCACGCAAAAAACTGTTTTTGAAGTTGCTCCATTGGGCGCAGGAAACTGCTCCTATGCGTGAAAATGCTATTTATTGCATGGGAATGGGGCATCCTCTGATTCGCCAGATGTTTCATGAAATTTCAGCACGCCTTATACGTGGCGGAGCTACTTCGCATATAGATGATATTTATTGGCTCACAAAATTGGAATTGGAAAAACTCATAGTACAGTTAGACAAAAATATACCTTTATCCGATAGAAGAAATTCGATACTTGAGCGAAAAGCGGAACTCAAAAAGTATCAGGGCTATATGCCACCAGCTCAGTTACCTGAGAAGAAAGTAAAAAGCATATCACATGCACCACAGAAACAAAAAGATGGAAAAACCGTGTTGAGGGGTATAGGAACCAGTTCTGGTGTCGTGACAGCTCGTGCCTGCGTACTAAATAGTCCGGCAGATTTTAAAAATTTCCAGCCAGGAAGTGTTTTGGTTGCCGTTACTACAACTCCGGCTTGGACACCCCTATTTGCCTCTGCAAGTGGAATTGTAACGGATATTGGAGGTCCTCTCAGTCATTCAAGTATTGTTGCACGGGAATGTGGTATCCCTGCCGTTATGGCGACACACACAGCCACGAGAAGTATTAAAAATGGACAAATGATAACGGTGGACGGCTCGGAGGGGACGGTGACGATTGATGAATAAAAAGCCGATTTTCGCTTTAAATCTTGCTACTTTGGTGATTGCGTTAGGATATAGCTTAATTCTTCCTGTCATGCCATTTTACATGGAAAATCTAGGTGCTGGCGGTCGTGAGCTTGGATGGCTCACTGCCGTATATGCTCTGGCACAAACAGTATGCGCACCTTTTTGGGGTGCACTGTCCGACCGAATTGGTAGAAAGCCGATTATCAGCATTGGTATTATAGGATATTCCATCAGTTTGTTCCTGTTCGGTTTGGCTTCATCCTTCTGGACACTATTTATAGCTCGCAGTTTATCGGGTATTTTGTCATCTGCTACGTCCGTTGCATCTTTGGCATATGTTGGAGATTCCAGTTCGGAGGAAGAAAGAAGCAAGAATATGAGTCAACTTGGAGCTTCAATGAGCGTTGGCGTAATGATGGGACCATTATTGGGAGGCATTCTTGCAGGCTATTCGCTTGCGCTCCCATTCTTTACCGGAGCTGGCATTTCATTTATTGCCTTTCTGCTAATTCTAACACTTTTGCCAGAGTCAATTGAGCGTTCAGGACAGACGGAAAAAAGAAAACCCTTTGATTTTTCAGACCTGAAAAACATAATTTTTGGCTCAGCAGGAATGGTTTTGATACTTATTTTCGTCGTGCATTTCTGTCAAACAGGCTTGCAAGGAATTACGGGGCTGTATGTCGTAGATAAGTTTGGATTTTCCACTAAGCAAGTTGGTGTTATTTGGATGGCTCTAGCAGGTATTTTGATTGTAGTACAAGGCTTTTTGACTGGTCCTTTAGCAAAAAAAATTGGTGAGAAGCCACTAATACTGATAGGTGTGTTTTGCAAAGCCTTAGTAGCGTTTGCCATGGTATTGACAACTGGGTTTGTTAGTGTGTTGGTGGTTTTTGGCTTATTTGCGGTATCTTCTGCTATTACAGTACCCACATTAAACGCAACCCTTTCAAAAACTGACAATCAGCATAAAGGAACACTGATGGGATTTGCCAGTACCGCCGGAAATCTTAGCAAAGTTATTGCTCCTTTATTAACTGGGTATCTGTATGAAAGCAATATTGAATTACCATATATAACCACGGGAGGGATAGCCTTAATCGGAGTGGTTATCTGCTATATCTGGATAAAAAATCAAAAGAACAAATGATGGAAGAGGACGTTTATATGGAGGTTATACACAGTAACTAATCTGGTATAGAAATTCAATTGAGGCTTTTCTGCTTTATTAAAGTCTTGCTACTACTTAAACCTATAATATCCTTAATTCATTATGACAAATTCCAATTCAACAGTTTTGATACATAAGGAGGTAACAATACTATGGAAAATTATCAATGAAGTGCTAATTCTTTATCAGTGAAGTTATCCATAAGTTTTTCTACCTGTAATCGTCTGGTGCTTTTTGCCAGATCATTGGCAGAAAAATTCATCAACATCCAAGCATACAAGGTCATAAAGAACTTGTATGCTTGAATGTTGCCCTTTATTTTCAGTATTAGTTAAGTAAGAATATATGATAGTATCTTTTTTGAAAGTAGGTGTGTATTATGAAGAATGAGAAAAAAATTACAGTCGCATTGCTCATTGTTTATTTATTGATTTTATCATGGATTATTTTATTTAAGCTACAATTTTCATTTTCTGCGTTAGACCACATAAGACAAATAAACTTACTTCCTTTTGGTGGTTCAGTTATTGCAAATGGAAAAATTGACTTCGATGAAATTATAAACAATGTCATTGTTTTTATCCCTGTAGGTGCATATTTCAGTTTGCTTTTTAAAAATAAATCTGTTTTAAAAGCAATAGGTTCTGTTTTAGGAATTAGCTTTGTATATGAGATAATTCAATTTATATTTGCTATCGGAGCAAGTGATATTACAGACTTAATTAGCAACACATTAGGGGGTATAATTGGAATTGCATTAGTATATGTATTATCTATTGTTTTAAAGGATAAAACACATAAGATATTAAATCGAATAGCAATGGTATGTACTGTATTAGTAGTTGCCTTCTTATTTATGCTTCTTGCTGTAAATAATATGTTTTAATGCCATTTTGTTTTGGAAAAGACTTTAATCTGTCAAAGTTTGCTCTTGAAATTGAAAGTGAAACCGCAATAAAGGAAATTTTGAAATTCTATGACGCTTATATCTGTAAATTATGCTTGCGTACTTTTTACCACTCTGAAAGTGGTAAAATCTAAAAGGTCAAATTTATACAGAAATGATGAAAGCAATCTTGAAATTTGAAATCAGAGTAAAGTAATCATATTACACGAATAAAAAACGGGAGATACACAGATGTTTGTGCTATCTCCCATATTGATTTCAGTGTCATATCAAGGCTCATTCAATCGTGGTAAAATGAGTATTTTCCTATATTTCAAAGTGCTTGAAAGTATAGTGTTTATGCGGATTATCAAAAAATAGATATAAAATTTATAATAAAAGACTCTTAAAAGCTCCATATTGTTTCATTCGCATTTGACAAGTTTCATTATATATGGTATAATGTCATTTTTAATGAAACATTTTTGCAGAGTCTTGAAAGGGGGAAAAATATGTTTGATTTTTTGGAAACGATATTTGGGGACAATATAAAAGTTTCAGAATTTGATTGTCCGGCCAAAACACCTTTTTATATTCGTGACGGATATAAGATTCAAAGCCTGTCCTGGAATAAAAGCCAGTGTGTACTACTGTCTCCTATTGATTCTTCATGGAGACTTCCAACATTAAAAAAGCAGTTAATTAAATTTCAGGAGATATGCGAATTCCCCTGCGCGCTGTGTCTTGAAAACATAACATCCAAACAGCGGCGTAATCTGATTGAAAGCAATATACCATTTATTTCACCATCCCAACAGGTTTATCTCCCATTCTGGGGCTGTTCCTTTTTGGAAAAATTCAAAACGGAAACAACTGTTCCTGACAAAATGGCGCCCGGAACCCAACTCGTGTTCCTGTATCTGTATTATTTGCAGACTACTGATACCGTCAATTTGACGCAAATATCCAGAGATCTTCTGCTCTCCAAAGCCACCTGCACCAGAGCAATTGATGATCTTACCGTATCCGGCCTAATTACTTACAAGACCGAGGGAACAAACAAATGGATTTCTCCATCCTTTAATAAGCCTGAATTTTTAAAGAAAGGTTATCCCCGCTTAAAATCACCTGTAGAACGACTTATATACGTCAGAACCCCCTTCCATGATTCAGCATTGCCCAAAAGCGGTGTCCTTGCTTTGGCGGATATTTCAATGGTTGGGGCAAACGAACAGGATGGTGCAACTGCCATCTCAAAAAAAGCCGGCACACAAATCCCATCTGCAGAAATTATCTCTGAGCAGGATTTCCGGGATTTTGGAGGGCACATTCTTGAAGTATGGCGCTATGATCCGATTTTGTTGGCAAATAACGGGCGGGTTGATGATATCTCATTGCTGTTAAGTTTGGAAGATAATCCAAATGAACGGATTCAAATGGGTCTGGACGATATAAGAGAAAAACACGTACTTCCAATCAAGCATGAGGAATAATAAGGAGAAACACACATGGTAAACGGAATAGATATTTTCAGAGAACATTTCGACAATTATAAAGACCAGTATACGGTTATTGGGGGATTTGCCTGCGATCTGCTTATGTCAGATGCCGGACTTGACTTCCGCCAGACCGCTGATATCGACATGGTAATTATCGTGGAGGCACTGACAACAGAATTTGCAAAAGCATTTTGGGATTTCATAGAAGCCGGCGGCTATCATGCCAGACAGAGAAGCACAGGACAGCCTGAATTCTATCGCTTCATTGACCCGGCCAATCCCTCTTACCCTAAGATGATAGAGCTTTTCTCCAGACCGCAGAATCATGTGGAGCTTCAGGCTGATACCCATCTCATGCCCCTGCATATTGATGATGAGGTATCCAGTCTGTCCGCAATTCTTCTTAATGACGACTACTATCATTTTCTTTTAGATGGCCGAACCGTCACGGATGGGATATCCATCTTAGATGCCGAGCACATCATTCCCTTGAAAATGAAAGCTTGGCTCGATCTCAAGGACAAAAAGGCGCAGGGATTCTATGTGAGTCCCCGTGACATTCGGAAACATCGTCTGGATGTATTTCGCCTTTTTCCGTTAATTCGGGAAGACCTGAGGATTTCAGTACCATCCTCCGTTGGGGAGGACATCCAAAACTTTATTGCCCAGATACGTGAAACTGATATTAGGCTAACAGATATCGGTATTTCCCGTTCCAAAGATTCGATTCTCGATATCTACAATAATATGTACATAGTAGACTGACATTCAACAGTATTTTCACGAATCAAAAAGCTGGAGGAGAAAACGTTCGCAGCAAGAAGATTCTGGACTCTTGAATAACAGATGATTGTTAAGATAAAGGTGGTGGGCAAATGCCGAGATATTTTAAGAAAGCAAGGCAAATTAATAATTTGAAAGTAATTGAGGCTGCCGAAAAACTCGGCATCTCCCAACCAACTCTAAGTGCATGGGAGGGAGAACGCAAATCCCCCTCTGTTGAAGGACTTGAGAAAATGTCCGATCTCTACGGCGTAACAACCGATTTTCTTCTTGGACGGTCGGAGCAGGGAATCTCAGTTCAATCTGTACCAGTTCCTTCAGAGTCGCTTCCAATTTTTCACGGAAAACCGGTTTGGTCCGCGAAGCATGGTTGGATGCTGGTCAACACCATCAATCATACTCTGATGCTCTCAAACGGGCAAACCATTCCGTTCTCTGATGCCCAAAAGCTGTTTACGCTGCCGCAGCTGTTTTCCGAGCCGAGTCTGCCATCCGGAAAGCCTCTTGTCTTATCTGAGATCCGGCAATTTACTCAGATATGGCTGGAACCCATTTCCCCAGACTCAGATTTGCGGACTGAATTACGCGGTTGGTATCAGGTAAAAAAACATTACGTTCAAAATGAGTATGGAAACCGGTTTTATTTAGATACTTATGAAGCTAAATGGCTCGCCTTTCATCCTGAACAGCAATAAAGTAAAAGCACCGATACCCAATATAAAACCAGGCATCGTGCTTTTGTTGTTTACGCTTTTGAACAGGCCGCCAAACAATATTCAATTGTACGACTTATGCAGAACCACGGACAACGATGTAAGGAGATTTACTATCTTCTATAATATACACAGCCCCTCCTCCCTTACAATTTACCTGACTATGCGGCAGATCTCATCCGCTTTTGCTGTGTAAATTGTACCAGGGAGGATTCTGTTTTCTTTCCTGATTTGTCCTGCTATCATCCTATTTTTTGTGAATTTTTACAGATTTCAATAAACCTTAATACATCTTGTCGTCCTCGCTATCTTTTGAACAATTGTTAGAATTTCTCCTTTGGTTAAACTTCTTCATAATTACAATTTTAAGTAAGCCAACGACAATCAAAACCGCAACAATGACAATCCGCCAGTATCGTTCCATAACCTACTTCACCTCCTTTCAGTGACCTTAAATCATCTTCCCCGTCCTATGCAGAATGGGAAAGTTCATTCGTATTAACATGTACCATACAATGTTTACATTGTGGAAAGCTGTGTTCAATCGCCTGATGGACTTCTTCGGCAATTCAGTGAGCGTCATAAAGAATTAATCAGTCTACCCTTTTCCATAATATGCCTCCTTATCCTGCCAGCTTCCGAAACAGACGTTTTGCAAGGAAGTAGTACCAGACTAAAGCTACCACCAATCCTATGGAGAAATAAAGAACCGCTTCATTCTGCATGGCTTTCGCTACCCAAAATGATGGAAGGAAGCCAACCGCGAACTGGTAGTAACTATCAATAAAAAAGGGGGCTGGTATTCCGAGTAATGTAAGTGCAGCTAGTTTTGTAACTGCCATACCCTCTAATTTATTGCTTGATAATGTGATAATCATAAGTGAAACAATAATTGCCTGTACTGAGCCGAGAAGCGCCAAACATATTGTCATTCCAATGGACAACTTTTCTAATGAAAAAAGCAACAGTACAATAAAAGCGATGACCGCTGAAATAATTGCGGGTACTACCAACCTTGTAAAGAGATACCCCGCCTTACCAAGAGGGGTAATTGAAAAGTACCGCGATACTTTATCATCAATTTCCTCTAACGTAATCATGGCAAATGCAAAACAAAGCAATACAGGAGCCATGATAGAAAGTAATAAATCAAAAATCGGATAGTATTCTTGCAAAGAAAAAGCTGTTATCCTTTCAATAAATGGAATACCGAATTTAATCAAAGCTCCCATGACAAAAGGCGTAAAACAGGCTGCGAACATCATAGGGTCGCTCTTGATTTGCCTAAATACCTGTATGGTACTGGATAATATCTTTTTCATAGCTTTACACCTCCTAACGTCCTCCACATATGCTGAACTGTATGCCGCGCAACCATGTATAGGATAATCAATGTAACAAATACAAGTATCATATCAAACGATAGTAAAGAACTTTTCCCGGTTATAAGTTTCATACAGGCGATAAAGGGGAAAAAGGAAAATATATCTGGCAATTTTACAAACAACCCAACAATAGGCGGTACAAAGCAAATAATCTCTATTGGCATAATCACAATGAGAAATTGGTTCAAGTTTGAAATTTTTGTAGCTGCAATAATTCCAAGCATAGTAAAGATTGCTGATGTTAAAGCAGTACCAACTGCGATACCCAGTAAATGATTGCTGCCGGAAACTACCCCTAATATCAATGCGATTACCGTAGAAATAGCAATCAACGCAACTGTTTTTGAAAGTATATATTCCGATATTTTTACAGGGGATACCACCATAGCATTTAATACCTTTTGACTTTTTTCCAAAAGAACAATCGCTCCCATGAAAAACAATCCCATTGCTGCCGGGTCAGAGTAGATCATAATAGAAGCAATATCCGTTTTCCAATGTTCCGGCAAAGCGCCAATCCCGCACACATATAAAACTGTTAAAATAAAGTAGATAAAATAGAAACCATATTTCCATTGGAAATGTATATCACCACAAACTAAACGTCCCAATCTCATTGAAGTGTCCTCCCTGTAATATCTACAAAAATATCATTTAATGTAGGCTCACTACTATGAATGGAAAGCAGACGGTTTTCGGAAATTAAGTTTTTCAATAACTTATCTTCTGTGGTTCTATCAAGCAGACATTCTCCCGTTTTCTCACCTTTGTCATAGTAGGTATATTGTATTTTTGCAGCTCCCCTTGACATAATCAAATTATGCGGACTATCCAATGCGCTTACTTTTCCGGCAACGATAAAGGCTACCTGGTCACATAGCTCTGTTGCGTCAAACATGTTGTGAGTAGTGATGATAACCGTTTTCCCACGTTTCTTTTCTGCAAGGATAATATCTTTCATCAAACGATTATTCGTAGGGTCAAGACCGCTTGTCGGTTCATCAAGGAATAATATGTCTGGGTCATGTATCAACGCTTTGATAAAATTCAAGCGGGAACGCATACCTTTGGAAAAGTCGCCAACCTTTTTATCTCCGTCATTTTCCAATCCAACCATATGCAATAGTTCATCAATAGACCGAGGCTGCTTTTCATACAACGAAGCAAAATAGGCGAGATTTTGCCGTGCTGTGAATTTCTCGTAGCAGGTTGAAAATTCAAAGTCTACTCCAATATTTTCATAAAACCGATTTGTACGCTCCCGAATTTCTGTACCTGCAACTTTTACGCTGCCTTTATATCTTGTATTAAGTCCGGTCAAAACTTTTTGAATGGTTGATTTTCCGGCACCAGAGGGGCCCAAAAATCCAAAAATTTCTCCTTTCCCAACATGGAAACTCACATTCTCGACAAACGGTTTGTCGGTATAGCTAAAATACAGTTTTTTCACATCAATCATTATTTTGTCCTCCTTAGACTTTATGACCTATATGAATATATAGTCATATAAATTATAAAAAATATGTTTGGCTATCTGCCTGTCAAATAACCAAACAAGATTGTTACTCTGCTACTACTTGCTGAATAATACCATTCACTAAAAGATTTTGTATCATATTCAGTTCTTCGTCCTCTTTGAATTGTTCCAAACAGGATAAAACAGAATACAGGGATTTTATAATAACCGTATGCAGAACCAAAAATACAACCCCTAAATCCTCCAATATCTCCAATATACGAATATCACTGTACATATGATTTTCAAAAATATCTGACGATATTTTTCTTTGCAGATAGTCCATTAAAGATAAATCAATCTGTGAAAGAATAGGCGAAGTAATCACCCCCGTTAAACTTAGCATGATAACGTCCTTTGCTAAATCTCTATGGTTCTTATACTTTTTCTTTTTAACGGTTGTTTCTATACTTGTAAATAACTCTTTTTGTAAGCGAAAATTGATTTCAACATATAGATGTTCTTTACTGGGATAAAAAGCATAGAAAGAACCTTTTGATATGTTTACAGCAGCTACTAAATCATCAACTGTTACTTTTTTTAAGCCGTGTAATGCAAACAGCTTTTCTCCCTCTATCAAAAGTTTACTGTTTATGATTTCTTTTTCTTGTTCCGTAAATCGTGGCAAACTCATAACCTCCTTATGACTAAAATATTTATATCGTCATGAAAAGTATAACATTTATTAATTATATAATCAATATGCTATCCAAGATATTTATGCAAGGTAGCTTCCAATGCGTTTATTGTAGTGTCCGTGTCCTCATTAAAAATCATGTGACGATTAAGCTCTAAAGCAAGTAATTCCTTTTGCGGTACATGAATTAAATCAAATACTTTGTTGGTATAATCAAAGCTAAAAAGCGGGTCGCCTTTGGCAGTAATTAAAATAACAGGACATTGTATAGCTCCATTCTCCAAGCACGATAAGTCAGCATTAAATAAGCTGGCGACAAATCTTAAAGGATAATAGGGTAAAAGCATAGGGTCATTTAAGCAATCTTGTTTTGCCTGTTCACTATAAAATACTCTGTCATAGTCTAAATAAGCGTCTCCTGGAACCTTGTAGTTAGGCAGCAATTTTCCACCTACACGAAAGCCCCACTGTATCAGCCCCATAAAACGGTACGACCATGCGGGATATTTTGTTAAGCTCATAGTTTCTTTTAATGTAGTCAGCATGATATTATGTGGAAAAATGGCTTTTAACCTTGTGTCCCTACCTGCCGCCATTGCAGCTAAAATCCCGCCTTGACTGGAACCCATGACAGCTATGTTTTCGCCGAAATTTTCTATTCCGTAAGTTGTTGCGTCATATACATTATGCAACATATCTTCCATTATATAATTTTTTTTGATTTTTGGGCTTTTTCCGTGTGAAAGATAGTGAACACCTATTATAATAAACCCTCTTTCGCTCAATCCACATAGAAAATTCTCATACATGAGAGGGTGTGACATAGTACCCGGCAAAAAAACAATGGTAGGACAGCTTCTTTCTGTATACCAGATAGAAAGTGTTATCGGAACATTATTTGAAGAAATATCAACTTCTTTATACATACCATATATCTCCAATATGACCGTTTTAATTTTATGGTCATATTATAGCTTATTGCAAACAGAAAGTCAATAGCTATAAATACATATCCTATTGCTGTGAGAATATCGAATCCTCACGGTGGGACTGTGTACTCACTGTGCGATCCATATCCGCAGCAAAATACCCACTCATGGCATTTTGTGAGCCTCGCCGATCCACGGATAACGATGTAAGGAGATTTACTATCTTCTATATATACACAGCCCCTCCTCCCTTACAATTTACCTGACTATGCGGCAGATCTCATCCGCTTTTGCTGAGTAAATTGTACCAGGGAGGATTCTGTTTTCTTTCCTGATTTGTCCTGCTATCATCCTATTTTTTGTGAATTTTTATATAAATGCAGTATCTCTACAACTATGAGGATATTTACCTCTGCCGCTTGGTCTCCCTTTACCCGGTCACAGTAAATTGTTACCCCACTCTGATGGCCATAGATACGGTAAATCTTTTCATCATCCTATTGACAAACCCGTTTTAAATGAATATAATGTACTTGTACGATAAGTACATTAATGGACACGGGGAGGGACATTGTGGAAATTATCATAAGCAGCAATACGAGCAAGCCGATATATGAGCAGATAACTTCACAGATAAAAGCCCTGATTATGAGCGGAGAATTACAAACAGGCGACCCTATTCCCTCTATGCGGGCGTTGGCAAAATCTATCCATGTAAGCGTGATTACCGTTCAAAAAGCGTATGAGGATTTACAAAGGGACGGATTCATTGAAACAACTGTCGGCAGAGGAAGTTTTGTATCAGCGCAGAATAAGGACTTTTATCAAGAGGAACAGCAGCGGTTAGCAGAGGAACATTTACAGGAAGCTGCTGATATTGGACGAACAAGCGGAATATCGTTGGAAAAATTAATTGAACTTTTATCGCTTTTTTATCAAGAGGAGGAGTGACTATGGACGCTATTTTACAGGTTGAAAATCTGACAAAACAGTACGCCGGTTTTATGTTAGACCATGTTTCGTTCTCTGTTCCCAAAGGAACTATCATGGGGCTTATTGGCGAAAATGGAGCCGGAAAAAGTACAACGATCAATGCAATTCTTGACCTTATCCATAAAGACGATGGTACAGTTACTTTTTGGGGACAGGAATTATCCTCATCTAGGCAGCTTAAAGAGGATATAGGCGTTGTGTTCGACGGCATTAATTTTTATGATACTTTGACTCCTGCCAAAGTCGGAAAAATCTCAAGTGCCGCCTATAAACAGTGGGACGAATATTTATATCAGGATTTTCTGAATCGCTTTCAGCTTCCACCAGATAAAGAGATTAAAACACTCTCCAAAGGAATGAAAATGAAATTGTGTATAGCCGTTGCGCTTTCCCATAAGCCAAAGCTGCTGATTTTAGATGAAGCTACCAGCGGTCTTGACCCCGTGATGCGGGATGATATTCTTGACGTATTTCTTGATTTTGTGCAGGATGAAAACCACTCCATTTTGATGTCGTCCCATATCACGACCGATTTAGAGAAGGTTGCGGATTACATTACTTTTATCCATCAGGGTAAAGTGCTTTTTTGTAAAACAAAAGATGAACTTCGTTACCACTATGGTATTTTCCGTTGTGGAGCTGCAATGTTCGATCAGCTCGATAAAGAAGAAATTTTGGCATACCGAAAAGATGATTATCAATGGAATGTGCTTGTAGCGGATAAAGAAAAAGTCAGAAGAAAATATAAAAATGCAGTAGTAGACGACGCAACAATCGACGATATTCTGCTGCTGTATGTGAAAGGAGAGCAAGCCAGATGAAAAGCCTTATTTTAAAAGATTTATTCAATATCGGCCACAATGCGAAATCCATGCTGTTCATTCTCGTGGTTTTTGCAATTGCGCTTATCCCATTTTCCGGCGTAGAGGGATATATATTTGTATGTGCAATTTTATGCAGCATGATGATCGTAACAACCTTTTCTTTTGATAACAATTCCAAATGGACACGATATGCCATGATAATGCCCGTTTCAAAGAAGGAGTTAGTGGTCGGAAAATTTGTTGTATTAACAATCTTTTGTGCTGTCGGCAGCCTGTTTGGTCTGGTGATTGGTTCCATCGGTGGATTTGCTATGAGAAAAATCACTTTTGACTTGGCGGGAATTGGGGAGCTGTTATTTTTGGCTTTGGCAGCATGGGTGATCTCCCTGATCTTTGGAAGTATGTCAATCCCCCTTGTGTTCAAATTCGGGGCCGAAAAAGGCCGTGTGCTGCTATTAGTATCATTTCTCATTCCGGCAGGGATTTGTTTTGGGATATACCAGCTTCTTGCCATACTGGGCGTTGAATTGACAGACCAGCTTGTTTTTATCCTGCTGTGCTGTTCTCCGCTCCTTGCATTGGCGTGGTGCTATGTAATGTACCAAATCAGTTATCATATCTTTACAAGACAGGAATTTTGATTTTAACCTATAGAGGAGGTGTCTTTTATGGAAGGCAAGAGATTTGAAATTACAGAAACCGAGGGAAGCGTTAAGGGCTTTTATGTGGTAGTAGATAGAGAAACGGCGTTAATTACCTTGTCGCAAAGTTTGGAACGGGCGGGGGCATTTGCCCATTAGTTGACAAAGACGGAAAGCCCCTCGTGACAAAATAAAGTAATTGAAACGAAAAGCGGAGAGGAAATCACTCTCCGCTTTTCGTTTGGAAATGACGAATATCATCAGTATACCAGTTCAGTTAGTCATGAAATGCTAAAATTGATATATGTATTTGGGTACGGTTCATCTGCCAGAACATAATGCCACCACTCGTTACAGTAGGCTTCAAATCCGCTGCTTTCCATGATATGCCTTAGAACATCCCGGTTTCTTGATTCTTCCTCTGTCAGTCCGCTTGCAGCGTGATGGGAATGTTCATCCATAAAGTCAAAATCTCCGCCCATTGGAACAAGTAAACCGGTAAGCCAATTTGGGGCTTACCACCCTTGATTGATTAAAAACAAAATAAAGAAATACCGTCAATGGCAGTGCTTGCACTGTTCATCAAGACCATGGACGGTATTTCGTGTTTTGCTATTGATATTTTTAGTTTCTTATGGAACACCATTCAATGTTGCTTAGGCTATATGCATAATGTTCAGTAAAATAAGCCAAGACAAACCATAGTATGATACAACTGCAACAAGGTCATTGATAGTCGTAATCAACGGACCAGACGCAACCGCAGGATCAACACCGATTTTTTTGAGGAAGATTGGAATAACAGTCCCCGATAAAGAGGATATCATCATTGCAAGGTTCATTGCAATTCCAAGGCAACCGGCAACTGCAAAAGAGAAATATGGGGCATTTCCCTTTATACACAGGTATCCACCAATCGCAACAAAGGATAATACTCCCAAAATCAAGCCATTCAGAAAACCGATACGAACTTCTTTCCATACAAGCATAGCTTTCTGTTTATGGTCGATTTGTACATCCATCAAAACACGAATGGCAACAGCTAAGGACTGGGTTCCTACATTACCTGCCATACCCAAAATAAGAGATTGAAAACACATAATGATCGGTATCTGTGCAACAATGGATTCAAAGAGTCCTACTGTTGCTGAAACGCCTAATCCTAATACCAATAAAATACTCAACCAAGGAATTCTTTTTTTGATACTCAAAAAAATCGGCTCCGCTAAATCTTCCTCTGAAGGCAGACCACCCAATTTTACATAATCCTCATTGAGTTCTTCTCCAAGGATTTCAATAAAATCGTGTGAAGTCACAATGCCGAGCAGTTTGTTTTCGTCATCCAACACAGGGATTGAGTTTTCAGAGTAATCACGCAGGAAAGGAATACAATCTTGTATTTCCATTTTTGCATACAAATAAGGGTAGGACAGTGTCGTAATGTCAGAAAGCGGTGTGTTTTCACGTGCAATGATTAAATCCTTTAAGTCAATGGCACCGCAAAAGGTTTTGTTTTCGTCTACCACGTACAAAGTGGAAATATTGTCATTTTCCGCTGCTTGACAAATCAATTCCGACATAGCTACCTTTACGGTAGAGTTGTTCGATACAGCAATAAAGTTCGTTGACATTTTGCTGCCGATTTCATCTTCATCAAAAGAACTGATTAACTTAATTTCAGCCCGAATATCCGGTCGCATCAGATCCAGTAAAGTTGTCCGATTTTCTTTGGAAAGGTTTTGGAGCAATTCTACTGCTGAAGATGTTTCCATAAAGAAAAGAACTTCTGTTTTTTGATTGATTCCTAATAATTCAAAATAAGAATCATTGTGTTCCGCATATTCCAGAACATTAGCAATATTCTCCGGCTGCATAATGCGGAATAAACGCTGACACTCCTCTTTGGTAAGCGAGGTAAGCGTAGCGGCAATGTCTTTTTCGTGATATTCGCCGATCGCCTCTCGCAATTTCCCAGGAGTCAGATTGCTTCGGATAATGCTGATGATTTCAGAAGCAAACTCAGAAATTGATGCATTTGTGGTTACTGGAATGAAAATATTCTTGTTCATTGTTAGTGCCTCCTTTACACGAATTCGTAATGGCAGGCGTGCAAACATTCATTGATAGCTAAAAATGGGCATAAAAATACCATTGTTAGTCACAAAACATCTACACAGCCTGTTTCTGTTTGTGTAGAGTAGTGTTGAAGCAAACAATGGCATTCAAATATTTTCAAAAACGCAGTTAGAACACAGACAGCAAGTTGACATACGATCTCTGAAAATATAGGAATACCATATTCATCTTGTTACAACTGCAACTACTACTGTCCATATTCTCACCTCACATTTATTATTTGGCATTATACCGTAATTATTTTACTACGATTACACTTAAATGTCAAGCTATACGATTTATGAAGTTTAATTCCAATTTGTTCAATTCTATAAAACTGGGATTTTTATAACCAAACTCCCCAATCGCCATAATTAAATGTGCCACTGCCGTGACAAAGTTTCCCATTTTCTTCAAGTTCCTCAAATGCTTTTCGCATACGGATTAAAATTTCCGGCTGTATATCCAATGAATGATGTGCGGGGAATACTCTCTTAACAGGCAAAGACGCAACCTTTTTCAACGAGGTGAGATATGCCTCCGGATCAGTAGATGGATAGTAGGCAAATAATACATCTTTATATACCAAATCGCCGGTAAAAAGATATCCTGTCTCTTTTTCCCAAAAACACAGGTGTCCTGGCGAGTGTCCAGGGGTGTGTAGCACCTCGATCTGCCGTCCACCAAGATCAATCATATCATGGTCGGCTACAATCCTTGTCGGCGTTCCCTGGAAAAACTCATAAGAACCGACATCAAATCCGTCTGGTAAATCACAGCGATCAACTACCATCTCCCGAATTGTTTCCATCGACAGGGGAAATTTACCGTTTAGCCAATCTAATTCAGCAGCGTGAGCGTAGAAATCAGGAAAATATTTATGACCTCCAATGTGGTCCCAATAAATGTGTGTCGCTACCGCTGTGATGGGCTTGTCCGTATACTTAATCACTTCATCGTATATGTTTAAAATACCGAGTTCTGTATCAATCAACAGACTCTGGGTATCTCCATTCAACAAGTAGCAATGAGTTTCCTCCCAGTGTCGATATTCGCTAATAACATAAGTTTTTTTATCTATGCTATCTATTGTAAACCAATCGTCCATAACCAGATTTCCCTTTCTTGCTATTGATGAACCGCTTGAATATGCACGATTATATCTTGATGGTAATATGCAGATGTGGGTGGATGCAGAAGATTCATTTTATCTATGATGATTACGCTGTCACTCCCAGTGTCTCAGAGAGTGACAGCTTCCTTGTCTTGCTTTAGGACAAGCCTCGCATATTTACTTGAAAGCTGCGTCCGCTTCTTCTTGGGTGAGCTGTCCAGTTTTAACAGCGTCAGAAATTGCTTTGTTCAATTCTTCAACTGTTGAGTAATTTCCAATGTGTACCTTTTGACCATTATCCGTTGTAATGTCAACGCTATAATCGGAAACCACATCATCGGTAGGTGGAATCATTGAATAGGTATCACCATCACCGCTATCTTTGGAATACAATACTCCATTTTTAATACTTTCCAGAGTTTCTTTATAGCTGGTCATCATAGCATCCACACTTTCCTTCGTAAATTCATGGAATACGCCTTGCCCATCATACCAACCATCTCCGGTTCCAATCAACGATTCCATTTCTTTTTTCTGTTCGTTCATCCAAGCCTCGTACTCGTCGGCTGTCCACCACTGCACATCCGGTGCTGCATTGTTCTTTTCGTAATCTACCTCGGCAATCCAGCTTTTACCGTCAGTGCTGATTTGACCACCATCGGTATCCTGATAGAGAATATCTACACCGGATGTATTTTCGGTTTCGGATGTCGAAACCTTTGGCGTGTCCGAAGCCAATGCACTTACATAAGTAAATCCTGCAACACTTAAACAGATTGCTCCGCACAAGCCTACTGCCCAAATTTTTTTGTTCTTCATAAATAAGACCTCGCTTTCTAAAAATTATAGCTGCCCTTGAGGACAGCTATAATATAACAATGCAACTTGGATATAGTTTGCATGAATTATGGATTTTAGATGAAGTTGTCTATCGGCTGCTTGCATGGCAATTCAAACCAAAACAGTACACCATTGCTTGTATTTGAGATACCATACTTTGCATGGTGCATTTCCATGATTTTACGAACAATATAAAGCCCTAATCCAGTTCCTCCTGTATTGCGGTTACGAGATGCGTCCGCCCGGTAGAAAGCTTCAAACAAATGTGGGATAGCATCATCAGACACATGGACACCTGTATTTTCAATTTCACCACGAATCGTACCGTATATTTCAGACAAAGAAATACGAATCAATTCGCCACTTGGAGAATACCGAATTGCGTTTACCAATATGTTTTGAATTGCCCGTTCCATCTGCACTTGTTCCACTTCACAGTAAAGTCGGTCAGGAATATTTGCTTCAAGGCTCTGTTTCTTTTTTTCCAATAAATCTGTTACTGTAGCAATCTGTACCCGAAATACTTCCGCAATGTCAACGGTTTTATATTCGCATTTTTGAGTTCCATCCGCTTTAGAAACATATAACAACTCTTTTACCAACTTTTCCATCCTGTCAACAACCGCAATGGAACGCTCCATGTACTCTGTGTGGTTCTCATAGCCGCTGACTCCGTTCAGCATCCCCGCCAAATGGCCTTTCAAAATAGTCAGCGGTGTTTTCAGTTCGTGGGATGCTGCCGAGAAAAATTCTACCCGTTGTTGCTCTAATGCTTGTTCCTTTTCAATATCTGTTTTGAGCTGCCGGTTTGCAGTTTGAAGGTCGTTCAATGCAGTAGAGAGCGAAGCCGACAACGAATTTAGATTTTGCGCCAAACAGCCCAATTCATCTTCTCGCGAAGTATTACATTGACCGGAAAAATTCAGTTCCGCCATTTGTTTTGAAATCCTGCTCAGTTGCACAATAGGTCGAGTAATGTACCATGTATAGAGCCATGCACAAAGGAGCGCTAGCAGAAAAACCATTAAGATGACATACGGAAGTATGGACAGCAATACTTTTGTTGCCTGCTGTACAACGTACAAATCCGTTTGAACTGCCAATGTATAAGTAGTACCGTTTTTTAGAGTAATCGGATAAAAGTTCGTCGTAGTTGTCCCGGACGGTTGCATATCTATGAACGACGCATCTTCATCAAATGTAACTGTTTGGTCTGCCGAAACGGTAGATGTTTCCGTTGATGCTTCATTTGGATAGATAATGTAACCGTTGCTGTCCTCAATCCAAAAAGTAGCATTTGTTTCCGCTGAAAAATCTGTCAATTCATTTTCACAATCGTCTATATTATCAAAATCCGTCATTTGCTCGGCAAGGTGCATGGCGGCTTTCTCCGTAGCCGAGTTTATAAAATTTGAATATGTCGTAGGCAGTAGCTTTGATATAAAGAAATATGTTCCGCAACAAGCTGCCCCCAGTAAGAGAAACGTAATTATAAAAATCTTGACAGATAGCCGCCTTTTAATGCACTTTATCAATTCTATATCCCACCCCTCTAATTGTTTTTATATAATCGGCACTTAGCTTTTTACGAATGTTCTTTATATGGCTGTCAACAATCCGATCTTCGACTTCCAAATCATCCGACCACAATCGTTCAAGTAACATCTGCCGAGTAAAAACCTTTCCTTGATTTTCAATCATAAGCCTAAGAAGTGAAAACTCCTTACTGGTCAAGACGACTTCGTTTCCACTTTGATACACATGAAATCCGTCAATATCTATACTCAACTCTTTATAGGTAAGTAGGGATTGATTTTGATTTTCAGTAGTTCTACGCCGAAGTATAGCCGCAATCTTACATAACAGTATTTTGGGAGAAAAGGGCTTTGGAATGTAATCATCAATCTGTTGTTCAAAGCCCCTCAACTGGTTTTCTTCATCTGATAGCGCGGTAAGCATGATGATTGGGACTTGTGACCTCTTGCGAATGACCTCACATACACCATAACCGTCAATTTTAGGAAGCATAATGTCTAACAATACAAGGTCGATTGCATCGTCAAACATTGCTATCCCAGCCACGCCGTCAGAAGCGACAGCAACTTCATATCCTGCATCAATAAGATGGTTTTTCAGTATATCTTGAATATCAGCATCATCTTCGACAATTAAAATCTTCTGCATTACTTCACCTCCATATTATAGATTAGCATTTTTTCTTGAATTTTTGTTGGAGAGAGTATGTTTATTTCAAGAATTCGACGAACATCCAGTTTGATATAAATATCGAACAGACTCCATGACTATATGCCATGAAATATCAGCAGCATAAGAATAATTTTTTTGATATGTTTCCCACAACTTTTCCATAACCAGACTTGATTCAACTTCATCAAATATTTCTCTTATATTCCAGATTTTATCTGCTCCAATGTTCCACGTTTCCCGGCTGTCGCTACAAGTGCATTCCATAGTATTTCTTTTTTGAGTTGTTGTCCATACAATTTTTGCAGGATATAAATATCATAAAAATCTCTCATTCGTGTATTCGTAACATTTCGGCTGATAACAGTTTCCAGTTTCTCAGCCAATACCGTCTCAAGATTATAAGCCCACACTTCAATTGTACGATCTTCAAGCATAAGGTTAAATCTATACCTTATTTCTCTTGGTGTAATTACATCCCCTGTGGAAATATCTATCTTTAATGGTGTAATGACACCATCAAGCTTAGTTTCCATACTTACTCGTACTCTCGGATAATCTGCTTCTTCCATAATTTCCGATATTCTTTTAATGTGAAATGAAACACCGTCATCTATGGGGATTGCTATGATTTTTGATATAATCGTCTCCACATCTGTTACACTAACATTAAACGGAGCTCCGCAAGACTTCTCGATAAAGTAGCGGGCAACGACTAAATTGAAATTTCCCTTATTTCCCTCACGATTATCTCACAAGGGCAAAAATAAGGGAAAATACATATCATTTCATCATATAAGGCTCTGCGAGCCTTGAAAAATAAGGAAAGTTCAGGAAATCTCTCCACAAATTCCGATTTGTTTATTCGTCCCTCACGTATTAACTGTTTATATGTCTGGTGCAAGGGCAAGCAGCTCCTTCTTTAAGAAATTTTGCACGGCAATATCTACCTGCGTTACATAGTCTGCAAGGCCCTTCTCTTCTACATGAGCGGTCATTCACGGTTCTTTATGAACTCCTGCGCCTTTGTTACTAAGCTGATATTTTTCTGAATACCCATATATGTTTCCTCCATTGGCTTCAACTACCTGGTTACAAAACTTCCATAGATCTATTGCAAACGATGTCTCTTAACTAAAGGAGTTAAGGTTTGAGAGAACTTGACAAACTGGAATTATGATAAGACCTAATTTATAGCACTTATTAACTATTATATCCTTTTCCCTCATGTTATGAACTTTCATAAAGGCAAAAACAAAGGAGAAGGATACATATTTTGAGGTTTTACGATAAATGTGTATACAGTTCCGTAAATTCTTTTTCCGAAAGTCTTAACTCCGTTTCGTTATAATAAGGAGAGCCATTTTTGATTCCGAATTCAAGAACTGTAGGTCCGTCGAAATAGTAAGCTTTATGTGTGTAGTTAACCGGTTCGGCCTGCCAGACATAATCTACTAAAGCCTTTGCCGCTTTTCTGGATTTTTCATCCTGCATACCGCCAACTGCGGGACCTGAGCCTGTACAGTAAATCTCTAAGTGGATTTCTTCCCCTTCATCCGATGTCGTTAAAATGCGATATAAAAAAAGATTTCCCAAATTTTCTGTCTCATAGATTGGTTGACCAAATAACGCTTTAATTTTACCGTATATAAGAGAAAACTGATTTTTATAATCTGCAAAGCCTTCAATAAAATTATATAGTTTACTGCTATCTGTTAATTTTTCCGTGTCTTTCACTGATTGAAATGTGTATGGCATTTTATCCTCCTCTGCTTTAATGAATGTTTCAAAAATCCCGATTGAACAAAATCGCTGCGCGATGGCCTGCCAGGCTGTGGCGCAAATTCATCAAAATCAGCCGTATTGGTCGGTTCAAACATGACCCATTTTCCGTCACGATAGGTTTTTGCCTCATCATATTGCCTGCAAACGGCGTCAGAAAGAGTACCCCTTATATCTTCAAATTTTATTCTTTCATCTTTTCCAAAGATAATCATGAATCCAATGCAATTACTTTTAGCGTATAGGCAGCAAAGTGTTTTACCGCCTCTGCGATATTTATACTCGTAATCCCATTGCTTACCACCAGTATTCCATACTCGATCCATATCGTATTTTTTATCAATAGCCAAACATAATGCTTGCCAAACTTCGAGCAAGGATTGTCCAAGCAATTCCGTCATAGTTGAATGAGATGGTATATTTTCAAGCATCGTATCCTCCATAAATTTCCATTTACTTTTCTGTTGCGTTACTCTCTGACAAACAGGAAGTTGTATGGCCCAACCTCTTATCGGCCTGCTGCGGCTCGTTTATAAAGCAGCCCCCCTTTTATAAGTAACAACAGAAAAGCCACTGTTACTGCATATGCTTCTCTCGCAATCGACAAAAACAAAACAGTAATAATACTAAGCCCAACAGATAAAAAAGTAATCGCCTTTTTTCCCTTTTCAAATTTGAAATTGACCATTAAAATCTTCACAATTCCAACAATCGTTAATGCGATAAAAAGACCCCAATATGTCGTACAAACCCAAATTTCTTTATCTACATACTCAATAAGATTGACCGAATAGATATATCCGCCAACCGGTTTGGGATACAATGGAAGAAAAATAAGCATCAAAGAAAGCAAATCGGCAAATCCAAATAACAAGTCACATAGACCGCCTAGGTTTGACTTGTTTTCTTTTTCCGCAATCAAAACCAACTGATCTCCAGATAACAACTCATCAATAGACACAGAGAAATATCTGGATATTTCCTTTAATGAATCTATGCTTGGATACCCTCTTCCAGATTCCCATTTTGAAATTGCAGTTCTGGAGACAAATAAAGCCTCGGCCAGCTCTTCTTGTGTCAAACCTCGGCTCTTTCTTAATTCCTGAAGCTTTTCATGGAATTCCACTTCCTGCACCCCCTTTTTTATTTCATTTTTTTATTGACAGCATAACTACCGCCTTATAGACAGTAAATAATCCGGCACTTAACAATACGCCGCCCACAATATCCGTAACCCAATGTACTCCGGAAATCAATCTGCTGATAACCATGAATGCCGAAAAAGCGATTGCCAGAATCGTAACGATTCTTTTCATTGCAATGCTTGACAGTCTACGCTGAATCTGTTCAATCAAAGTCGGCATCACACACAATACCAGTAATGTCGTTGAAGAAGGATAAGAAGCCTCCATAACTCCATTGATTAAAATCGGTCTGTAATTGATTGAGATCATTTCAAAAATCAAATATGCCAGTATCACGACAACATAGTAAACTCCAAGGATAATGATATCTGGATCCACTTTGAAGAGACTTCTTCTCTTTATTAACTGAACCACTCCAATACCTGCAAAAATCAGGCATACAACTAAAGGAATAAGTCCCATCCAATCGGTAATCGTATAAATTGTCATATTGACACCTGCCAAACGATGAAACCAGCAATTGAATGTTGCAAATCCAATATTGGTTCCGTTTTGACCCAGCGGCTGCACGTCTACCATCTGGATCAAAGCTGTCCATACTGTAAACGCTACAATAAGTATTCCTCCAAATAATAAAACCTGTTTTCCACTTTTTTTCATCATTCTACGTCCTTTCTATAATTGGTTTGTCTTTTCGACAGTTTCACCTTATCAAAAAACGTAAAATGACGAAAGAATCGCTCTTTCACATGTGTGACACGATTCGTATCATCCCCACAAATGCGCAGTTTTCACTATATTTTCCAGAATATCTATTCCTACAAATTCCAGTTTTTTTATTTGTCCACAAGGTATTAGCTGTTCAAAAGCATTGCTATATTCTCATCAATGTCCAAAAAGGAAACACACGGCTCACAGCAGATTTAGCAGTTCTGTATGAATATATCCGTTTGTTCCTACAACGCTGCCGCCTTTTCTCGGATCAAGCGGTTTTCCCGCAAAATCAGTCACTTGACCGCCTGCCTCCTGAATCAACAGCATACCGGCAGCATAATCCCAGGGATTCAGATATATCTCGAAATAGCCACCTTGTCTGCCGCGGGCGGTATATGCCAGTTCCAGAGCGGCAGACCCAATCCTGCGGACATCCTGGCACTGGCCGAACACTCTGCGGAACCGGGCAAAGTTATCATCAGCCAGCTCTCTTTTTGCTGTTCCCAGCCCGATCATCGTGTCGGATAGTTTTTCTGCGGTTGATACATGTATGGGCTGTCCATTTAGGAAGCTGCCTTCTCCCTTAATCGTTGAAAACACTTCTTCATGGAAGGGGTCATATACGATTCCCATAACAATTTCTCCCTGGCGGCAAAGCGCTAAAGATACAACGCTGTGCTGATAGTCGTGCATAAGGTTGGTAGTCCCGTCAACCGGGTCTAAGATCAAAAGCGATCCGCCTTTTATTTCCTGCAATCCGGTTTCTTCTCCGAGAAACTGAATATCCGGTGCAAGGGCAAACAGCTCCTTCTTTAAGAAATTTTGCACGGCAATATCTACCTGCGTTACATAGTCTGCAAGACCCTTCTCTTTTACATGAGCGGCCATTTCACGGTTTTTTATTAACCCCTGCGTTTTTGTTACTAAACTGATAATTTTCAGTTCATATACGTTTCCTCCATTGGCTTAAACTACCTGGTTACAAAACTTCCATAAGAGTTTTTGTAAATGATGTCTCTTAACTAAAGGGGTTAAGAAAGGTTTGAAAGAACTTGACAAACTGGAAGTTTTCATTCAGCAAATTACAATGATAAACCTTTAATCATATCATTGTATACTGAACTCCCATCAAGAATAGTTCCAAATGTATCAACCCATAACGGTATATAGTCACACCTACTTGCTACCATCTGCGAACCAATATTCGTTATAGAAGCAGAATAGAATGGAATAATATTTCGTGCCAGTAATTCTTTTGTCAATCCCCTCACTAAATACGTTCCCAATCTGGCATTTCTATATTCTTCCATAACATCTATACCTATTTCCCATACACCATCTGTTGATGATTCTGCGGCGCCTGCTACTCCAATAATTTTATTATTGTCCTTTGCAATATAAACACCTTTTGTTGATGTAGAACCATTTTCATCAAATGCTAAGGAATTTTCAAAACCAGTCAATCCAGTAAGGGAAAATATCTCTGCCAAAAAGATACTCGCACTTACAATCCAATGAAATCAATGCCTCTTCTGTATAGTTATCATTAGGAACATAATGTATTGTCTGCCCATAAACCAAAGGAAGTTCAAATATTTCATCTCTATTCTTGCTTTGTAAAAGTTCTTGAACTTTATAACGCAGATTCTCTGAGGTACAAACCACAACACAATTTCTATAGGCTAGTATTTTAATATATGGTGGTTTTGCATTGAAGTTAACAGTATACACCGTTGATTTTCCATTTAGTTCATCCGGACTGTAATAAAATTCCTTTGATAATAATTCTTCCATTTTCTTCTTAATAATCACTTTCATGTTCATTCCTACAATCTCCGATTTGTTTATTCGTCCATCATGTATTAGCTATTCAGAAGCTTTGTTAAATCCTCAACGGAAGCATCCATTTTCACAGAAACTTCTTCCATGGTCATGCCGGAAGCAAGAAAGCGCTTTATCACCATTTTCATATCCTCGCCGACCTCAATGATATGGCCATCCAAATCGTAAAACCGGATCACCCGCTGGCCCCAGCTATGTTCGATCACTTCTCCCAGATATTCGATGTCCGGGTATTCTTTCAGCTTGTTTAGAAAACCGTCAAAGTCCTGTTCCTCAAAGACGATTTCCGCATTGTTAGATTTCTTTAATATCTTTTCTTTCGGCAGATTCACAAGCCAGTCAAAATCCTGCTGCAGTGCCAGGCCGCAGGTAAAGGCGATGTTCTTACCGTAATCCTGAAACACCTCTAATCCAAACAGATCCTCATAAAATTTTCTTGCGGCGTTAATATCAGCCACAGATATAAGCATACATACGTGTTTCATGCAAATTCTCCTTCCAAACTGTGGTGGTTCCCTATTTTTGACCGGATCTTCACAAGCCTTAACTGTTGAAAGTTCATTTTACCATAGAGCAGCCTGTATCTCTACTATTTCTTCTCTGGTTTTGTCCAAGATTTCAATGGTATATCCCACTCCCCACACAGTTTTTTCTCCCCATACCACTTCAAATAATTCCTCCGTTGAGACAACCTTCCCCTGATTTTCACACAGATACCAGAGAATTGAAAACTCTGTCGGCGTCAGCTGAAGCTCTTTTCCAAACAAGATACATTTATGGCTTTTCTTACTGATTGTCATTCCTCTTATATCATATTCGCTGCATTCATCCTCCTGCTTGATCTGCGGCTGTCTGTATCTCATATACTGCCTTAACTGCGCTTTCACGCGGGCAACCACTTCCAATGGGTTGAACGGCTTCGTGATATAGTCATCCGCAACGGACAGCCCCATGATTTTATCCCCATCTTCTACTTTTGCTGTCAGCATAATCACAGGAAAATAAAATTTCTCCCGGATTTTCTGGCAAATTTGAAAGCCATCAATATCCGGGAGCATAATATCTAATATGGCTAAATCCAAGTGGGTAGACTCAATGCACCTTAACGTATCCGTACCATTGTAAAATTTATAAACGGTATATCCATCGTTTTTCAGATAGACTTCAACCAAATCTGCCAACCCTTTTTCGTCATCCACCACTAAAATTTTTTCATTCATTGCATTGCTCCTTCCTGCCCAAACTATCTATCTTTATTATGTACCAAAACGCTGTTACATTATCAGCATAATGATAGATAATCGTCAAGACAACGCATTCCTAATCTTGACGATTCCTCACATTAAGCGAAACAGATAGATATAGCAGCCACACCTTAGATGTATCCAACTGTCATCTGATTCCATAGTCATATTACGGCACTTCAAATTTATAACCAACGCCAACAACGCTTTTGATGTAGTCCGGGGAATCCGGCGTAATTTTCAACTTCTTCCGCAGATTGCTTACATGGTTATTGACTGCCTTGCGAGAGTAATACGAATGATCCTCATTCCAAACCAATTCCATAATCAGCTCATAGGTAAATACCCGCTTCGGGTGTGTAATTAGCAAAGCAAGGATGTCAAATTCCTTAGCAGTTAATTCAATTATCTGCTCGCCAATACATACAAGCCGCTGCTCCTGGCAGAAATATAAATCCCCCATGCGGATCTCTGTAAAAGGTTCCTCAATGGCTCCCTGCACCCTATAAGTATCGGGAATATCACATGGGATATCAGCCGGATTATTCTGTTGCCCTTTTAAAGCAAGAAGATAATTTACTAACTCCTGCCTCTGACGGGTATTTAACAGCATAAGCAGTTTTTCTGCAATTTTACCGCCCGATTCAGATATATCAAATACAGCTAATTTCCCATGTTATCACCTCCTCCGTCAATGCAGGTATTCATTCTTTTATTTTGATTGAATACCAAAAGTTTTCTGTTTCTAAAACAAGTATAACAAACAAAACCTGAAATCCTGTGTCATGTTTCATATTTTTTTAGAATGGAGCATACTTTCTCTTTTATCCCATCCCGGATATGCGCCGGGGAAAGCACCTCGACATGCTCTCCAAAAGTAAGCAGATAATGATAAATGACCTCATGGTCTGGTAAATTTGCGGTTACATATAGATTATTTTCTTCGTCTGTTGTAATGGCATCAGAAAACTCGTCATGTACGCGAAAGGCAACCTGCGGGGAGAATTTCAAAGTTACAGAAACGCTATTGTAATGAGGCATTTTCATCTTTTCCTTTGGTAAGTCCGACATGTCCATTATGAATGTTTCGGCAGAAGTTACCAAGTCTTGTATGCGCGTCAACTTGAAAAAACGGTAGTCACTTCTTAACAGACAGAATCCATATAAATACCAGTCTTTACCCTTGAAAACCAACTTAATCGGTTTCACAGAGCGTGATAGATACTGACCGTCGCTACCAAAATAAGAAAAGGTGATGATTCTTCTGTCAAAAATCGCTTTTTTAACCTCGGCAAATATCTGATCCGCCTTATTTTTATTCCAGTCTGAAAAATCAACTTCTATCCAATCCGTCCATTTAATCTGAAAGAGTGCTGACAATTTAGATAGCAATTCATCCGCATTTTCACCTTCTGTGGATGCAATGCCCTGTAAGGCAATCAATATTTGTTCCTGCTCTTTTTCTGAAAATATAGACTTGTCCAAAACATAATTTTCCAACAAAGAGATACCGCCGCCTTTTCCCTGTGTAGCATAAATCGGGATTCCTGCCGCGCTAATGGTATCTAAATCTCTGTAAATGGTCCGAGTAGAAACCTCAAATTTCTTTGCCAATTCAGGAGCCGAAGATTTTCCGTTTTCCAATAAATAGTAGACAATTTGAAACAACCTGTTCATCTGCATACCGTACACCTCCGCCTATATTATAACGCAAGAAACTTGACAAGTGTACGGCAAGTTAAGAATAATGTGCTTCATTTAAGCTAACGCAATTCAGACAATAGCTATTCTCGCTTTACGGCGGCCCTGATTTATTCAAAGCCCCCGTAAAAATCAGAACAGGTAAAACCATCCTGGTTATCAGGAATTCACGATACAAACGGTTATACCGAAAGTCAGATTATCCCGAATACTTCAATGAAAGCCTGTAACAGAGGCATTTCCTGAAGAAATATTCGGGATAACTTTTTGTGTCTCGCTAAGCCTCAAAAGAAAAGCTACATACAATTACTCAAAAGATTCGGGATAATTTTATAGCGGTCATAAAGACTTTTGCTGATAATGGAATCAGCAGGGATTTCCCTGACTATACCAAAGGAGGCATTTGCCATGAATGAAAACAAAGTAACCATCAACGAAATGATTGCCCGGATGGTTGCAGAAGCCAGAAGGCTCGGCTACAGCGAATCCAGCATTTGGAGGAACATTCAGCCGGGACTGAGGGCGTTTGCAATCTATTACGGCAAAAAAGGAATCTCTTTTTACGATCCCGAAATCACAAATGAGTACGTAGGGCTTCAGAAAGAACGGCTGTCGAGAAAGGAAATCTCAGACTGTCACTACAGGAATACCCGTTCTGCGGCAAACCGGCTGAATGAGTTTTACCTTACCGGCACGGTCCATCTAAAGATGCCAAAACATGGGACAAAATATCTGCTCAGAGAAGAAAACGAGCGGCTGATTGATTGTTTCCTGGACTATAAGAATTATGGCCCGAATACCCGTGACGATGTAGTATGGGTAGTCCGCAGATACCTTTGCCACTTTGAAACACTCGGATACGAATCACTGGAACAAGTCTCTGTCGATGATGTGAGGAAATTTATATTAAAAACCGCAGCGGAGGTCAGAACATCCAGCCTGCACAACATACTCCTTTACCTTAAATATTTCCATATCTTTCTGAAAGAGACGGGAATTCCGGCGCCGGACTGTGCTGATCTGTTTTCCTATAAGGTTTACCGGGATATGCCGATACAGGGCTATGTCACGGACGAAGAACTGGAACGTATTCTTGCTGTGATCGACACCGAAAGCGATATGGGAAAAAGAGACCGCGCCATTATCCTGACGGCTGCGACAACCGGCCTTCGGGCCTGTGACCTCATCCGTCTGAAACTGTCCGACATTGACTGGCGGAAGGGTGAGATCAGACTGTGCCAGAAAAAGACCGGCAGGACAGTCTATGTTCCTCTGGTAAAACAGACCGGAGCTGCCCTGCAGGATTATATATTAAATGCCCGTCCTGCTTCTGACTGCCCGGAAGTGTTTCTGAGAGCCGTGGCCCCCAAAACAGCCATTTCCGATGCGGTCTGTATCGGAAGCATGTTTCAGCAGTATCAGAAAAAAGCCGGTATTGCCAGACATGCGTTTGACGGGAAAGGGTTCCACGGCCTACGCAGGCGTCTCGCCAGGAAGCTGCTCGTTACGGGTACGCCGCTCACAACCATTGCGCAGATCCTCGGACATGACGACCTGAAATCCTCACGGCAGTACCTTTCACTCGATACCAGGAACCTGAAAGAATGCGCGCTTGATTTCAGGGGGATTCCGATGGGAAGGAGGGAACTGCTATGAGCCGTGGCTTTACCAGTATATTTGCAGATGATCTGGATAACCTGATTGACCTGAAAGTATCCCTTGGTTATTCCGAAAGCACCTATCTTGGGAGGGCGCGTCAGTTTGACCGGCACTGTTCCATAAAATGTGAAGAAACCGGGGAACTGACAGAAGGAACCGTTCTGGGCTGGCTGAAGCCTGATTACGGGGAATCCAACAGCGTAATCCACAGCAGGGCCTCTTTCATCCGGGGATTCGGCGTTTACCTGAAATCCGTTGGCAGGAACGCTTATATCCTGCCGGACAGATTTACCGCCGGAGGGACAGTCTTTGTCCCATACCTGTTCGGGGACGATGAACTGGCGGCACTTTTCCGGGAAATCGACGCATACAAATATCCGAAAGAGCCGTTCCGTCCGATCCTGCTCAGCACTTACTTCCGCATGACGTATACCTGCGGGCTGCGTCCGAATGAAGGAAGAAACCTGAAAAGAAATGAAGTGGACCTGAATACCGGGGAAGTACGGATCATTGAGACAAAAAAACATAAGAGCCGCAATATCGTCATGTCAGATGAAATGAATTCCCTGGCAAAATCTTATGCCGCCATCCGGGATGCGGCGTTTCCTGAAAATGAATTTTTCTTCCCTTCTCCAACCGGAGGACCCTACTCCGCCGGCTGGATACAGGGAAAGTTCAAGAGATTTTTTGCCTTGTCGAAACCGGATGTTCCAAAAGACCTTCTTCCCTCAGTAAGAGTATACGACCTCCGGCATCGATTTGCCACCGCTGTTTTGAACCGGTGGCTTGACGAAAAGAAAGACCTCAGCTCCCGTCTGCCTTATTTACAGACGTATATGGGGCACAAGGAGCTGGAAGCGACGGCTTATTATATTCATCTTCTCCCGGAAAATCTGATAAAATCGGCAGGGATTGACTGGGAAGGAATGAATCATCTGATCCCACGGGTAGAGCTATGGGAAAAGTAAAAGACGAGCAGTTGTTCGCACTTTTGCGGGATTTCCTGCTGGTCTACCTGCCGAACCAGAGGAAAGCAAGCAGTAATACCGTAAAGGCTTACCGGACAACCTTAAACCAGTTCCTTAAATATGTAGCCGGACAAAAAAATATCTCCGTATTGTCCGTTTCATTTGAGATGGTTACTTATAAAGCGGTCAGCTCTTATCTTGACTGGCTTTCGGAGGCAAAGAACGCCGCTTCGGCTACACGCAACAACAGACTGGCTGCCATCCGGGCATTTATTTCCTATGCTGCCGCATGCCGCCCGGAATATATCAGCGTGGCAAGCGAGCTGGCAGCTATCAAAATCCAGAAGAATGACCGATTCGCAAAAGTGGATTACATGTCAGAAGATGCAGTAAAAACACTCCTTGCAGAGCCGGACACCGGGACAGAGATTGGAATCCGGGATCAGTTCCTTATGGTTTTTCTGTACGATACCGGAGCACGCATTCAGGAGGTTCTCGATGTAAAAATCTGTGACATTAAAGTTGACAGAACGCCAACCGTGACGCTTCACGGGAAGGGAAAGAAAACCCGGATCGTCCCGCTAATGAAAGACACTGTAAAACATCTGCAGAATTACATGAAAGTGTTCCATCCGGGCGAAACATGGATGTCATCGGAATGGCTCTTTTATGTAGAACGCAGGGGAATCCGTAATGCAATGTGCGATGACACGGCAAGGCTCCGGATTCAGAAATATGCCGCGTCCGCAAAGGAGAAATGCCCGGACGTCCCCCTGAATGTCCATCCCCATTTGTGGAGACATACGAGGGCCATGCACTTATACCAGCATGGTATGGACCTGACCCTGATCTCCCAGTGGCTTGGGCATAAACAGCTTGAGACTACGCTGATTTACGCACATGCGGATACGGAAGCTAAAAGAAAAGCAATCACGGAAGCAATGGCTTCTGATCCTTTCTTTGAAGCGGAACCTGTTAATTATACCGTCAGTGATGAAGAAGTCCTGAAACGGCTTTACGGTTTATAATGCGCCAAAGATTATCCCGAATTATTTTTCCAGAACTTGAATTTCAGGGAATTTGACAGTGCGGACACACAAAAAGTTATCCCGAATATTTCTTTAAGAAATGCCTCTGTTACAGGCTTTCATTGAAGTATTCGGGATAATCTTACTTTCGGTATAACCATTTTTGTCCCGAATTCGGGACACTACCGGCAAGCAGAGCAAGTTTGGACATACTTGCTCTTTTTGCGTGGCCGGAGTCCGCAAAAATGCTTGTTGGGGAACTCCCCACGCCGGGGGATGGGGACTCGTCAAGGGCCGCCTTGTCAACTTTGGCCAGACGGTTCTTGCGAGGCGTGCAAGCCATATCCGAAACTGGCTCGGTCATACGGAACTGAAATGGTTCCACGCTTTTTCCCACTTTCTTTACTGGAGTACATTACATAATTCAATGTAAAGGGGTGAAACGCTATGGCGAAAGAAACAAAATATCCCGGCCTTGAAACGCATGGAGCAGCATCAAAGAAGCGCGTAATGCATTGGGATTGTCCCGTAGGGCATTGGCTGAACAAATCAGTATTGATCCCCGGTATCTTGTAAATATTGAAAACAGCGGCTATCTTCCCATTATTCCGGTACTTTATGAGCTGGCGAGCAAATAACTCCAGAGAAACGGCCACAAAATAAAGCTGTGTCCCGAACCGTATTTGCCGATTATCGAGGGAGCCATTGACAGGGAAATCAGAATCAAGGAAGCGGGGGAGGAATAAACGTCCTCCGCTTCCTTTGTAAACAGTTTTTTATCCCTGTACTTTTTCAAACTGTTTAATTAACATTTGTGTTGCGTAATAATAGCTATCCATCGTTTCATATTTTCTATATTCGTACTCCAATGCAACCAAAAGCATTAAATATATATCATACCATAAGGCCCTGCGTTCCTGATTTTTAGTTAGTCTTTTAATCCCATAGCCTTTTTGAAAGCAGGTATTCTCAGCGTAAGTACGAAACCCCACTTCCATGAGAGGATCTCCCCAAATGCTCCGTTCCCAATCTATGATTCCTGTTACTTTTCCAGAATGAATAAAGATATTTCCGTCCCAACAATCCCAATGTACCAACTTTGGCTCTGACACTTCTTCAAAAATAGATTTATCTCGATCAAGACAAAGCCACATCTGGTCGATTGGTATTTTTAAATCTACATTTCCGTGCTGTGCATCATTTACCCCCGCCTCCATCATCTTACGAAAAATAGGATACCATTCCTTTCCCTGAAATTCAGGCTGTCCGGGATACCCAAACACAGGACAGAGTATATCGTTTATTCTTTTGTTTATTTCTCCTGTTTCAACATGTATACGGTTTATCTGTTCTAATGATAAGCTGTCTTTTATAGTATTAAGGCTTTTTCCCTCTAGCTTTTCCATGAAGAAATACGGTGAATTGCAAATGGTACAACTGTCATCATACCCCAGCATTTTAGGTACAGGTATTTTACCATGCCGGATAGCCAATTTCATAGCTTCCACTTCGCTGGACATGATATTTTTTTCATAAGTCATAACACGCATTTCTTTTAATGGGGCTATTTTCAATATCACTTGTTCCTCATTACTCAAATGAATTTCATAGGCAATATTAAAATAACCCTCTGTCAATTCCCGATAGTTTTTCATTTTAAGCGGTGAGAAATATTTTTCCACCATCTTCGATATAGTTTCTCTGTTCTGTTTGTTCTTTGTCAAGCTCTCCATCTTACCGTTCCTTTCTTACGATTTTATAGTTATATACGGCCAATCCTGCAATCAGCCATTCCGTTAAAACCAGTATCCACCATATAATGTCAAGGTTGTCTAGCCGCCATGCTATCAGTAAAAGCGGTAAGCGAATGGCAAAAATACTTTCCAATGACAAAAACAAGACCTTTTTTCCATATCCCAATGCTAGAAAATAAGCCTGAATTACAGGCATTATGCCTCCAATTACCAAAGAGAAGCATATGATCTGTAATGCCGTTTTCCCTATACTGGTAATTTCAGAATCTACAGAAAATAATTTTACAATGCCACCCGCTCCACAATATACGCATACTGCAATAACGCCTCCATATACAGCTCCACCTAATATTGCATAGGCCACTGTCCTTTTTACTCTTTTTCTCTGTTGACGACCCCAATCAAAACCAAGCATAGGTTGAATCCCCTGCATAATGCCAGAGAACGGCGTAGAAAGAAAGGATTGTATTCTTGATATAACTGCATAGGTGCCGATTGCCTGTGTGCCTCCTACTTGTCCTAATATCTGGTTTCCAACCATACCCGTCAAACTGTTTCCGAGGCTATTGAGAAAAGCAGGCAACCCAATATATAATATTTCTTTACATGCCTGCCTGTTCCACCTAATATCGCCCAATGCTACCCGGCATGGAGTATTTTTCCGAATAAAAAAGTAATAAATACTGTTTACAGCAGAAAAAAGCTGTGCAATTAAAGTTGCTACTGCGGCACCGGAAATCCCCATATGAAAACCATATATAAACAGCGGGTCTAAGAGCAGGTTAATCATTACGGGACAGCACCATTGTAACGTAGAATAGAAAATATCCCCTTCTGCCCGCATAATACCAGAGAACCCTGTGCTAATGATAGTACCTATCAACATGATCCGCCCATATTCTACTGCATATGGATAAATTTCAGAGGTACTGCCTAATAATTCCAATAACGGTTCTAAAAAAGCAAGTCCTGTGATCGTAATTGTCAAGGAACACAGAACCCAAAGCCACATCATGCAGCCTACTACTTTTTTTCCACCAGCCGGATTTCTCTCGCCCAGCCTGCGGGATATGATGGAGGCTCCCCCCGTTCCCAAAGTGGAACTAACGCCATTCACTAAGAGTAAAACCGGCGAAAAAATCCCAATAGCGCCGCTTGCCACACTTCCTATTCCCTTTGATACATAAAACGTATCTGTAATGGTATAGATATTATAAATCATAATGGAAAGCGTTGTCTGTGTGCATAGTTCCAGCATGAGTTTTCCAATAGAATCTTGTTCCAGCCTATTTTTAACTTGTTCCTCTGCCATAATACAAAATCCTCACTGTAAAAGTATTGGAAAGTGTTTTTTCATCAGGTTACTCATACATTTTACATATAAGGGAATTGATATTCTATTCATTGATTTGTGGAATTTTCTATACTCATTTTACCGTAGCTTTTCCGGTATTCAGCAGGTGAACACCCAAATTTTTCTTTTATCCCCTGATAAATGGGGACAGCATTTTGATAGCCTACTGCTTGTGCAATTTTTTCCACCGAGTAATCAGAGCTGCTTAAAAGGACAGCCGCCTTTTCCAACCTGCTTTCTCTGACTAATTCATGAAAATTCATCTTGCAATTTTCTTTAATAACTCGGCTTAAATAACTTTGATTGAAAGAAAAAACATGGGCTAATTCTTCCAATGTAATATGTTCACTGTGATTGTAAATATATTGAATAATCTCTCCGGCTTGCAAAGAGCTATGGGATAAGCGATACCTGCAACACTTGTATTTTTTCTGTTCTCTTTCAAGAAAGATCATAAGAAGCTGCAGGTAACTTTTTATTGCAGCCTCAAAGTAGCGTTGTTTCAAGTAGTATTCTGTCATTATCCCTTCTATGAGACGCCGCTCATCACCCACACAACAATATTGTAAATAGTTATAATATTCTCTCTGCGGAGACTTTGCACTTACGAAAAAATCAAACAAGGCACTTTTATGGTTTATATCCTGGATAAATTCATAGGAAATCCATTCCATAGGGATAATCATTTTAATCAAAACAGACTGTTCATCTTCCTGCTGTAAGGCATGAATAACATTCTGGTTTAACATAAATAAATCACCCTCCTGCAATACTATACAGGTTTCAAGATTTTCTATAAATTGCTTGCAGTGTCCCTTATATATATAAAGAATTTCCACAAAATCGTGTTTATGGAAATATACGGGCGTTCTTTTAATATGTATTTTCGCCGAAAATTGATCTTGTACCCTTGTTAGAATCTGCTTATTTGTTTTCGTTTGAAAAGTGTCTGGAAATTGATAGGTGTCATTTTTAAGTGACTTCCGTAACTGATCATCTATTTTATATTCGTCCACCATAACTACACTTAATTCACGGTCTAGTCGTTCCGTTTCCAACTTTTTTGATAAAGCTAATATGTCATTAAAATTTATTATGCTTTCCATATTGTATAATCCCTTTAATAAAGGCATAGGTTAAGGTCTGCCTATTATTTGGTAGGTATTTATTAACAGCCGAAGGCCATACATTTGATTGCCAATCGTAGCATAGTGAACTAAAAAATGCAAGATGAGTACCTATCATATCGCTCTTTAGCGTTGCTCTGAACTATCTTCACCGCTTATTAAGAGAACATTAACAGTGTAACCAAAATCAAGGAATAGGGAACGTGAGTGTGGAAACAACTATCAGAGCAATTGCGCTTTTTGTTGGGGAACATCTGTTTGATAAAATTCGCCCAGATACATCAGCATAGCATCCGAACAGGGATAGAAGTTTTCAGATATATCTCCTGCCACTCTGCAACAATGGATTGAATGGCAGGTAAAGCAGGTGTTTCTGCCTTATATTCCGCCAGTCGTTCAAAGACATTTTGGGAATATATTAAAAAATCATTCCACTTCCGATTTCTCTCTTTTTTGGCTCTGGCTGAAAAAAAGAAGAAAACTCTTGATACTCATGGGTGCTGCCCCAACGTTCGATAACTTCATTCCTATATTTTTCTTGTAGAGCAGAAATTTCTGCATTTGAAAATGCTGTCAAATAGTAATCACTCTTTCCGGCCAAAGTTACCCAATCTTATTGATAATGGGCAGTACATTTCTTCAAACGATGGTTTACGGAAAGGACACCCATTGTTTTAACATTCGCAGGGGATGCCGGAGGAATAAACATCGCTTCAACAATGTTTGGATTATCCACATTTCCAAGATTAGTGACACTGTAGCCATTGCGTTTTTTATACCCAAGGATTGCCGACCCAATAAATTTTCCCGCGCTGCTGTTAAATCTGCCTATAGCTGAAATTGCGGCAGCATCAATCAGTTCCGGCTCCATATAGAGGTAACAGGCAAGGATCATCATCAATTTTCCTGGATTACTTATATTCTTTTTGAGCCTTTCCGAAACTGACCTCGCTATGTTCCAAATATCTTCGGATTTATTGGAAACCTCTATTGCAGTTGCAGAGGCATAATTACCCAACGCACCTACCTTATAGCGAGAGAGATGTCTGCGTATATCTACTGCGGCCACGACCCGGTTCGTTTTCTCTTTACGCATCATCTCGGCAACAAGGTAGTCATTCAATGATACTCCGTGTTCATGGCATTTTCTTAAAACTTCTTCGGTCTTCCTTGGCTCCCATACCTCCTCCAGATAGGAAACCGGATTGTCGGCAATAAACTCCGTTTCAAATTTTCTGTAATCCTCATAACTGACGGTATGCCCTTCATGTTTCCATTTGCGGTTTGCATAGCCAATAATCAGCTTATTTACTGACGAAAGCTGGCTACCTTTTGGAAGTTCATCAATAGACAAAATAGGGCTTTCTTCGGCAAGCGTAGGCGTTTTCCCGGACAGATAGCAGTTGGCAAATTCGCATACCAAGTTCAATATACTGCGTCCATCTCCCAAAAGGTGATGCGCGATAAATATAACTTCAAATGATTCTCTATCTGGGTAAACTATGAGCTTCAAAAGGCACTTCTTAAAAGCGTCCCAGCCATATCTTGTCATATCGCTATAATCATCTTGCCACCGGGAAGCATTGTCTTTCTCAAAAACTGGGATTTTTATTTCCTGATGCTGGCAATAATACAGCTTTCCGCTTTTAGCTTCTCGGGCAACATTGCTTTTCAAAAATGGATGTGCAGACGCAAGCGCCCGAAGTGCATCGTGAAATTTCCCCTCGTCGTATCCTGCGGCGATTTTTGCCTTGATGCCAAAGTGCATATTAGGACACATGAGATGAGCCCTTTCAGTCAGTATATATTGTTTCATAGAGGATGCCTCCCTTCGCTTTCAAATATATCGTGCGGAATTTGCAATGTTCTGCATATGAGTTCCATGGTTTCCTGCGCCTTAAGTTCGAGGGACAATGTAGAGAATACTCTATCATGCACTAAACCGCTAATTCCTTTCAGAAGAAAAGAGGCAAGATATTCTTTGCCGTAGCAGTCATCCTTGCCCGCCGCTTGCAGAAATTCATGTATCATTACCTGGAAAGCAGGTAGCATTGCTTCTAAAGTCTGTTCATGTAGTGCATACAATATTGACCAATGAATTGAGCCATTTGCTAATTGAGTTAGTTCTGCCATACTGTTGGTGTAACAATCATATAGCTGTTCCAGTCTTGATCGAGGGGTGATGTGGTTTGCGGATTTATTCATTATGGCCGAAAATCTTTCTCCGCTTTTCTTAAAAAAGAGTTCGACGGCTTTATCAAATACTTCTTGCTTGGAATTGAAGTAGTGATAAAACATACCGACTTCCCCGTTGACCCGTTCTAAAATCATTCGGATAGAAGTAGCCTCATATCCGTTTTTTAAGAATAATTCTAACGCAGCATTTAGGATTTCATCGCGCTTTCCACCCTCTAAAACAGCTTTTCTCGACATATCAATTCACCTCTCCGCAATAAACAGAATATTGTTCTGTTTATTATTATAATAACTTCTGCCATACTTGTCAACAAAATTTCAAATCCATCTCAATTATTTGGGTGTGTTTCAGTCAATCTGTACCGTTTGTGAAATTAAACAGTCTATTACATGAAAAGAAACATCGTTCAAATACTATCACCTGAAATGTAGAATTACCTTGGGTGATGACATGAAGTTTGAACGCGATGAACGCAAGTTTGATTTTCACGATATAGGGCTGGGGATCAAGCGCAAAAGAGAAGCCAAGGGGATAACACAGGAGCAACTGGCTTATATCATATTTCGGGCGCGTTTGGCGCTACTTTGTCAACAGACCCAAGTTGGCCCGAGACTGTATACCTTTCATAAGCCATTTCATTTTTGGAACTTCTGTAAAGTCATCACAGACGATTTTTCAAAAATTTTTCCATCGTCTGCAATGCCCGCTCGATGGAATAGCACACGGCCATTTTGCTGACACCTTCCACCCTGGCAATGTCCGTCTGGGTCATGCCAAGAATGAAGTGAGCGTAAACTCGCTTTTCCTGTTTGTCTGGCAGACTGGCGATTGCTGCAAGGAGCTCCTGCATGGTAACTTTGCGCTCGTAGAGCTCGTCAGGAGACACAGACACGAATCTGAAAAATCAAAGCCGCCGAAAGGTGGTATAGGCATGTTAATAGGTCTTCTCTACGACGGCTTTTTTTCTTTTGCCGTCGTAGAGCAGCTTTTCAACTATTAAGCAACTTGATGCTTACAATAAGTCCGAACCGTCAAAAACAGAAATATGGAAATCTCAATCACTGCTGAAATCAATATTACATAAGGCGTCCAAAAACTCATTCCTCCAATATGCAGGTAGTTAAAATTTGCAAGCTGGTAGAGAAAGTTATTCTGCAACCCAATTCCTGCCGATGGCAAAATACAAGAAATCCATGATGCGCCCAATGCAGTATAGGCAAATATTGGCAGAAGAACAATAACAAGTGAAACCAATAACGCAGTCAAAGAATCTTTACATTTTGCGGACAGAAATAGTGTACAGCTAATGCTTGCTAACATAGAAAGTAATCCCACCAATGTCAAAACTATTTCTAACTGTCCCAAATTGATATTGGATAGATTTATGACAGAGAAAAGCATTTGAAACGAAGTTTTTAAGCACTCTGTTCCGAAAGCCATGTTCAAAATCAGTAAATGAATCGTTATTCCAAAAATAAAGGTTAAAACGAAAATTGTACTTGATGCAGAAATCTTTGTAATTGCTAACCGAGTACGCCCGTGTTTTGTTGCACGCAGGATACTGTCGGCTCCCGTTTGATATTCATTTGAAAAAATCGGAGCGGCAATCGCAACGCACAGGATGGAAAGGATTTTGGGTGTGTAGTATGTGCTATTTTCTGCATGCGAGAATATTAAGAAATTCCTAATTTACATTATACCCAGTGTTTGACGAAATAAAATACTACTAAAACATAAAATTATTTTCGTTCTCATAACTTAACCCGAAATGTAGAATAATATATGGGTGATATGAGAATGTACCAAGTTTTTTTTGTTTTTGCAGGCTTTTCCGGGTTGCCGCTAAATGGTTATACCGAAAGTCTGATTATCCCGAATATATCATAGAAAGCCAGCAACAGAGGCATTTGGGGAAGAAATGTTCGGGATAATTTTTCCTTGCAGCACAAGCTGTAAAGTCTCCTAATGTTCCTTCACCACCTACCGTATCTAATAAAGGCCACAGGGCAAGCAGAGACTTACCTTGTGGCCTTTGTTACGGCACTTCAAATTTATAACCAACGCTGATAACGCTTTTGATGTAGTCCGGGGAATCCGGCGTGATTTTCAGGTGGCTGTGCCACGCTTTCTGTTTCATAATAATCGGTTTTCATACCGTATAAATAATAATCGCAAAGCAAACTAGCCATAGGGATACCCTCCACCAATCAATAAATACACACAGACAGGCCGCCGCTAAATTGTAGGGTTTATCATCAAAAAACCGCATAACTACGCCGTTTCTGGCGCAAAAGATTTCAAAAGGTGTTGCGTTCGGGCAGCACCTTTTGTTTTGTAAATTCAAGGACAAAGGAGGCGAGAACATGGCCGAGCCGGGTGCATTGGATTACTTCTATGGAGCCGAGGCAGAGCAATACACCTTTTATCGGATTCCAAAGGTTTTGTTTACCGACCCCGGCTTCCGGCGAATGACAGCAGACGCAAAAATCCTGTACGGCCTGATGTTAGACCGTATGGGGCTGTCCATACGCAACGGCTGGTTGGACGAACAAAACCGGGTATTCATCTACTTTACCCTGGAGGAAGCGATGGACGCGATGTGCTGCGGCCATAACAAGGCGGTGGCACTCTTTACCGAACTGGATAAGGTGGGCCTGATTGAGCGCAGGAAGCAGGGCCAGGGCCGACCCACTAAAATCTATGTCAAGAACTTCACTCGGAAAGAGGAAGTCAAGACTTCCGAAAAACGGAAGTCTGCACTTCCCGAAAGCGGAACTCTTGACTTCCGAAAATCGGACACAATCAATACTGATAAGAATAAGACTGATTTGAGTGATACTGATCCATCTAACTATCCGGCGGCAAGGCCCCCGGAAGATAGACCGCCTACGGCGGCTGATACGATGGATACGATGCGGGCCTATCGGGAGATTTTGAAAGAGAATATCGAGTATGACCATCTTTGCCAGAAACTCGGCTATGACAGGGACATACTGGATGAAATTCTGGAAATCCTGGTAGACACGGTATGCAGCACTCGAAAAATGATACGCATTGGGGGCGAGGACTTCCCAAAGGAGGTTGTAAGAAGCCGGTTGCTCAAGCTGGACTCGGAACATATCGAGTATGTGATAAGCAGCTTGCGGGAGAACACGACAAAGGTTCGGAATATCCGCGCATACCTCCTGACCTCGCTTTACAATGCGCCTACCACCATAAGCAGTTACTTTACTGCCCTGGTCAATCACGACCTCTACGGCAGCGGGTAACTGTTTTTTTATACTCAAATAAGGGTGGCGAGCCGGTCTTATCCGGCCCGCCTTAACTACCAAACTGTAAATGAACGGCACTGTGTCAAGAACGCGCACGGTGCGCGTTCATTTTATTCTTGACACGGGGACGGACATTTGCCACTCGGCATACTGCCGAAGAAAGGAGCAACCCCCGTGAAAAAACCTTTTGCATATATTTCTGCCGCCTGGAGCGGCCAGGAATTTACCGACACCGACCAGGCAGCGGTTTATTGCCGCAAGGTTTATCTGGCCGGTTTTACCCCGATTTGCCCGATCCTGTATCTGCCGCATTTTCTGAATGATACAGTCCCCGCCGAACACAAGGACGGGATTGATATGGCGCGGGAACTGCTGCGTCGCAGCCATGTCCTGATTGTCTGCGGCGAGGAAGTGGACGAAGCCGTAAAAAATGATATTGCCGTAGCGCAGCGCCTCGGCATTACGGCCACCACATTGGACGGTATTCTGAAAATCAGGAGCCAGGGCCATGAGGAGGGCTGTTGATAATCTCCACCGGCTGATGCGCTTCCTGCTGCATCGGCTGGTGGTGCCGCCTTAGCCGTTCCCCTTTTCCACTTCCACCCTGCCGGAAAGGAGGAATCGCCCAATGCAGGAAGAAATGGAACGAAAGACCGTGGCAATCAGCGTCAAGGCGGGAAAGCTGACCGCTGATCTGCTGAAAAAGGCCATAACCAAAGCCCTGGCTGAAATGGAGAAAAGCCAGAAAAACCCGAAAATCTATCGGGGCAAACAGAGTGTGAAGCACCTTGTCCGGCAGGGCGCGGGTGTTTCCAATATCGAAGTGACCGACGGAAATATTAAGTCCTTTGAACGTGTGGCCCGGAAATACGGCGTGGATTTTGCACTGAAAAAGGACACAACAAGTCAGCCGCCCCGCTATCTGGTGTTCTTCAAGTCAAAGGACGCGGACGCGCTGACTGCTGCCTTTGCGGAATACTCCGGCAAGGTAGTCAAGCATCAGACCCAGGCCAAACCCTCCATTCGCCGCCAGCTTGTGCAGCTTCAGGAAGTCGTTAAAAAGATGGCGCAATCCCTGTCCAGGAATAAGCAACAGGAGGTGGCGCGATGAAAAAACTCCCCAAAATCAATGCGGCCAAGGCTGTAAAAACCAGTTTGCCCTATTGCCAAAAAGCAAAGGCCGGAAGCGGCGTCAGGGGTGCGCGTAGCGCATTTATTTTACCCTTGACCCCGTTTCCGGCTTTTGCTATGCCCCTGGCATGGAAGCGTCCAAAAGGACGCGCAAGCCACCACGCTCGCGTGGTGTTCGGCCCGCACATTCTATGTCGGGCCGGGGGTTTGGGGAACGCCCCAACAAGCAGGAAAGGATATTCCTTTCCATTGCTTGCAAAAAAGGTCGCAGATACTCAATTTTCTTTAGATTGCTCACAAATTCAACATTTCCATCATATTACAAAAAGCAGTAACACAGGTGAATAAATTCATACCCGTGTCACTGCTTCTCCTCTTTACTATCCAGCATTTGGTCAATAAGTGCCAGTACAAGTTCCTGATCTCGCTGGCTACACTGGGTAATAAGACGTTTAATCCTATCGGCGGTATATTCCTCTGAAATTGTCTGCGGCATAAGCACTTCATCAAAGGATGTTCCAATAGCATGAACAAGACGAATTAGTACATCCAAACTTGGCTTACGACGGTCATTCTCTATCGCAGAAACAAAACGAGGACTAATTCCCGCCCGTTCAGCAATCTGCTCACGGGTGTATTCCCGTTTTTCTCTTGCACGCCGATGCGAGGAACCGAAGTAATAAACGGTCTGTTGCTTTTTTTAGCCACGCTCCGTCACCTCACATATAGTATTGTACTGTGAATGTGAGGTATTCAAAATGATTTGAGCGTAGCTTTTTAGCGGCTACTCTGCGTAGCTACTAAAAAGCTGTCCATGTGTCTTGTATTATTCGAGAAAACGAACTATAATGAGTTTGGAGGTGCAGATATGGACTATATGACGCTGAAAGAAGCAAGTGAAATATGGGGCGTAACGCCCCGCTGGATAAATTATTATTGTTCCTCTGGCCGTATTCTCGGAGCCATAAAAATGGGAACAATCTGGTTAATCCCGAAAAACGCGGAAAAGCCGATAGACGGTAGGACAAAACAAGGAAGGAAGCTAAAAAATGCAGAAGATACTTTATGTTGAAGATGATTTAAGTCTGATTGATGGCTTGCAATATACTTTGGAAACCAGCGGATATACCGTGGATAATGCCCGGACTATAAAAAAGGCATTAGAACTATTCAAACAAAATGCTTACGATTTGTTACTTCTGGATGTTACACTACCAGATGGAACCGGCTTCGATATTTGTAAAGAGGTGCGTAGCAATTCAACTATCCCGATTATATTTTTAACTGCGTCCGATCAGGAAATCAGCATTGTTAAGGGCCTTGACATGGGCGGGGATGATTACATCACAAAGCCCTTCAAACTCAATGAGCTGCTTTCCAGAATTAAAGCACTTCTTCGGCGCTCTCTACAATTTTCTAAAGCAGAGGCAATCTTGGAGGCGAATGGTATTCGTATAGATACCGCCGAAAGGCTTGTTTGGAAAAATGGCGAGCCGATTGACCTGCCTCTGGTAGAATACAAACTTTTGTGCCTGTTCATGCAAAATCCTAATCATCTCATGCCACGGGAAATGATTTTAGACCGGATGTGGGATGGCAACGGGAATTTTGTAGATGATAATACTTTATCCGTTTATATCCGGCGGCTACGAAACAAAATTGAAGATACACCAAATGCGCCCCAATATCTGCTGACCGAACGGGGAATTGGATATAAGTGGGTTGTTGAGTGAGGGCGGATTTATGGGCAAATTAGGGAAAGAAACAAAGACACTGTTAATCGCTGTTACTGCTATCTGCCTCGTTTCCTTTCTCTTTGCAGGAGGGATTGCCACACTTCTGGCAAAAAATTTTCAGCAGGAATTATTGCTCCATGATTATGGTGTCGCGGGCCATTTGATGAACAATGAAAACGAGCTGTCAATCTCCGCTTTTACTTCGCTGCCAAACGAGAATGATATAGAATGTGGCAGGGAGGCTTTGGCTTCTATTGGATATGATGAAACAGTTTCCATGCGTTTTCTGCCCGCTGTCCAGTCATACCGAAATCAGGCGATGCTTTTCGTATTTCTGCTGTTGGTTTTCCTGTTCGGGGCAATCTACTTATCGCTGTTTCTCTATTTCCGCCGCCAGCACAAGGCTTTCAATAACGCCGAAAATACCATCCGCCAATTTCTTGATGGCAATACTACGTCGCGCATCGAATGTTCCCAGGCTGGGGACTGGTATAGTCTTTTTCATGACATAAATGAAATGGCGGCTATCCTCTCTGCTCATGCCGAGAACGAGCGACAGACCAAAGAATTTTTGCAGGACATTATTTCGGATGTATCACATCAGATGAAAACACCGCTGTCTGCCTTAAAAATGTACCATGAGATTATGGAGAGCCATAAAGATGATGCTGCAACCGTGAGCAGCTTCACCGAAAAATCTCAAAGAGAGATCAAGCGGATGGAAGATGTGATTTACACCTTACTAAAACTGGCGCGGCTGGACGCAGGAATTATCCAGATGGAAAAGGCACCGGAAAATCTTTCTGTTCTGATGCAGGATGTTCTGGAACGCTTTGAAACCTGGGCAGAACGGGAACATAAAACAATTACGCTTTCTGGCAAAAAAGATGTTGTTTTATCATGTGATGCTCTATGGGTATCGGAAGCTATCGGAAATATTGTGAAAAATGCTTTGGAGCATACAGAGAACGGCGGTCATATCGGAGTAAAGTGGAGCCAATCCCCCTTGATGACACAAATTGAAATTTCCGATGATGGAAAAGGAATACACCCGGAAGATCTGTATAATATTTTCAAACGGTTTTACCGCAGTCGTTTTTCTTCGGATGTTCACGGAATTGGTTTGGGGCTACCGTTGGCTAAATCTATTGTAGAGGCTCACGGCGGAACCATTTCCGTAACCAGCAGTTTAGACGCAGGAACCACTTTTACATTGAATTTTCTAAACCTTACAGATGAGTAAGATAGATGTCACTTAGAAGTAAGTCATGTGGGGTATGATGTGTCTGTAAGGAGGTTTTGAATATGAATATTCTTGAAGTACAAGACCTGTGCAAGACCTATGGCACGGGTGAAACAGAAGTTCACGCTTTGAACCATGTATCATTTTCTGTCCGTAAAGGCGAGTTTATCGCCATTGTTGGAGAGTCGGGTTCCGGCAAAAGTACCCTGCTGAATGTGATCGGCGCTCTGGACAGCGCCACTTCCGGCAAGGTATGGATTGATGGACAGGATATTTTTTCGATGCCGGAGAAGAAATTGACTGTGTTCCGGCGGCAGCACATCGGATTTATTTTCCAGTCGTTTAATTTGATCCCGGAGCTGAATGTGGAGCAGAATATCACATTTCCGCTGCTGCTTGACTATAAAAAGCCAAATCAAAAGTTCGTCAACGAATTGTTACAGGTGCTTGGGTTGAGCGAGCGCCGAAAACACCTTCCCAGCCAGCTTTCTGGCGGCCAGCAGCAGCGTGTGGCGATTGGCCGGGCATTAGTCACACGCCCCGCCCTGATTATGGCAGATGAACCGACCGGAAATCTGGACAGCAAAAACAGTCAGGAAGTTTTGGCTTTGCTGCAAACCATGTCGGACAGGTATCAACAGACTATTTTGATGATTACCCACAACAAAAATCACGCCAGCGCAGCAGATCGTGTGTTCCGTATGACCGATGGCGTGTTAAAAGATTTGGGGGTGTCGTCGCGTTGAAAAGCTATCTTGGATTGGTGCCGCAGTATGAAAAGGTACACCGCAAGAACAATCGAATTTCGGTTCTCTGCATTGTCCTTTCGGTATTGCTGGTAACTGCTATTTTCAGTATGGCAGATATGGCGCTGCGCGCACAGAAAAATTATTTTATCAAGACGAATGGTGAATACCATATCAGCTTGACCGATATTGATGAACAGACGGCGGAACTTGTAAAAGCGCGGATAGATGTTGCCCTCTGCGGATGGACCTATCAGGGAACTACCGGCTCTATCGGCTCTAAAGCGGTCAGCTTCGCAGGTGCGAATGAGGATACCTTTTCCACTTTGACAGAAATGGATATGGAAAGCGGTTCATACCCTACCCAGCCCGATGAAGCATTATTGAACCAATCGTCTTTGGAACAGTTGGGCCTTGCGGTTGGTGACACCGTGACCGTTACAGTGCCGGATGGCTCCAGCTGGGAATACCGCATTACCGGCGTCCTTGCCGATATGGGAAGTTTGCTTAAAGCGGATGTATATGGCATGGTATTGACCGAGGACGGTTTTCGCCAAATTGCGGATGAAAATGCCAAAGACGGAACTACTTTCCGCGTTCAGTTCAAAGATGGCGTGAACATTCAGGCAGCCATAAAGGAAATAAAAGCACAATATGGCCTTTCAGACAGTCAGGTAAGCGAAAATACGGCGCTCCTTGGATTGATGGGACAGAGTGAGAACAGCACAATGCAGTCCCTATATATCGTTGCGGGTTTTCTTGTCCTTTTGGTGCTGATTGCCGGTGCAGTAATGATTGCCGCCAGCTTTAACACAAATGTTCTGGAACGGGTTCAGTTCTATGGCCTTTTGCGGTGCCTGGGGGCATCCAAAGTACAGGTAAAGCACTTCGTCATTTTTCAAGGGCTGCGCCAAAGTATAAAGGGTGTACCGATTGGGCTGGTCGCCGGACAGATCATTACATGGTGTGCCTGCCTTTTGCTGAAATCCATCAGCGGGGAACGCTTTTCAGAGATACCGCTTTTTCAGTTCAGTGTAAGCGGTCTGATTGCTGGTGCGGTGATCGGTTTTCTGATTGTACTGCTGGCATCCCTGTCCCCGGCGAAAAAGGCTTCTAAAGTATCGCCGGTAACTGCAATCAGCGGCAGTACACAGCTTACGCAGAACAAGAGGGCTGCAAATACAAAGCTGTTCCACATTGAAACCAGCATGGGATTTTTCCATGCACTATCCGGCAAAAAGAATGTATTCCTTATGACCTGCTCATTTGCTATCAGTATTATGATGTTCCTGTCGTTTCAGGTAATGGTAGTCTTTCTCAAACAGGGGATGCCTGCGCTCTCTCCATCGGCAGCGGATGTATCTATCACAATGGGAAATACACCGCTGGACAAGTCGCTGGTGGAACAGATCAGCGAAACGGAAGGTGTTGACAAAGTTTTTGGCCGTATGGAAATGGCTGGCCTTTCTGTCTCCTCTGATATGGGAGAAGGAACCGTCACACTCATTTCCTATGATGATAACCAATTCAGGTGGGCAAAAGAAGAATTGAATGAGGGCAGTATCGCGCCTGCTATGGAAAATACAGATCGTGTTCTGGTTACTTATCAGGATGGCGTAAACTGGAATGTTGGAGATACCATAGTCCTTCATACATCTTCCGGCGATAAGCAGGTAACGATTGCTGGAATACTGTCAACAGCTACGGCCAGCACAGTCAACAGCGCAGGCAGCAGCGGATATATGATTTGCTCGGAGCAGACATTTGCCGCTTTGGTTGGCGATTTGGGCTATATAACGATTGATGTTCAGTTTTCCTCTGCTGGTGGGGATGATACTGTTTCCACAATACGGAACATGATCCCATCCGACAGTACTGTTTCAGACAAGAGAATTACCAATTCCGAGTCCCAAAGCTCTTACTATACAGGCGCGGTATTTATTTATGGCTTCCTCATCATTATTGCACTTATCACAGTGTTTAACATTTTTAACAGCATGAACGCCAGTGTAGCGTCCAGAACAAAGCAGTACGGCATTATGCGTTCTATCGGAATGGGGGCAAATCAGCTTTATAAGATGATTGCAGCGGAAGCCTTTACCTATGCGGCACTTGGCTGTGTTGTTGGATGCGTTTTAGGGTTGCCGCTGAATAAGCTAATGTTCCAGTTCTTGATTGCAGATAAATGGGGAACTTCATGGCAAATTCCTGTGGGTTCACTTCTTCTAATCGTGTTCCTCTGCCTTGCATCTGCGGCGATTGCAATTAGACGCCCCATCCGGCAAATTAGCAGAATGGCAATCGTAAACACAATTAAGCTCCAGCAATAATTTCATCAAGTAGCAATCTTCAAAGGCTGGTCTTCCATTTCCTTGGATGGCCAGCCTTTGAACATCTATCTTACTTATGAGTAAGATAGATGTCACTTGGAAGTAAGATTAACCTTATAAAATAAAAACAAATAGATGTGTTTCTGCCGGACGACGGCAAAAGAAAAAAGCCGTCGTGCAGCAGCCAATACCCATGCCCTGATGAAATCGCGGCGGCTTTGAATAAATCAAGGCCGCCGTTCCTTTATGCCCTCACGAAAGGAGTGACGACCACGCGCTAAAGATCACGGCGGCTTTAGGAGGGAACCGCCATGAAGCAAAAAGTGTTTCGTCAAAATATGACAGGGTATGCGTCACCCAAAAAAGCACTTCCCCTGGACAGGGGAATAATTACAAAGCACTATTTGAAGAAAGATTTCAAAATAATCAAGTAGGAGGGAGTGACTAACTCCCGTCCTCTCTGTCGAGTAAGTAAGAGGACTTTCACCTCAAACTTCTCCCGGAACCGTACGTGAAAGTCTCCTTTCATACGGCTCTTATCATTCAACAATACGAATATAAATTGCTCCAGTGAGCAAACAGTTTTGGCTCTCGCTGTCTCACGGTGTAGAGCCATTTCTCTGCTCTACGTCGTCTACCTCGAAAGTTCTTGTACTTACACATAGCCCATTTCACAAGTCTTCTTTCAATACATTGTAACGTTCCCTTCATTGCCGATGGATTGAACTTACCAAAATAGTTCATCCAACCACGAATTAAGGGATTCAGCATTTCTGCTATGATGTCTATTTTGCACCCTGTCCTCTTATGAACTTCCATAGCCTTTATTTTTTCTCGAAAGCTTTTAGATGAAGAGTTGCTTACAGATGCAATAAAGTTATGTCTGATTTTTCCATCTTTACACATGATGTATACTGCTTTGAATGTATAACCAAGAAAATCGAACTCTGTAAGTTCTTCCTCCCTGGTTCTGTCCTTATCCTTACAATACACTATTCTTGTTTTAATAGGATGCAGTTCTAGCTTACATTCCTCAAGTCTATTTGCTAACTTTTCTTTTATGAAGATAGCTTCCTCTTTTGTACGGCAATGTATTAATCCATCATCCGCATATCTTTCAAATGGTGCTTGTGGGAAATTTCTTTCCATCCACATATCGAATACATAATGCAAAAACATGTTTGCTAAAACTGGACTTATTACTCCTCCTTGTGGTGTCCCAGACAATCTCTCAATTACATGCCCCTCTCTTGTTACAAACGGAATTTCTAGCCATCGTTTTATATAGAGACATATCCATTCTTCTTTTACATGCCTTGCTACAACCTTCATTAGAAGTTCATGATCGATGTTATCGAACAATCCTTTTACATCTAATTCAATGACATAATCATATCTCCAACATCGCTTTCTTGCTGTTGCTATTGCATCAATTGCAGACTTGTTTGGTCTGTACCCATATGAGTCATCGCAAAACATGGGCTCTACCACAGGTTCTACATACATTCTTGCAGCCATCTGTGCAATTCTATCTGTAATAGTTGGTATGCCCAATCTCCTGGTTCCACCAGTTTTCTTTGGTATTTCTACCGCTAATACCGGAGATGGAAAATAACTTCCTGAACTCATTCGATTCCATATCTTATATAGATTATTATTCAGTTTCTTTTCAAACTGTTCAAAATCTATACCATCAATTCCCGCACTTCCTTTGTTTGCTTTTACTCTCTTATAAGCTTCAATAACCACTTTCTTTGGTATTTCGTATTGTTTGCTCTCGCTCATCAAATCCTCCTAGTTTCCTAGTTGTTTTCAGTATCAAGCAGAATGATGTTACCCCTTTGCTCCATTGTCATTACAACAACTTCAACACTACTACGAGTAACTCCGCCCCTGTAGAATACGTCTCTACTTTCGACCTTATCTTTCTGTGACTTGAATCTTTTCGATTTTCATTATTCTACAGGTTCCCATGTTTCACACAGAAGCCTGATACATGCTCATGCCATCTTAATGCCGTTCCACGGATGGTCAGCTTTACAGGTTTCCTCCATCCTCATCCTTACTCAGTGGTGAAAAGTAAGTTTTGCAGAAATCTTACGCTTTCGACACTTCTTCAATGGTTCATTTTCATTCATCTTCATGTATCATATCTGATTGTTTGTACAACCTTTTCTCTAATCGCTCACTACCATGACCTGAATCACAGCAGCATTAGAGTGATTTGACAGGCTTGCCTGTTCAATTCCTGTCGAAGGACCTACCTTCATCTTCTGTATGCCTTGCATGGCACACCACCACCTGGCATACCGTTCGGTACCAAGGCGGTTTCAATAGTTGACGTGCATAGACTGATAGGCAATGGCTAAATCATAAAAGCCACTGTTTATCAGTCTTTCTTTTGATAAAGCTCTACTAACCGCTCCTCTGCCTGACACAAACCAATATCCTCTTCGACTGTTGGCAGTCATATGGGCAAAGTATTCCGGAATGCCTAATCTAATAAGATTTCTTCTCTTCGTTCTAGGCAACTTCCATTGTTTCCAAATGCACATGCGAATTCTGTGATATAGCCACGAGTTGAGGGCTTCGAGTTTACTCTTCATGTCTGCAATTCCGTAATAATTCAGCCACCCTCGCATAAACACCTTGATTCTATCTAGTGCCGGTCGAATACTCTGTGCACCCTTCCGGGAAGAGAGGGTTTTCAGACGTGACTTCATCTTCTTCCAGGCTAATGCATGGACACGAACAAAGATACCGTTCTTGCCCTTTCCCAATGTAAAGCCTAGAAATTTAAAATGGCGGATTGCAAACACACTTACCACTTTACTTTTATCTTGGTTGACTGTGAGTTTTAGTTTCCCCTCAAGATAGTTGGTACTGCTCTCCAGCAATCTCCTTGCGGCTCGCTCACTTCTCGCCAACAATACAATATCATCAGCGTAGCGAACCAGAGGCACACCTCTGACCTGTAACTCGTGGTCAAACTCGTTGAGGTAGATATTTGCCAGTAATGGTGATAGGTTTCCTCCTTGGGGCGAACCTTCCTCTGTTTTTGTGACTACACCGTTTTCCATAACACCACTCTTTAAATATCGCTTAATCCATTGGATTACCCGTTCATCTTTTACGTTCTCACGTAGGATGTTCAGTAATCTTTCATGGTTAATCGTATCGAAGTACTTTGAGAGGTCTAATACGACTGCATAGCGGTAACCTTCCTCTGCATATTTCTTCACCTTCACAATAGCGTCTTTCGCACTGCGTCCCGGTCGATATCCGAAACTACAATCAGCAAAGATTGGTTCATATATAGGCATTAACTTCTGCGTGATTGCTTGTTGAAAAATGCGGTCTTTGACTGTTGGAATACCAAGCTTTCGTACTCCACCATCTGCTTTTGGAATTTCAACTCGTCTTACCGGATCAGGGGTATATTTTCCCTTAATTATTCCCTCGATAAGTGCTTTCTGATTTTCCCGAAGGTATGCCCCGATTTCCTCGACGGTCATTCCGTCAATTCCCGGTGCCCCCTTGCTTGCCTTTACCCTCTTATAAGCTCTGTTAAGATTATCCTTATTCAGTATCTTTTCCAAGAGTTCCGGCTGTGCACTGTCTCTTTCTTTCCATATCGAATGGAATGACCTCCGCACTTTCGCATACCCTTCGTGTTCCGCACTATCTCTCTGCGAACAGCCATTATTATCCATGTTTTCTGCTTTCATCAATCATTCCTCCTTCCTCGGTCATACTAAAGACTCCTATTGATTTGGTCCTTCACCTCTCGGCTACTATGACCTCTGCTGACTTCTGTATGTTCAGCGTTATCTTGCGATAACGGTTATCTCTTTCAAGACATACCATACAGACCTCCCCGGGTACTCACACGTTCCTTCCCTCCACCTATCTGCCACATTTACCAAACATGATTCTGTGTAGTTATTGGACTTCGACTTGTAAGGCAGCCTTATCCTCATGCCTAGCCTCTTATGTGATTTCTGTTCGTCAGACCAGAGGTTTGCCATCCGGCTTCCTTCAGATTCCACCTCGCGATGGACACCCTTGCCATTGGCTATACCCTTCCCACTACCGGGCGGATTGGGGACTTGCACCCCTTGAAACGTGCACCCGCCGGGCGCACCATTAGATAGCGTCTGGCTGATTAGAGAACAGTCAGACGCTTTTTATTATCTACCATGTGTTTCCGTAGGATGCCGTTCTCCGCCGTTTGCCTACCCGCCCAGGCAGACAAACACCAGAAAGGAGAAATGGCTTATGGCCGAAAAAGATTGGGCTGCGATTCTTAAAGAGGAGGATCGTATTATTGCAAATTCAGACCGCCGTTTCCGCTACCATTATTACTCTCTGGAGAGTATGAGCGAGGAACTTACATATCAGGAGCGGTCATTGTATATCCAGGAGGACTTTGCCCTGCAACTGTTCGCAGAAGATTTCATTGATACTGTTCAAAATGAAAAACTGGCCAATGGTTTGCGCTGCCTGACGCACCGGCAGCAGTACGCGATTGAACTGGCCTTTTGGAAAGGGTATCAGTACAAGGATATTGCCGTTATTCTCGGCTGCTCCCCGGCGGCGGTCACGCTTTTGCTTCAGCGGGCTTTTCGTCGGCTCCTACGTTTTTTAAGTGAATAGGTAAAAGCAAGGGCAGCATTTTCGGGATGCTGTCCTTGCCTTTACCTATTCTTTTCCGAAAAGTTTCCATCCCCCTTTAATTGAGGCGTTCTGAAATCTCCGATAAGTAAGAGGGACAAGCCCTCTAAAAAATATTGGAGGTGTTCAAGCATGACAAAGACCATTAAAATAATCCGTCTGGCCCCAGGTGAATCCGTTCTTATCACAACGGCCCCGGATCTCAAACCGTCCCATGAGGCTGCGGCAATTTGCCTATCCCCTTGCCAGAATTGGGAATGCCCTTATAATCCTTACAGCCAGCCGCCGGAGGAAGTTACCGCGTTGTTTCGTATCGCATAAAGGAGGACTAGGCTATGTGTGTAATTACAATCTTGAACGCTAATCGCCGTCCAGTTGACGTTGAGGTGTCAGTGGATATTTACCGTGTCTATGAAGAAAGCCGTAAGCAGGAAGAACGGCAGCGATACGAACGGCGGAAACATATTGATGGAAGGGCCTTTCATAACTGCTTACTGTTTGAATTGGCAACGGAGCCGTTAGAAGAAACCTTTGAGCGCCTGGAAACACTGCAAGAAATAAATTCCTTGATTGAGCAGCTTCCACCGCTTCAACGCCAGAGGTTTGTTCTACATTTTATTTACGGCTATTCCTATTCAGAGATAGCAGAAATGCAGGGCTGTCATAAGGCCGCTGTAATGCGTTCCGCTCAATCGGCATTGAAAAAAATTCGGAAAGATTTTGCCGCCTGACTATCAACTTTTGCCCGTTTTCCCTCCTATATAGTGAAAGGCATAATCAATACAGCCTTTCTGCTATGTACCTTGAAAAACAACGGGCAATCCGTTCATATCAGCATTTGGATTTTGAATGTGGCAGCGAGCAACACAAAGCGCAAACGCCAAGACCCCCTGCGGATTGGTCAGAGCAATCCGTCAATACGATAACATCAAAGGGGCCGAGCGGTCATTTTGCGGCAGATAACCGGCCTGTGGTGGGCTGGAAATTGCCACGACCTGTCACAGTAGAAGCCGCACTATTTCACCGAACGCGGAGGGCCGCCAGCTTCAAGCTGGACAACCACGGCACGATCTGAATGTTCCCATTGTACCGGGGGTGAGCCGATGGACAAAGCCAGTCCAGATAATACGGTACAGAAAATAAGAGATAAGCGGTGCTGTGTCGGTTTAGTCCGGCACAGCGCTTCTTTATGATAGAGAGGAGTGATGTGCCTATGGCGGAACAGAATAATCCCGCCATGATTACAGAAACAAAAATCAATGGCGTGACCTTTGTTGTTCAGTCCAGCTTCAAAGAAGGCGGTACTGAAACAGCGGTGTCGAAAATGGCACAGGTCTTAAAGAATGAGTTGCGTGGTAAAGAAAGCTGTTCATAAAAAACTTATCACTTTAATGCGGTAAACTACTTTTCGCGGCGGCCTGTCTGGTGTATAATAAGACTTGTAAAGCCTACAATTTTGCGGGGCTGTCGGAATGGAGGATTTTATGAAACGGACAGCCACGCAATTCAAAATGCCCGGTATAGCAAATGCTCTAAATATTTCTTCTCGTCGTTCATTCGATACGGAACCCTGGGCGGCTTTCTATTGCCGATTGAGCCAGGACGATGGTCTGGAGGGTGAATCAAACAGCATCCAACATCAAAAGCAGATTTTAGAGCGTTATGCGAAAGAATACGGTATTACCAGATACAAATTTTATGTAGATGATGGAATCAGTGGTACGACTTTCAATCGTCCGGGTTTCCAGGAAATGTTGGCTGACATTGAAGCCGGATATGTCTATTTGGTCGCGGTAAAGGATATGTCCCGTTTCGGGCGTGATTACTTGCAGGTCGGAATGTATACGGAAGTGCTGTTTCCTGAAAAGGATATACGCTTCGTCGCTATCAACGACGGTGTGGACAGCGAAAAAGGCGATAATGATTTTACCCCTCTGCGAAACCTTTTCAATGAGTGGTATGCTCGTGACACCAGCAAGAAGATCCGCGCGGTAGTAAAAGCAAAAGGGATGGCTGGTAAGCGGCTCTCCCATCTTCCGCCTTATGGTTATATCATGGGGGATGAGGAAAACTGGATCATTGACGATGAAACCGGCCCTGTTGTAAAAGAGATTTTCGCGTTATGTTTGTCAGGCTTAGGCCCGACAAAGATCGCAAATATTCTTACAGCCAAAAACATTCCTACTCCCGGCACAATCAACTATCGGCGGTATGGCAATAAGCAAGGCTACTGCCCACAGGCTCCGTGTAAATGGATTTATCAGACAGTCATCAACATTCTGGAACGTGTTGAATACTTAGGGCATACGGTTAATTTCAAGACTACGAAAAAATCGTACAAAAGCAAAAAGGTCATTATCAATGGCGATGATAAGCGGATGGTTTTCAAGAACACGCACCCTGCTCTGATTGACCAGGACACATTTGACCGTGTGCAGGTTATCCGTCAGGGTAAATGCCGACACACCAAAATCGGCTCTGTGGGCCTGTTTTCCGGCTTATTGTTCTGTGCAGACTGCGGCTCAAAGATGTATCATCATCGTGGCTCCGGCATCAAGGAAAGCTATGAATACTATACCTGTGCCGGATATAGCAAGCGGGTAAATCCCTGCACGACCCACCATATCAGTGTAAAAAACCTGAAAATTCTGGTGGCTGCTGATCTCCGCAGGGTAACTCATTTTGCTGCTGAACATGAACGCGAATTTATTACGATGATGGTTTCCTGCTCCATGCGGGAACAAAAACGTGCGCTGGTAGAAATGCAAAAAGAGTTGGACACCAGCCAAAGCCGCTATAACGAACTCGACAACATCATTCAGCACCTTTATGAAGATAAGATAAAAGGTCAACTGACGGATGAACGCTTTGCAAAGCTATCAGCCGGGTATGAAGCCGAACAAAAAGGGCTTGAGGAAACTATCAAGGAACTTTCCGAACAGATTTCCCAAAAGACGGACAAGACGATTAACATTGACCGCTTTATGAAGCTGGTCAAGAAGCACACCTCATTCGAGGAACTGACACCGACCCTCCTTAATACTTTCATTGAGAAAATCCTTGTTCATGAAGTAGAGGTTGACGCGGAGGGCCAGAAGCGTCAGAAAATCGAGATCGTCTATAATTTCATTGGTAGCGTAGAACTGCCGAAAGAAGCCTATCATGGGGAAACTGGCGAAGCCATTGAACTGCCGAAACGTGAGAAAAGAAAAAAGTCGGCGTGAAATACCGCCGACTTACATTCCACTCTTTTGGTGTCCCTATCACTACTATACTAATAAGTATTTACCATTGATAATAAGATCTTTCCACAGAGCATTTTGAAGAAGTAAAAAATCGAATCACAGTGCCTGTCACAGATAAAGAAGCCAATGTCTCTTATTATCTTGCACAGTAGGACAACTTCCATCGGTAGAAAAAGACAGCCCCCGCCGGATGTAAAACACATCTGAGCACAAGGGCTGTCTCTCTGTTCTATTTATCTATTTCCAGGATTCCTCTGTTCTTTTCTGTACAATAGAGGACTCTTCGTTTTCCCTTCCATTCCTCTGCCTTAAAGTACAGAAGATCCGGCATGTTATCCCTGAGTTTTTTCTCTGTCAAAAGCATCTCCTGATCCCAGATATCTTCAAAGGGCAGGGGCTCTATTCCTTCCAGAGAAGGATGGCCTGTTAAAGTCTTTAAAATCCGGTATCCGTCCCGGCTGCAGACTGCATTTTTCTCTTCCGGGATAAATCCTGCGTCCAGATATAATTTTGCTGCCACCCAGGTATTTGTCTGGGTGGGAACTTTAATGTCTGTATAGCCAAGTTCTGTCAGCCTGTGCAGGGCCTTGGAGATAAGGGGTCTGGCCAGGCCCTTTCCCTGCTGTGTCCGCTTGACAGCCACCCAGTGAAGCCATCCGGCCCCGGAAGTATCACGGGAATCATAAAAGGCGGTTGCCGTGGCAACCTTTTCCCCTGAAGAATCTTCGATAAATAGCATTCTGTCTGTCAATTCCTCTTCTCTTCCCCCGTAATAATTTTTCCAGGCCATTTCGCCTTCTTCCTCCAGAACAAATTCCCTGGCAGACATCTCTATGGCTATCCAGTCCTTTTTGTCCCCCGGACGGTAATAGACAAACCGGTATCCGTCAGGAAGAGGAGCGACGGGAATATTCCTCACATTCTTTTGTTCCAGAATCAATTCATAATATTTCAGACATGCATCATTGTTATCCGGAAATCTTTTCTCTCTCTGCATTTTCATTTCCTCCATTCTTCTCACTGATTCCCTTCTATTATTGATCATTATACCTATTTTGAGTAAGATCGTCAACGCCGATCGTCTTTATCACCCTGGCCGGCACACCCCCTGCAACTGTATTCTCCGGTACATCTTTTGTCACCACTGCACCGGCTGCGATGACTGCGCCATCGCCAATGGTAACCCCAGGCAGAATCACTGCATTGGCTCCGATCCACACATCCCTGCCGATATGGATAGGGGCCGGAATGACATCTTTTCTATGCGCAGGGTCCAGACTGTGATTCAAAGTGGCAAGGACTACATTGTGCCCAATCTGGGTTCCATCTTCTATGGTGATTCCTCCCTGATCCTGGAATTTACATCCGGAATTGAGAAATACATGTTTCCCAATGGTTAGGTTTTTCCCACAGTCCGTATAAAAGGGCGGAAACAGAGTGAATGTCTCATCTATAGAATTTCCGGTCAGCTTTTCCATGATATCCCGGATTTCCTCCGGGGTATGGTAGCTTCCATTTAATTCTGCAATCAGCCGCAGCGCCTCCTGGGAAAGCTTATGCATGCACTTACGCGCTTCTGCATCAGTGGTTATGGGCAACCCGATTTTCATTGCCTCGATAAATTCCCTTATTTCCATCATTTCCTCCCATACACTTCCTTTCCCGTTCAAGTGCTATAATACTGGCCTTTGCCTCTTCATCATCCATAATCAAACAGCCCACAGACGGGACTCGGATAGAGCCGGATCTGGGATTTTTAATACTGATCACAGGGGTTAAAACTGTGGCCTCCACATCCGATTTTTCAAAAGCCAGGTCTGTATCTGTCATCTCACAATCAATCAGCTTCAGGTTCCTGCAGTAGCGGAAAGGCTGTGTGCCAATGATTTTGCAGTTGACCAGTGTCAGGCCATCTGAATACCAGGCAAGATATTCCCCCTTTATGACACTGTCCTTCACCGTCACATTCTTCGCGTGCCAGAAAGCATCCTTTGTATCAAACTGGCCCTGGTCAAATACGGCGTCTTCAATATACTGGAAGGAATATTTTCCTTTCAATGTCACCTGCGAAAAATCCAGATTCTGAGAGCGCATGAAAAAACACTCGCCCTCTGCGCTGCTCTTACGCATCACGGTATTGTTTGCCGACCAGCCAAATTCCGGGGAGATAATATGGCAGCTTTCTATGAGAATATCCCTGCATTCTCTCAGCGCTTTTATTCCATGCAGTTTTGATTCTGTGATTTCAATGTGATCGGAGTACCACAAGGCTGCCCTGGAAAGCTCTGTCAGTTCTGTGTGGTCAATTTTCAGTCCGTGGTCATGCCAGAAGGGATACAGGGGACGAAAAGGTTTTGTTACATAATCATCTGCCCCCAAAGTTAAGCCCGTAATATTATCCGTTTCCTCATCTTTTGCCGTCAGCATGATGATAGGATAAGTGTGCTTTTCTCGGATTTTTTGACAGATAGAAAATCCATTCATATCGGGAAGCATAATATCAAGAATCGCAAGGTCAAAATCTTCCTGCTCAATGCAAGCCAGAGCTTCCGTTGCGGAGTAAAATTTATATGCAATATAGTTTTCATTTTGCAGATAAACTTTAAGTAAATCTGCAATATCATGTTCATCATCAAGAACAAGAATTTTGCAATTTGTCATTTCAGCTTGTCCTTTCTTATTATTATACCAAATGGGTGTGTAGTATGTGCTATTTTCTGCATGCGAAAATATTAAGAAATTCCTAATTTACATTATACCCAGTGTTTGACGAAATAAAATACTACTAAAACATAAAATTATTTTCGTTCTCATAACTTAACCCGAAATGTAGAATAATATATGGGTGATATGAGAATGTACCAAGATGAAAGACGGCTTGACTTCCACGCTTTAGGCCGGGAGATCAAGCGCAAGAGAGAGGCGAAAGGCTGGACACAGGACTACCTTGCACAGCTTGTAGACCGTACCTCTCGTTCCATCATGTATATTGAGAACCGGGGACAACATCCGAGCCTGAACACCTTTTACCTGATCGTCACCCTGCTGGACATTTCCGTTGACCAGTTTTTCTATCCTGACAGGCAAAATAGCGAAAGCGATTGCCACCAGCACATCAACCGATTGCTGAACTCGATGGATGAAAAAGAACTGACCATCATGGAGGCCACAGCAGAGGGACTACAAAATGCCAGAGAAACGGAGGTCAAATAAAAAGGACCTTCGCTTTTTTTGTTTTTGCAGTCTTTTCCGGGTTGCCGCTAAATGGTTATACTGAAAGTCTGATTATCCCGAATATATCATAGAAAGCCAGCAACAGAGGGATTTGGGGAAGAAATGTTCGGGATAATTTTTCCTTGCAGCACAAGCTGTAAAGTCTCCTAATGTTCCTTCACCACCTAATCAAATTGCTGTAAGACCTGCTGCACACATGTGGAGCCTAAACGGTTGTCCCGGTAGTTGTCCGCAATGGCCTGTTCGATTGCCTCCTTACACGCAATGTTTGCTTTGTGGGAAGCGCGGTACTGATCCAGTTCCCCATGCTCATGCGCATAGGTTGCCGAGTGAAAATAAATTGGTGTTGTATCTTTCAATCAAATTCCAATCAAAAAAGCTGCCATGACAGACAGCCATAATTATAGAAAAAGGGCGGGGCTGCCAATGCGCCCCGCCGAAACTGTTTAACCAAATACAAAATCCTTTAATGCGCTGTTTGCACCGCCGATGATCCCCACCAACCAAGCCGCCGCCATTGGCAGACCGTAGGGGCTGATCAGAAACGCGATCACCAGCCATGAAAGCCCCGGCCAGAACCCGGCAGCGAAGAACAGCACCAGCGCCGCCAGAAATACAATCCCTGATAAAATCCCCAGCACAGCGCCGGAGACCACCACAAGGAACTTACACAACAGATAAAGAATCCCCGTAACCACTACGAAGGGAAGTGCCAGCAATTTACCAATCAGACGCATACGCCCGCCTCCTTTCAAAGAGAAACATATTTGCCCCTCTATCAAAATTCTACCGTGCCGATTCCAGGAAAGCAACAGTGTTTTTTCCTGTTTACGAAATGTTCGCCAATCCCCGCAGCAGCTTATCCATGCCGTCCCAAAGACTATCCAGACGGGTGCACAAGTCCTCCACATCGGCGGCGTAGACGCTGCCGGTCTCATTGGCCCGTTCTGTGTACTGGTTTAAGTTGTTGGAGCAGATACGCAGGAGCCGTATCATTTCCTGAATGTCGCTCATATCCAGATGGATGATATAACCGTCCACCGCCATTTTGCGGAGATACGCGGAGAGGTTTGTAATGCTGAGCTCCGCCATACGCCTCTTTACAAGTTCCGCCTCCTGTTCATACATGACGAATTCCACCCGGACGGATTTTTTGTTATGACCGGCTTTCATCGTTCCGGCTCCTTTTTAGGGGAAAGCGGTTTATGAGTGGGAGTGGCAGCCGTCCGAGTCTCTTTGAGTTTTCCACGCAGGGTACCTTTTTTAGACCGTCAATATACTCTTTTATATCGCCGTTTGTGGCATGGTAAGAGCGTTTGAGCCGTTCCCGTTTCAGGATTATGGCAAGCTCCCGCTCGTTCTCCGGCAGCTCGGTCATCGTCTTAGGGCTCCCATGTACCGGCATCAGCTCATTCATAAGTTGCCTCTGATTCTGATAAGGGGTTGTGATATTGGCTCCGTCCTCAAACAAAACGGCTACTTTTCCAATAGGGCAGGTCAGCAGCTTTACCCGTTCCACATGCGGCCCATAATCCAGCGGATAAATATTGCCGATCACTTTTCCATCCTGCACCTCTTTGATAGAGAGGGCACAGGCAAGACCTGGGTCTTTCGTCTGCTCATGGTAAAACTTCCACACTTTATTTGCATGGCTGCCTTCTAGGTAGACTTCCCATTCCCGCAGGGTATAGGTGCCGCAGGGCCGCGATAGCCAGAGAAGGTGCCGGTCCTCCGGCTCTCCCGATAGGGCCAGCTTTGGGATCAGCTCTTTATCCAGGTCAAAATCATCCTTATAATGCTGCGTGTGCAGCTCCATGATCTGCTCCAGGCTGTCCAGTAAAAAGCACTACCAAAAATATGTGGCGCAGTTTCAAAGATATTTAATTGGGGGAAGGGAAGATTAGATGATCTATAAGCATTGATTCATGTGTAAAAATCATAGCATATTCAAATTATCCCTTTTTCTTATGGAGCTTTAAGTCAATATTTTTTGTTGCCGCTGCATCCTGCAGTAATCCGGCAACAAAAGCACTTTTTTCTTTGAGCGTCATTGTTTCCATATCAGGTTTACGATCAATTTCTCTAAGTACCGTTTGCAGCTCTTGCAGTTCCAGCAGGTTGACGGCTACACAAAAGAGTGTCTTTTTGCGGCCATCATTATAATTGGATAATAAAACCTCCAGAATGTTGGCCTTCTCCGCCTGCTCTGCATTATAAGCGTCTATTCCAAGGCATTTGGCCTTTTCCATATCGGATTTTCGATTTCGATGTGTTATAAAGGAATCAAAATCGTCAATATGATCATATTTTTCGCAAGGGTATTCGCTGCATTGGAAACAGTATTGGGCACCGCCATGCTCTATACTGCACCTTGCAATTTTACACGACTGATTTCCTTCACCGCCACCACAGCCAGGGCAGTTTTTATTCAAAAACATGGGGCAAAGCCCGCAATTCAACCCACAAAGGGAAAATAATTGATTTTTCCGGTTAAATCCTTTCATGGAACCTCCTTAAACAGCCTACCTGTAAACGGTTAGGATAAGCTATAATAATACTTGACCTAACACAGTAGGAAATTTGAAAATTTAAAACTCATATCTTGTACCATGCGAGAGCAACAGGCCATCTGTTAATTCCACACGCAGAATGATGGTGTTTTCATCGTTAAAATCAGTATGACCGTTATCAATCCATTCAGCAAAGACTTTTTTCAGCTTTTCAGCAATCACACAGTTTTCTTTTTTCCCGAAATAACCCAGACTGACGCCATTCCCGTGTGCTGTAAACCACTCGCCGGCGATTGCAACAACAGGGTTATCTTTTATATGTTTCATTTTATTTGAGAGTGCATGGGTAATGACATAAAATGCCCCATTTTCGTAATAGGCATTGACGTATCGCACATAAGGTGTTTCATTTACTGTTGTTGCCAATGCTATAACTGTATCTTTTCCAAAACGATCAATCATAATCTGTTCTGCTTCTCGACTAAATTCTTTCATTGAGTCATTCTCCCTTCAAATCACATTTTTCGGCTCTATTTAAAGTTCCGACAGACTGGAACTCACATTGTGGGGTATGTTCATTATACATGTTTTGTTGTTTTTACTCTTGATTGTACAATTTCTTCAAATAGCCGTTTTTCATTTAGGTCTTTAAAAACTCTTTTTGGAATTAACGTATATATTCGTGGTGCTTGAATTAAATAATAAAAATCATGGCTTTCCCATAGTGCAGAGTAAATATCCCACTTCATTTCTGATTCAATGCTTTGTGTTTTAAATTCAATTGTTTCTTTAGAGAATACCAGCGTATATTCTTCATGATATTTTGCAGTTTGCTTGAATTTCAGTATAGGCATTAGAATATATAAATAGCTTCCCAATGCAGTTACAACAATTATCAATCCAAATATTAAAATACTAAATATGCTAAAAGAGGTGAACAGCATATAAACTACCGACAGCAGCAAAAATACAGCGACTAAAGCAATATCATATTTATGTATAATTTTACTAGAAATTAAATATTGCCTTTCTGCTCTTATATATTCACTTTGAGTATATTGAAATCTTAATTCTACTGTTTCCAAAGGTATACCTCCATACATTATATAAATAATCTTTGTTACAACTTCTGATTGAGATTTCACCTGTTCAAAAGAATTTAATAACTGTTAAGATTTGTTATCAAATTCCTCACAAGCCCTTGAAAACACTAAGTTTGTGACAGGTGAGCTTTCCCTTATTGTTTTCCTTGTGTTATATCCTCCCACCAGTGTTTACGAACTCTGTTAAGGGCAAATACAAGGGCAAAAAAATCTGATAACATATTATAACACAAAATGAAAATGACATGGTGAACTGATTGAAATGCTTCTAATTTTTGTAACTAATGATTGATTGAGCGATAAGGAGATTAGATACGATGAAAACAATATTTGCAGAATACAATCCCCGGCGAAACAGTATTGATGTTTATACAAGCGCTGGCTACATGCTCCGCATTGACTGCTGGGAAGCAGAAAAGTATTTAAAAACAACACCCGGTTCAGACTATGCATTGAACGCACTTGCCATTGATGAACCACTTGAATATGCAAGACTGTATCTTGATGGCAATATGCAAATATGGGTAGATGCTGAAGATTCTTTGGAAATCTTTTAATGTCCAAAGAAATATACCATATTAACTGCATATCGCTACTGTATCCCAAAAGTCATCATAAGTTTGTATAAATGCAAAGAGACAGCGGCTCTGATTTTTTTCAAAGCCGCCGTTTCAAATTGCCTACTTTACGATGACTTTTTTCTTTTGCTATCGTCCGGCAGATCAAAATATGAAACTATAATTCATTGATCGTCGCTGTGATTGGCATACTGCGGATGCGCTTTGACGGGGCGAGAAATGCCACGATTGCTGCGAACGAAACAAACAAGAGAATGATTAAAAGTGATTCCAGCGGGAAGTGCCAAACGGCATAAGGAAAATGCTCAGCAATAAGGAAATCATATAGCAGTTTGCTCAACGGCAGGCCAATGATGCAGCCCGTAGCACACCCCAGCGTAGCATAAGTCACCGCTTCAGCTGCAATCATCTTTGTCACTTGCCGTTCGTCCATTCCAATTGCCCGCATCGCTCCATATTGCTTCATCCTTGCGGATACGCTCATGGAAATGCTATTGACAATGTTCAGTACCGTCACCAGAGCAATGATTGTCAGAAACGCATAGACACAGAACACAAAGGCCATATAGGTTCCTGATGTACGCTCGTCACGCTTATCACGGAAGCTGAATGTTTCTCCTGCGGCGGTTTGAATTGCCTGAACATCTTCGTCTGTCGCATCACTTGTTGTCTGTACCATCACAAGCGAGTAATTTTCTTCTCCAGTCAGGCGGACAAAGGTATCGCTGGAAGAAATCAGCGTGATTTTACCATTTGTCAGACCATCACTGCTGAACGGATCATTTTTCAGCAGTCCGGCTATCGTAAGAGTTTCCCCTTGAATCTGAATCGTATCACCAATTTTCCATGTGCTGTCCGCATCGGATGTGGCCAATACGAAGCTGCTATTTCCGTAGACCTTGGACAGATCGCTGCCTTTTTTCAAATCGCCGTCTTTTTTCAAGCTCTGCAAATCGAAATCGTCATAAGAAATCAAATCGACGGTATCGGAAGGACTTACATTCTTATCAATGGAAGCTGGAAGATCAAACGCACTCCGACGTCCATAGACCTCTTTTACACCGTCCATTCCCTGAATAGAAACAAGCAGCTCATGGGGAATCGTATTGCCGTCATCACTTGCAATATCAATATCTGATGTGGCAACAGACTGCGGCATCAGATAGGCCACAAAATCGACGAATACGGAAAAACTCAAAAACAGAATGATGCTGAGTGCAAAAGAGCCTGTCATCAAAATCAAGTTCTTCTTCACCGAAACAGCATGGTTGATACCAAGGATCGTCTCAATTCTTCCAAAGCGGGTATTGGCTGCATGGCGGATTGTTTTCTCATTGCCCACATTTCCAGACACCGCTGCAACAGGGGATACTTTGGAAGCCCGCTTCGCCGGAGCATTTGCGGCGAGAAGAACGGTAATAACGCCCACAAGGATACCGCAGACAATGCCGATGATGCTGATACCAAAGAGCGGAATGTTAGAAAATTCTTCGCCCACCAGAAAACACAATACCGCACACAGCCCCCATGTCGTAACAACGCCCAGCGCAAGGCCAATGGGAACGGCGGTCTTGCACCAATTCAATGCTTCCAGCCGCACAAAATGTACAATCTGCTGTTTACTCATGCCGATACAACGCATCATCCCGAAGAACTTGATCCGTTGTGCGACAGTACTGTTCATGCTGCTGGAAATCATCAAAACACCTGCAATCAGAATCAGCAGGAATAGGACACAAGCGACCAGGAGAAGCGATTGTCCCATGTAACTTCCAAGTAAATCTGTCATGGACAACTTACCATGCTTTCCAAGCAGCCGCGTATACTCCATCCGAGCACCCATTTCAGCCATACTGAATACTGCTGTCACCATAAATACAGCAAATACAATGCAAAGCAGCGTCATACGATTTTGACGGCGATGGACTTTAGCAGAGATGGGAATGAGACTAAGATAACTTTTCATTCACGGCACCTCCCAAAATCAGTCAAAGTGCCATCCGATACCTGTAATACCCTGTCTGCCGTTTGCGCAATGCTGCGGTTATGAGTAATCATAATGATGGTCTGCTCGTATTTTTTCGATGTTTCTTTGAGCAATGCGATAACCTCGCTGCTGTTTTGGGAGTCCAAATTTCCTGTTGGCTCGTCTGCCAGAATCAGAAAAGGGCGGGTAATCAATGCGCGGCCAATCGCCACTCTCTGCTGTTGACCACCTGAAAGCTGACTGGGCAAATGATTGCGACGTTCTTTCAAATTCAGCACCGTCAACAGTTCCTCCAAATATCTCTTGTCCGGCTTTTGGTAATCCAGCAACAACGGAAAAACCATATTCTGTTCCACGGTCAACTCCGGGATCAGGTTGAACGCCTGAAAGATAAAACCGATGTTCCTGCGTCGGAACACGGTCAGCTTCCGATCGTTCATGGAAAAAATGTCCTTGCCATCAATCAGCACCTTGCCCGATGTCGGCGTGTCCAAAGCACCAATCATATTCAGTAGCGTACTTTTACCGGAACCGGATTCCCCGACGATTGCTATATACTCGCCCTTTGGGACAGAAAAGCTAACATCCTTCAATGCCTTGACTGCGGTTTCTCCGCTGCCATAGGTCTTACTTATATTTTTGACCTCTAATAAGTTCATAGTGCAAACACCTCTTTCTGAATGATTTTACCGTATAGGCAGGCTGTCTTTATTTGTCCTGCCTATGTTTGAAAGAATAGCACCTGAATATTACTGTAACCCTACAACCAGCCTACAATTTTGTAGGAATCAGAAAATTCATTGTGAAGGTTGTCCCTATGCCTAATTCGCTGTCAACCTCAATGGTGCCGTTATGTGCTTCAACGATTGCCTTTGCCAGAGGTAAACCCAGTCCAATCCCTTGCTTGTCCTTGGAAAAACGGCTGCGATAAAACCGCTTGAAAATATGATGTATATCCTCTGGGTGGATGCCACATCCATTATCCTTTATCACAATTTGAACACCGGATGGCAATGCCTTCCACGCAATGCGGATAGTAGCACCACTTTCCGTATGGTCAAACGCATTTTTCACAATATTGTCGATTGCCTCAGACAGCCAATCACGATCACAGAAAAGAGAAAGATGATCCGAGCCAGACAAAATGATTTTCTTCTTTTCCCGTCTGGCTCTATATGCAAAATGCAGTTCAATATCCCGCATCATATCCGCCACATTCTCTGTGGTCTTTTCCAACACGATGGCACCGGCATCCAGTTTTGTAATCTTGAGCAGGTTTTGCACCAGTGTTTCAATGCGGTCAAGTTCCTGTTCGGATAAATCAGCAAATTCTTTTACCGCACTCAATTCCATATCCCCGTCCTTAAGCAGACCATTATAAATATTCAAAGCAGCCAGCGGTGTTTTCAGTTGGTGGGAAATATCAGAGATTGTATTTTTCAAAAATTCCTTTTCCCGGAGTTCGTTATCTGCATGAGCATTTAAGACAGCCGCCAGAGAATTGACAGTATGAAACAACCGATATAGTTCGCCCTCATCATCACATTCAATACGGGCATTGTAATCGCCGTCAAGATACTCATGAAGCTGTGATACCGCCTGTTCCAGGACTTGATTTTGTTTTTTGAAATAGGAACAACACACCGCCAATATAGCCCCTCCTGCCAATACGAAAACGAGCAATAGGAACAAAGAAAACCGCTGATAGCACAACCATAAGAACCCTTGTGTCAACAGAAGGGAGGCTACCCAAATAACGGATACTGTAAGAAACAATTTTTTGATTTCTTTGTTTGCAAATATTTTCATAGTCCACCTCACCCAATCACATTCCATTTGTACCCCATTCCCCGAACTGTCAGAAGCATTTGTGGTTCACTCGGATTATCCTCGATCTTTATACGCAGCCGCCTCATATATACGGTAAGGGTACTGCTGTCAATATAATTTCCATCGCAGTCCCATAGCTTATCTAAAATTTGTTCTTTGGTAAGTACCATGTTCGGGTTTCTCATAAACAGACACAGCAGCTTATATTCTGCGGCAGTCAGATCAAGCAATGCCCCATTTTTGAAAACCTGTCCCTGTAGCAAAAGAACTTTAATACCATTCGATTGTAATTCTGTATCTATTGCCTGAAAAGAATTTGCCCGGCGAAGCAGAGCGTTGATTCTTGAAATGAGAACGCCCAATTTGAAAGGTTTCGTGATATAGTCATCTCCGCCAATATCCAACCCCATAATGATACTTGTTTCTTCATCTGAAGCAGTAAGAAAGATGATAGGTACCTTTGATGCAAGTCGTACCTTCTTACAAAATTCAAATCCTGAGCCATCCGGCAATGATACATCCAACACCAGCAAGTCATATTTTCCATCTGCCCATAGTTCATATGCTTCTCCTAGCGTTCTGGCGATGCAGGTGTCAAATCCCTGCTTTTTGAAAGCAAATGAAAGACCATTTATAAGACTCAGGTCATCTTCTAAAAGAAATATTTTACTCATTTTTAAATCCTTTCTCTGTGTATCTCTTCATAAAGTGTTCGGATTGATTTCATAATGCTATGCCATGGAATATCAGCAGCGTAAGAATAATTCTTTTGGTATGCGTTCCATAAACTTTCCATAATAGAACTTGTTTCAACTTCATCAAACACTTCTCTTGTGTCCCCAGATTCTATCTGTTTCAATGTTCCTCGTTTTCTGGCTGTAGCCACAAGTGCATTCCATAATACTTCTTTTTGGAACTGTTCTCCATATAACTTTTGTAAAATATAGATATCATAAAAATCTCTCATGCGTGTATTCGTAACACTTCGACTGATAACAGTTTCCAATTTTTCAGCCAATACGGTTTCCATATTATATGCCCACACTTCAATTGTACGATCTTCAAGCATAAGATTAAATCTATACCTTATTTCTCTTGGTGTAATTACATCCCCAGTGGAAATATCAATCTTTAATGGTGTGATCACTCCATCAAACTTGGTTTCCATGCTTACGCGAACCCCCGGATAATCTGCTTCTTCCATGATTTCTGATATTCGTTTAATACGAAATGAAACACTATCATCTATAGGTATTGATATAATTTTTGATATAATCGTCTCTACATCCGTAACACTAACATTAGCGCCTTTTATAGTTGCATCCAGATCCATGGTAGCTCTGGCATCCAGACCAACCATTGCTGCCACCAACATTCCACCCTTTAATATAAACCGGTCTTTATACTCGGATAAAGAAATTCGTTCCAAAAAACGTTCCATCATATAATTCCGCATCAAAATCTGTGCATCAGCAGATTTTTTCTTTGACAGATTACGAATCAAATTCTTTAATTGTCTTGCCGTTGTTATCATTTAAAGTAACACCTCCAAATATGGTCTTAGTATCTTTTCAACATGAAACATGGAGGCATATTTCATAAGCATCCGCAAATTTTTGTCCTTGCGTCTAGCATATTGCTTTAATGCATCCTGAAAGACCTGCATCTCAATATTTTTCCTGCTGCGAAGCAGATCGCAAATCGTTCTCTCCATATCATAAACCGGAACTGAACGCCCGAATGATGTCTGCATAGTCGTAATCCCTATTTCATGTAAATCCTTTTTTACTGTATACACTTGAAAACCGTCTTCCTGCAAACGACTTGGATTATATCCAGTTCTTACTGTTATGGTGTATTTCAAAGGCTCTCTGTCCGTTAAATCATGAAAAAACAATGCAGTTTCGTGAGAAAATACAGCCTGACTACAACGTAAATGCAAAATGTACATCGCATCTGTCCATGTATCCGGCGATACATACACACCATGAGCAACTTGTTCTAATCCTCGTTCCTTCACATATGAATAAAACATAGATTTACTAATTCCATTATTTATAACTTGAAATGTCTGAATTGTCCCCCCACATTCACGCAACAACAAATCTAATTTTTCAAATTGAGTCATATAGCATCCCCTTTCATGCTAATATAATAATACACATTAGCACGAAAGTAAATATAAATAGCACCAATGAAAAATTAAATTTTAATAATATCCCGTTCGTCCCGCTAATCTTTCACATAGCATCTAATCCCTATATAAATCGCATGCACCAGTAGTAACAACGTAATAAGATTTATTGGAATAACAGATTTTATCCAGTCTCCAAAGTAGATTGCAATAGCTGTACTCATTATTGCCACAATGATGCTGATGATATCCCAACAATATTTCCGGTAGATTTTTCCTACCTAATATCCAATCCCGATTATCAGTAATCCTGTTATTACGAATAAAATTCCAATAACAACACCAGCAATCAGCCAGTACACAATCCCGGAAACGATACGGTTTGGAATTCCACTACTTAACTGTCCGAAAGAATCTGCACCTGTCACAAGCTCTCGAAACAAACCTCCAATTCCTTTTCCTAACGCACCAAAAAAGGTGATACAATCGTTAAGGAAAACCGGAGAAAGAACAGCGGTAAACAGTGTTGTTGCTATGCTGTACCATGCCAACAGAAACATAAGACTTTCATAACCAACCATCATATTTTTATATTTCTTTTCAAGCTGGATTTTACGGTTATCGCATTTCTCTTTTGCTTTCTGGTAAGCAGTGCGGTCACATTTTTTGCATTTCTCATAAGGCACCTTTTTCTCAACAGGTATCTCGACCATCTTTTGGTGTGTCTGTGCATAGCATTTTTCCTGTTCTGCTTTTTTGTATCTAAATTTCCATGCCACGACTTCTGCGTCGGCTCTTTTCCTGCTGTCTGTCTCGCTGGTTAATTGTTCCTCTGTTTGCTTTAATCTTGTCCGCAATGCTTCGATATTCTCGGCTCTGTTTTCGCTGTTCAATTTCTCGTTCAAGGTCAGCGATTCGCTTAGCTGCCTGTTCAGTTCCATAATCGTCTGGTCTTTCTGATCCAGTTCGTCCTGCATCTGTTCCGTCATCAGCAGAAGCTCTTCCACCTGCCCGACGTTCTCTAAGTTTACGCATCCGTTCATCAATCTCCCTCGCTTTCTCTATCTGCTGTTTAAGGTCAGCAATTCGCTGTTCTGTTTCAGCAATAAACTGTTCTCTCTGTTCAGCTTCTGCGTTAATTCCTGCCATTGCTGATTCTCGTTTTCCAACTGTTCGATTCTGTTTTTCTGCTGTTCGATCTGGGAGAGCAGTTCTTCTGTATCTGGCAAAAGATTCAGCAGCCTGGATAACTCGCTGTTTAAGATTTGCAAACTTTGGTTCTGCTCCTGAAAGGACAAAAGCTGTCTGTCCCGTTCCTGCAATTCCTTTACCATCTCTGCCATAAGGTTCTGCTGTTCCTCGATCTGGTTTATCATTGTCTCCATCATGGGAATGACTTCCCGGCTTTCTTCTAAGGACATTCAATCGCTCCTTCCACTGTGATAATGCACCAGACACTTTTCCGAAACTGGTCTGTATCTTTTTCAGCAGTGAATTTTGTTTTTTTATAATCTGGTTTTCCTCTACTTTCCATGAAGCGGTCTGCACCTGTCCATTCTGGAATTTCTCATCAATCTTTCTTGCATCCGCACCTTCATGAATTGTAGGGATTTCTAGTTTTCCCTGTCTTGCATAGGACCGGTGGTCAATCTGTTGTTCCACCGCTAAATGTGCATTGCAGACTTTCGCCCATTCGCTCCGCCACAATTCGCAGTTTCTGGGATTGCTCCACCCGGTAGCATCAGTCAGCACCCGTTTCCATTGTTTGCGGTTCCTTGCACCGACTTTCTGATTGCCGTTTTCGTCCAGTACTGGGATTCGGATTCCATGGCGGTCAGGGTTCTTTTTATCCTGCCACCAGTCAGGATGGGATTCATCAACCACGATATTTCCGTCAGTATCTCTGACAAAATCCCAGTCTTTGACTTCTTTATTTCCCCACGAATGATCTGGCTAAAAGGGACGCATGGTTACAAGCAGATGCACATGTGGGTTCCCATCACCCTTATCATGTATGCTCCAGTCGGCACACATGCCTTTGTCTACAAAGTTTTTCTGAATATAGTCCGTTGTAAATTCAATCTGTTCCTGTCGGCTCCATTCTTTCGGAAGTGAGAACTCAAACGACCTGCCGAGTTGTGCATCTGAATTTTTCTCAATCTTCAAAACTTCATTCCATAAACGCTGTTTCTGAAAGGTAAGTTTGAATTTTTCCAGTGCAGCTTCTTTGTTATCTGCCCTTTTATATCGGACAGATTTCTGAAACCACTTGATATTTTCAGCAGGTACATTCTGCCATTCCTGCGGTGCATTTTTACACATCATCAGGCTGGCATAAACAACTTCTTTTTTTGAAGTGTAGTAGCTGATCCTGCCTGTTTCTTCATTTTTCATCACATCACCATTAAGATAGGCAGACGCTGATATGATAGATTTTCCTTTGCTCCGTCCAACAATCTTTACTGTATAATGGAAGATTGCCATAATCTGTTTCCCCCTTTCTGCCGTATCCGGCTTTGATTTCCGGCAAGTAACGTTTTTCCTAAAAGAAAATAGTATCTGCCGGAACGCCCTCTGCGTAAGAGTGCCCTGTGCATAACAGCCTGCATGGAATGCGCCCCTCTGGCGAAGAGTGCCTCCTGCGGCATGAGCAGGTCTGCATGAAATGCCCGCCGACGGAACGAGCCCGGCAAGCGTAAGCGTAGACCGGTTGCCACCTGTGGCAAACTTATACGGACAACCTCTGGTTGTCCATAAGTGCGCCCTTCATGAAAAAGCAATGAAGGGAATGGAAAACCCACTCCCTCCGGCATTACACTTCCTCCGTATTTGCAACTGGCTCTTTCTGCATTGCCTTTGAGAAAAACTTTCCGTTTGCTTCCTGCCTTTTTAAGAAGCCGATCAGCTTTGGAATATCTTCTTCCTCAATCGCAGAGCCAAGCACTGATTCCACCGCACCGCCAATCTGGCAGAGCCTGTGGGTTCGTTTTTTCGTTTCCACATATTTCTGACGTTTCTTCAGTTCCCGTTTCTGTGCTGCGTACTGTTTCGCTTTCTCAAGGCTTTCCTGTTCTTTCTTTTCCAACTGGAGCATACGCTCCTCATAACTCTTTGTTGATCTTGCCATAAATATCATCGTCCTTTCTCTTTTCTTCCAAACATAAGTTTCCTGTTGTCCGTCAGACGAAATACATGGTATAATCTGCTTGCGTGTAGGTATATCATGACTTCGGTCTGATAGAACCTTTGGCGGTTTCTTCGGAAACCGCCTTTTTAAGCTGAACCGTTTCTTGTGACTGCTTTCACATTTCCCTTATCCCTCAAGTCCCTGCCCTCGTTGGCTTCCATGAAGAGTTCCAGCATATCCGTTTTAATCAGGACTTTCCTCCCGACCTTTAATACCGGAAGTTTCTTCCACTCCACCAGTTTTCTCAGGGTGTTCCTGCCGATTCCCGTATAATCAGCAGCTTCCTCAATAGATAAAGCAAGCTTTCTTTGCGTCATGTGATCACCTTCCTTTTAAATTGCATTATTCAATTTTCGCAGAGAAGATGGGAGTTACAGCTTCTACAATCCTGCGTTATGAGAACGGTTCGATTGACAATACCAAAAAGATGGTGCTGGAAGGTCTCTCGGAAGCACTTCATGTATCTATTGAATGGCTCAAAGGGGAAACCGATGAATATGAAACCGACATTACGGATAAAAGGGAATTACAGATTCGTGATGCGATGAGTGATATTCTCAAACAGTTACCTCTTGACCTTACTAAAACAGAAGATGCTTTTTCTAAAGACTTACTGCTATTAATGTTAAAGCAATATGAACTGTTTCTGGATTCATTCCAGCACGCCTGCAAGAATTACAAGGGCAATCCCAAAGAGCGGACATTGCCAAAGTAATGGGGTTTGAATCGAACGATGAATATAACGAGATTATGTTTCTCAGGGAGATCACCCATACTGTCAACGCATTTAACGACATGGCAGATATTGTAAGGCTCTATTCCAAGAAACCGGAAACAGCAGAACAAAGGCTTGCAAATCTTTTATCCGAAGTTATGTACGAAGATTCTGAATCGGTATAGTAAGATAATCGGAGTTATGATAAAATGAGCGCAAGCGAGTCAAGCTGTTTACAGATTTGACGAGTGGCGAATTGGCTTATGGACTTGTCCATAAGATGCCTACACGCAAGAAGCATTTCAACAGTTCCGATTGTCTGATATCGAAAGGAGACATACGATTATGGCAAAAGGATCTGTTAGAAAAAAAAAGGATAAAAATGGTACTATCGCTTCTATGTAGAGGACGCAAGCGGTAAAATGGTTCAGAAGGAATATGCCGGAACCGAGAGCAAAAGTGAGACGGAAAAGCTTCTCCGCAAAGCACTGGAAGATTATGAAAATAAGAAGTTTGTCGCAAAGGCAGACAGTTTTACGGTAGGAGAACTTCTGGATATGTGGGCGGAAGAAGAACTGAAAGTTGGAACACTCAGCAATAGTACAGTGGAAAATTATCTTGGTGCAATCCGATGTATCAAGAAACACCCGATTGCAGAACGCAAGTTGAAAACGGTTACTGCTGAACATTTACAGAGTTTCCTCGATCTGCTTACATTCGGTGGCGAATTTCCTGATGGAAAAGTAAGAAAAGGATACAGCAAAGATTATATCCATTCTTTTTCCGCAGTGTTACAGCAGTCTTTCCGTTTTGCGGTATTTCCAAAACAGCTAATCAGCTTCAATCCGATGCAATATATCAAGTTGAAAAGGCAGGCTGAAGAAGTCGATCTGTTTTCCGATGATGAAGTAGAAGAAGGCACACAGCCAATTTCACACGAAGACTATGAGAGACTTATCAACTATCTGGAAAAGAAAAATCCACCTGCCATTCTGCCAATCCAGATTGCATATTATGCCGGACTCCGTATCGGGGAAACCTGTGGCCTTACATGGCAGGACATTAACCTTGAGGAACAATGCCTTACCATAAAACGCAGTATCCGCTACGACGGAATGAAACACAAAAATATTATCGGACCAACAAAGCGAAAGAAAGTAAGGATTGTTGATTTTGGCGATACTCTGACTGAAATACTGAAAGCTGTCAGAAAAGAACAGCTCAAAAACCGGATGCAATATGGTGAACTATATCACCGCAATTACTACAAAGAAGTGCATGTAAAAAACAGGATATATTATGAATACTATCATCTTGACGGAACACAGGAAGTCCCAGCCGACTACAAAGAAATCTCCTTTGTCTGCCTGCGACCAGATGGCTCTTTGGAACTGCCGAGTACACTCAGCATTGTATGCAGATCAGTGGCAAAGAAGCTGGAAGGATTTGAAGATTTTCATTTTCACCAGTTGCGTCACACTTACACCAGCAACCTGCTTTCCAATGGGGCTGCTCCGAAAGATGTACAGGAACTGTTAGGACACTCTGATGTCAGTACCACAATGAATATTTACGCTCACTCAACAAGAAAAGCAAAGCGGGATTCCGCAAGACTTCTTGATAAAGTAGCGAGCAATGCTTAACTAAAAATTTCCCTTATTTCCCTTGCGGATTCCGCATAAGGGCAAAAATAAGGGAAAATACATATCATTTCACTATCTAAGGGGCTGGAAAGCCTGTAAAATAAGGAAAGTTCAAGAAATCTCTCCACAAATTGTGATTTGTCGATTCCTCTTTGAGATATTAGCTCCTTAAAAGTATTGCTATATCTCGTCAATTTCCGTAAAAGAAACACACAGTTCAAAGCAGATTCAACAGTTCTGTATGGAAATATCCGTTTGTTCCTGCTCCGTTGCTGCCTTTTCTCGAATCAAGCGGCTTTTTCGTAGAATCGCCTCAAATATTTGTTGGTCTACTTCTCGATTGAAATAAACGGCGGAAATGTATCGGAGCTATCGCTGCGCGTCATAGTTTCAGGATCCACATCGAAAGACCGTCCATTGTATTCATAGTGCAGTTTTCTGTCTATGCAATAAAAACGATGTTCCGATTGAAAAGCAACAGACTTGTAACGCTCGTCTTGTATCGGCTGATCTCGATATAAAGCCTGGTCCTCCGATAATTTCAGCACCCCATTTTCAAGACGTACATCATAAATCCCACTTACAATAGCCTCTGCTGCCACATTTTTCCCTGAAGCAGAAACAAAACGAAAGTAACCCGTGATTGCGTTTGTGCTTTTTCGTTTCGCCAATTCAAAACGAAACAAGGATACAGAGCTGAAATCCTTTCTTAATTTTTCTCGTTCTCTTTTCTTACCAATCAGCCATATTTTTTCGTTAGATATAATAAACATATCTATCTGAAATCCACTTTGCGAATATTTAAAATTGGAAAATGATATTTGGTCAGAGTATACGCCTTGTAATGTACCATCTTCCAGTTCATAAACCAATTCCTTTGTAAACAGCGTTTTGCCATTTACATTCTCTTCAATGAAGTTTATAATTTCTTTCATTAAGCACCCATCCTTTCATTCATCTTGAAAACCGCCTTAACCAATAATCCCAAGGATTCAGAATACCCCAAAATGGCCTCTCTGTCTGCCATGTCACTGATATTACTCAGCAAGCTGTGTTAATGTATTGCCTGCAATACGATAGACTGTCCAATCAGACATGGCCTCTGCTCCAAGCGACAGATAAAAGTCAATGCTGGGTTTGTTCCAGTCAATGCACCACCATTCAAGCCGTCCGCAGCCACGTTCCACAGCGATGGATGCTAATTTTTTCAAAAGAGCTTTTCCATAACCTTTCCCGCGGCATTCCGGTTTGACATACAGATCCTCCAGATAAATACCGGCTCGTCCTAAGAACGTAGAAAAGTTTTGGAAAAACAGCGCAAATCCAACCTCTTTTCCATCTTCAACAGCAAAAATGACTTCTGCTTTTGTTTATCGAAAATCCATGTTTCAAGCGTGGCCTCGTCAGCCACTACTTCGTTCAGCTTTTTTTCGTAATCTGCAAGTTCTTTGATAAATTGCAGGATCAACAAAGTATCTTTCCGTTCTGCATTTCTAAAAGTTAAATTCATTTGTGTTATCCTCAATAAAATGAAAGTTGTCAGAGTATCTTGTTTACCCTTTCAGGTTATCCAAAGCTTCGGGACAATTTGAGATAATCTCCCCAACAGTCTGACATTTTTCCATGTCTGAACAGTCACCGCATGTCGTCACACCTTTTTTCAATGCGCACTGGCGAATTCCGCAAAGACTATCGCAGAATACAGTTTTAATTCCATCAACCCGACATCCCTCACAGTTGATATGTTCAGGTAAAATGGGAGCATTATTTAACTCGGCCCATCGTTTTGCAGTTTTCTCACGCAACGCCTGGTCGTCATTGATTGTTGCAAGATATGCGTCACACTTTTCACAGTCCAATCCGCAGTATGCAATCCTATCCTTCATAGATATGTACCTCCTAAAATCATAATTTTTTAATTTATTTTCTTAGATTTGTTGTATACAGTAATGATTGTTATTGAAAAAAGAATCATTACAGCATTTGCGGCAATCGTTCCCGTCCACGTCATCATTATGGAGCCAAACAGAGAGGATGCAGCGTTGAACATAGTATGGAAAAGCACATACACAAACACATAGCCTTTTCCTGCTATTTTGTAGATTGCCCCTCTAAAAAAACTTAACGACATGACTTGAACATTGAACATCCAGAAATTAATCAGCCCGTCACAGTGATTCGTTCCGGGAATAAAAAAGAGAGGGATATGCCAAAATGCCCAAATCATTCCAACTAAAAAAGAAGAAAGAACAAAGCCGTATTTTTTGTCCAATCTGGGTTGCAATACATACATCCACCCCGCTTCCTCCATGCCGCCAATGATGAAATTCCCTGGCAAGGACAGAAAAAACATGTAAAAGGGAAGCGCTATTCCATCACAGCCCGATACAATTATGTGTGTCCCAAAATACAAAGCAATCCCTGTTACAATAAACAAATAGACGGAAATTTTATTTTTTGCAAAAAAGACTGTTTTTAACCATTCTGGAAAACCTGTTACATTGTTATTCTTCTTCAGAACAACATAAGAGGCAATCGCGGGAGATAAAATATAGATAGCAAAAGGTATATTCATTGCAAATTGTTGTAAAGAATTAACCAAACTATAAACCTTATATCCGAATTGCCCAAGAGCAATCAAAACACCAGATACACCATATGCAATACAAAAGGTTAAAACTGTAAACTGTAATATGACTTTTCTATCTGACAATGATTGCGTTCCTCCCATTCGGATTTCCTTAATTCATTTTTTCTTGACACTCACTACATTCTCTATCGTGAATAGAAATGATTCCACCACATTTTTGGCAGATGTATTTCTCTTTCTGTTCCTCCATGAATTTTTCCAAACCATGTTGATGGACAGCTCCGCTGTTTTCCATAAGGTTTTACTCGATTTCCCAAATTCATGCTTTTTGCATTTTCATTCAATTTCTCTATAAAGTCAGCGAACATATCCAAGCCAGTAATAGTACCGGGCAGATGCTGCGCTAAATGAATAGTCTGTCCCCCAGTTCCACATCCTAAATCTGCAATTCGTGAAAACTTATTTAGTGGTTTAATAAATCCAAGAGCCTGTTCGATGACTTCGGAACTTCCGGGGCCTTGGCTCTCCAATCCAATATGTGTTTCAAGCAACAAGTCTAACATAGATGGGTGCTTAGTTTCCATTTCCATCTCTTCCAAAATGCAATTTGTTTATTCGTCCACGAGGTATTAGCTATTTAAAAGTATTACTATATTCTCACCAGTTTCCGAAAGGGGAACACACAACTCACAACTGATTTAACAGTTCCGCATGGACGTATCCGTTTGTTCCCACTACGCTGCCGCCTTTTCGCGGATCAAGCGGCTTTCCCGTAAAATCAGTTACCCGCCCTCCCGCCTCCTGAATTAACAGCATACCTGCAGCATAATCCCAGGGATTCAGATATATCTCGAAATAGCCTCCCTGTCTGCCACATGCGGTATATGCCAGTTCCAGAGCGGCAGACCCAATCCTGCGGACATCCTGGCACTGGCCGAACACTCTGCGGAATCGGACAAAGTTTTCATCAGCCAGCTCTCTTTTCGCTGTCCCCAGCCCAACCATCGTGTCGGATAGTTTTTCTGCGGTTGATACATGTATGGGCTGTCCGTTAAGGAAACTGCCCTTTCCCTTAATCGCTGAGAACACTTCTTCACGGAAAGGGTCGTATACGATTCCCATATCAATTTCTCCCTGACGGCACAGCGCTAACGATACAGCGCTATGCTGATAGTCGTGCATGAGATTGGTAGTCCCGTCAACCGGGTCTAAGATCCAAAAGCGATCCGCCTTTATTTCCTGCAATCCGGTTTCTTCTCCGAGAAATTGAATATCCGGCGCAAGGGCAAACAGCTCCTTCTTTAAAAAATTTTGCACGGCAATATCTACCTGCGTTACGTAGTCTGCAAGACCCTTCTCTTTTACATGAGCGGCCATTTCACGGTTTTTTATTAATACCTGCGTTTTTGTTACTAAACTGATAATTTTCTGGATATCCATATTCGTTTCCTCCATTGGCTACAATCACTGGTTACAAAACATCGTTAGAAAAAAGGGTTGAAAGAACTCAGCAAACTGGAATTGATTGGCTTACTTCTCGATTGAAATAAACGGAGGGAATGCATCGCAACTATCGCAACGCTGCATAGTTTTGGCGTCTACGTCAAAACTTCTGCCATCATATTCATAGTGCAGTTTTCCGTCCTCGCAATAAAAACGATGTTCTGATTGAAAAGCAACAGGCTTAAAACGCTCACCTTGTATAGGCTGATCCCGGTACAGCGCCTGATCTTCCGACAATTTCAACACACCATTTTCAATGCGCACATCATAAATTCCACTTACAATAGCCTCTGCCGCCACATTTTTTCCTGAAGCTGAAATAAAACGAAAACAACCTGTAATTGCATTCGTGCTTTTTCGCCTCGCCAGTTCAAAACGAAACAGGGATACAGCACTAAAATCCTTTCTCAATTTCTCTCGTTTCCCATCCTTACCAACAAGCCATATTTTCTCGTTAGATACAATAAACATATCTATCTGCAATCCACTTTGCGAATATTTCAGATTAGAAAAGGATATTTGGTCAGCATATACGCCCTGTAACGCACCATTTTCCAGTTTGTAAACCAATTCCTTTGTAACCAGCGTTCTGCCATCCACATTCATTTCAATAAAGTTAATAATTTCTTTCATTTACATTCGGCCTTTCTTCCATCTTGACATACGCTTTCTCCGCCTAAGGCGGCTCATCGTTCTTTGCCAATAAGGCGACATTAAATTAGTTCTGTAACCAGAACTTACAGCAATGCTTTTATTTTCATAGCAACATCATCTGTACTCTTCAATCCAATCATTTTATGCAAGTGTATTTCAAAATGGCTTTATCTTCAATAAAATTTCTAAACGATTGTATTCCTTCATCAGAATAATCAGGGGCTTCAAACTGTAAAAATGTTGTCCATATAAGTGCAACTGCATCAGCTGTTTGTTCATTGTCTATCGTTCTAATTTCCATATAGATACCACCTCTCCAACTTTCGATTTGTTTATTCGTCCAGCATGTATTAGCTATTCAGAAGCTTTGTTAAATCCTCAACGGAAGCATCTATTTTCACAGAAACTTCTTCCATGGTCATGCCGGAAGCAAGAAAGCGCTTTATCACCATTTTCATATCCTCGCCGACCTCAATGATATGGCCATCCAAATCGTAGAACCGGATTACCCGCTGGCCCCAGCTATGATTGATCACTTCTCCCAAATATTTAATGGCCGGATATTCTTTCAGTTTGTTCAGGAAACCGTCAAAATCCTGTTCCTCAAAGACGATTTCCGCATTGTTAGATTTCTTTAATATCTTTTCTTTCGGCAGATTCACAAGCCAGTCAAAATATTTTTCTGAATACCCATATATGTTTCCTCCATTGGCTTCAACTACCTGGTTACAAAACTTCCATAGATCTATTGCAAACGATGTCTCTTAACTAAAGGAGTTAAGAAAGGTTTGAAAGAACTTGACAAACTGAAATTTTGATAAGACCTAATTTATAGCACTTATTAACTATTATATCCTTTTCCCTCATGTTATGAACTTTCATAAAGGCAAAAACAAAGGAAAAGGATACATATTTTGAGGTTTTACGATAAATGTGTATACAGTTCCGTAAATTCTTTTTCCGAAAGTCTTAACTCCGTTTCGTTATAATAAGGAGAGCCATTTTTGATTCCGAATTCAAGAACTGTAGGTCCGTCGAAATAGTAAGCTTTATGTGTGTAGTTAACCGGTTCGGCCTGCCAGACATAATTTACTAAAGCCTTTGCCGCTTTTCTGGATTTTTCATCCTGCATACCGCCAACTGCGGGACCTGAGCCTGCACAGTAAATCTCTAAGTGGATTTCTTCCCCTTCATCCGATGTCGTTAAAATGCGATATAAAAAAAGATTTCCCAAATTTTCTGTCTCATAGATTGGTTGACCAAATAACGCTTTAATTTTACCGTATATAAGAGAAAACTGATTTTTATAATCTGCAAAGCCTTCAATAAAATTATATAGTTTACTGCTATCTGTTAATTTTTCCGTGTCTTTCACTGATTGAAATGTGTATGGCATTTTATCCTCCTCTGCTTTAATGAATGTTTCAAAAATCCCGATTGAACAAAATCGCTGCGCGATGGTCTGCCGGGGCTGTGGCGCAAACTGGAAAATATTGATGTCCGCCAATATGATCCCAATGAATGTGTGTCGCAACTGCCGTAATAGGCTTATATGTGAATTTCATAACTTCATCGTATATGTTTGAAATGCCGAGTCCTGTGTCAATAAGTAGGCTTCGCTCGCTTCCATTTAATAAATAGCAATGCGTTTCTTCCCAATGTCGATATTCACTGATAATATAAGTATTATCATCTACTCTATCTATTGTAAACCAGTTATCCATAGCCTGCATACTCCCTTCAAATTCCGATTTTTTGTTCTCTGTAACTTCCCGATAAACGGAAATTTTTCATTTTCGGTTCGGTTTTCTTTTGATAGCCAACAATTTCATGTAATCATCAAAATCAGCCGTATTAGTCGGTTCAAACATAACCCATTTCCCGTCATGATAGGTTTTCGCCTCATTATACTGCTTACAAACAGCATTAGAAAGAGTATCCCTTATCGCTTCAAATTTTACCCTTTCATCTTTTCCAAAAATAATCATGAAACCAACGTAATTACGTTTTGCATATAAGCTACAGAGGGTTTTTCCCCCTCTTCGGTATTTATACTCGTAAGTCCAATTCTTACCACCAGTATTCCATAACTGTTCCATATCGTATTTTTCATCAATAGCCGTACATAGCGCTTGCCAAACTTCATACAAGGATTGTCCAAGTAATTCAGTCATAATTGATTGAGATGGTTTATTTTCAAGCATAATATCGCCTCCACAAATCCCGATTTGTTTATTCGTCCATCATATATTAGCTATTTAGAAGTTTTGTCAAATCCTCCACGGAAGCGTCCATTTTCACAGAGACTTCTTCCATTGTCATGCCGGAAGCAAGAAAGCGCTTTATCACCATTTTCATATCCTCGCCGACCTCAATGATATGGCCATCCAAATCGTAAAACCGGATCACCCGCTGGCCCCAGCTATGTTCGATCACTTCTCCCAGATATTCGATGTCCGGGTATTCTTTCAGCTTGTTTAGAAAACCGTCAAAGTCCTGTTCCTCAAAGACGATTTCCGCATTGTTAGATTTCTTTAATATCTTTTCTTTCGGCAGATTCACAAGCCAGTCAAAATCCTGCTGCAGTGCCAGGCCGCAGGTAAAAGCAATGTTTCTGCCATAATCCTGGAACACCTCTAATCCAAACAGATCCTCATAAAATTTTCTTGCGGCGTTAATATCAGCCACAGATATAAGCATACATACGTGTTTCATGCAAATACTCCTTTCAAACTGTGGTTTCCCATTTTCATATAAGTTGATTGATTATTTATTCAAATCCAACCGAATTGACACTGGTCTTCACGGTTGAATATTTATTATACCATAGAGCAGCCTGTACCTCCACTTTTTCATTTCCGGTTTTGTCCAAGATTTATCCTGCTTTTGTCCAAGTTTAACCCTACGGGTATTTCCCGCAGTTCTTTCCGAAATTGGTGCGCAAAACGAATCGTCTTAACTGTACCGCCTTTTTCCCGACCGTCATACACTGCAATTACACGGTCTGAATGTTCCACCATGTAACGGTTGCGTTTGGCATAGACATTGGGCCTGTATTCATCCTGAATTACGATAACCTCTGCACAGGCATCCAGAAGGGCGTTTGTATGTTCCTTCTGGCACAGACTGTCCATCCGTTTCCAGTATGGAAGCACCGCAATCAACCGCAGCTCAGGGAAATCCTTTTGCAGAATCACTACAACTTCCGCAAAGTATTGGTCTGCACCATTGGCAAATCCGGTCATAAATCCGGTATAACCATCCGAAACCGCCTTTACAATTTCACGCCGCAAAGCATATTTTACCGCGTCTATCTGTTCATCCGGTATATCTCTGTGTCCTGTGACACAACAGGTCTTTTCTTCCATTAGGTTCCTCCGTTTAATAGATTTAATTTTGTATCTATCATCATTATAATAGCTTTATTTTTTCAAGTCAACGCAAATACCCTTTTTCTATTTGCGAATAGAAGTAATGTATGAGGTACAATCTATTACAGAGTAGGAGGTGGGTCTGATGTATGAAGAATTCGTCCCGGAACGGCTGGCAAAGCTGAGATTACAAAAAGGTGTATCTGCACGCGATATGTCATTGTCGTTGGGGCAGGCAAACAACTACATCAATAACATTGAAAACAAAAAATCACTTCCTGCCATGCAGTCCTTCTTCTATATCTGTGAATATCTTGGCGTAACACCAAAGGAATTCTTTGATGAAGAAAATCTTTATCCAGAAACCCTGCAGGAATTTATTGCAGAAGCAAAGAAACTGGATCCAAAATTAATGGCATATATCCTCGGCATTATGAAAGAACTGAACAGCAAAAAGTAAAGTGGTCACACGGATTGGCTGCTTTTTTCTTATTATCTCCTCTGTGTTCCTAAATCCATCCTCAGAACATTCTATATTCATACTTTTTTCCCTGTCAGAGCCACTCCCCCCCTAATTCAAATACATTCTTTTCCATAATGTCTGTTACAGCCTGAAATATGATAAAAAATTTATGGCCAAATCAGTTTCGCCATAATATCCTCTTCCCTCACAAAAGGTTCTTCCCAGTATCTGGAGTCCAGTGAATGCCCTGCATTGTCTCCAAGAACATAATAACAGTTCTCCGGTACTGCCACACTGATTCCATTGTGCTCTATATGTTCATTTTTTACCGCTGCAATCCGCTTGACCAGCAGCTTCCCGTCATGATGAAAAATAATAATATCGCCTGTTTCAAGTTTGGAATAAATCCGGACTCCAACAATATAACTGTCTTTTTTCAATGTCGGTTCCATAGACTCCGTAGGTACATAACCCAACAAAAATATCATCCTAAATAAAATCAATGTAATGATCATAATGAGAAACGGAATTATCCATTTCCATGTGCTCTTTTTCAGTCTACTCATAATTTGCCTCCAAAAATAAAAAAAAGCGAGATGCTGTAAACCAATCAAGGCTATCCGCATCCCATATGATCTGCCCGTCACCCCTCCAGATGATAGGCATCTGCAAGCTGCACAAACTCCGGCCGGCTCTTCAGGAACTTCCGTGCTTTGGATACCCAAGCACAAACCAGTTTTGCTGAAGCATTCATTTTTACTCCAATTTCACTGCTTGTATATCCTTTTGACATCATGCAGATGGCGTCTATGCCTTTACTGGTGGAAGGCGGTGCCTCGGCCTTTGCCTGTTCGAGTATACGATTGATGTCCATACGAAAATCCGATAGTTCCTCCGGAGTTTCCTGTTCTGCTGCAATATATGGGGTCACATCGGAGAGAATCTCCTTCGCCTGTCTTCGGGTAGCATAAACCATGGCATCACAGATCTCATGCCAGATCAGCCGATAGGCATAGGTGGAAAACGTGCCGCCCTTGTCAGTTGCAGCAGCTTTGCATAGGCCAATGCTTCCAATCTGAAAAAGATCTTCGTAGGAATACATACCCACCTGATAAGGGGGCTGCAGCTTATCCTGAATCACTCTATGTATCAGACCGATATTTTTTGCAACCTTCTCCTGTTCTTTTCCTGTTAATATCATGAGGCTGCCACGCCCCCTTCTAATGCTCGAAATCGGTATCTGTTCTTTCCGGATTTACGGCGCTCCATCAGCCTGCGGCTCTCTTCAATAACCTGTTTGCAGTAATATTCCCCCAGATGGCCAATATGTGCCTCCGATAAAGGAGCACAAATTAAGTCTGCCAGCCACTGATAAGCATCCTGTTTGCTCATCATCCCAGACTGGTGCAGCTGGTCAAAATAGTGATGTGCGGTCCGCCTGAGGGTGCGAAGTTCATGATTGGCCAGGCTTCCCACTGGGATATTGGTTCCAGCATGGACTCGTACATAAGCGTCACATTCCGGATAACGGCCGCATACATAGAGCATTGTTTTTTTACTGTTATCATGATAAATCCCATCCGCACTCCGATAAATAACCGGACTGCCACAATAAGGGCAACGCATAGAACCTGCCTGAAATCCCTTTCTTTTCTTTTTTTGTTTTTTCATCGTCTTAACCTCCGTTTGGATAAAAGAAAAAGCCGGAAGGTCTGCAAAAAAGCATACAGAGCCAAAGCACTGGAATTTCAATGTCTCATCCAGCAAATTGACTCTGTAAGTATTTAAGCAGCCTTCCGGCTTTAATATTCAAATGACTTGCGTTGTTATGGATCCGCTCAATGCGCAGAATCCGTAACGGTTCCCTAATTCCCTTGAATCAGGTCTGACGCTATACCACAAACGTACCGAGAGCCTGAACGCAAGTCCCTGCCACGGTTATAGTATAGCAAATTAAAATCTGCATGTCAAGCCTTATAGGAATATTTATTTTAATTTTTTGTTCAAATTATTCCTATAAGGATTTCTCGTGTGTTCCGAAATCAGTCTGAGACTAATCCTCTCCATATTCATCCTCGTACTCAACATCGCTTTCACTGCGTTTTTTCATCACCTGCATGACGACTAAACTGCCGACAGCCAAAACCATGCCGCCTGCAAATAGTACGAGATGAAGTACCGGGATGCCTGCAACTGTGCCCTTTGTATCTTGCCCGCTATTTGAACCATTGCTTTTCTGGTTCTCACTGCTCTCATTTTGCATCTCCTCTGTTGTGGCAGGGACTTGCGTTGCTTGTGGAGCAGATACAGAGGAATTCATACAGGTCAGCACATAGGATTTGCTGCCGCCCAGTTCCATTCTCAGGACACCGTCTTCGCCAACTGCTATGGTTCCAGGGTACATCCCGGAATCCGTTTTCAGCTGAAATTCTACTCCAGCCCAGTCTGCACCGAGCTGAATTTCCAGTTTCTCAGGTTCTATGACCTGCATTTCCGTTCCATCCGTTCCCTGCGGCTCCGCATAGATCGGTGTGGCCGGAATGCAGAGGATACAGATGAGAGAAAGGACTGTCAGAATTCCTTTTAACAATTTTACTTTCATGGTCATTTCCTCCTAAAAAAGGCTGCCCTTTTAAGGACAGCCCATGATAATCATATGAATTTTTAAGTGTCTTTTCGTAAAATATCCAGATATTCCTGATAAGCAAATACCCTGTTTCTGCTTGCATTGTTTGTCTGCATTAAGATTCCCTCTTTCACAAACCTGCCCACTGCTGCGGATACTGTGCTAAAAGAGAGTCCTAATTCATCTGCTGTCTTCCTAATATCAATAATCGGGTTTTGCTCCAGATAGGAAAACAGTTTTTCTGCTGTTTGCGCTGCACGCCCCATCTGCTTAACAACCGCCTCGTTACGGTCATGCAGAGCGGAGAGCTTATGGATTGCCTCCGTTGCATCCTCAGCAGATTCTTTCACTGCCTGCAGGAAAAACCTGACCCACTGCTCATAATTGTCTTTGTTTCTGACTTCACTCATACGGTCATAATATTCGATGCGGTTTTTCTTCAGAAAACAGGAAATATACAGAGCTGGTGTTTTCAGGGCTTTTTTCTCAATTAAAAACAAAGTAATCAGAAGTCTCCCTACACGGCCGTTTCCATCTAAAAACGGATGGATCGTTTCAAACTGATAGTGAAGAAGAGCCGCTTGGATTAGGATATCCAGCGTATCATCCGAATGGATGTACTTTTCCAAATCCGACATTGCTTTTTGCATGTCTTCTGGGCGCGGCGGAATATATCTCGCATTTTTCAGCGTGCTTCCTGCAGCTCCGATCCAGTTTTGAGAGATCCGGAATTCGCCCGGACTCTTTTCCTGGCCTCTGACGCCTTCCATCAAAACAGCATGGGTCTCTTTAATCAGCCGATTACAAAGCGGCAGAGTTTCTAACCGATTCAGTGCAAATTCAGTAGCCTTGATATAATTGATGACATCCGACACATTCTGGTTTGCATTCTGTTCAATGAGTGGATCCAGCACATCCTCCAGTGTAGCCTGTGTGCCCTCGATCTGGGAGGACAACAACGCTTCCTTACGCACATACATGGAGATAAAAAGGCTCATATTGGGAATATTAGCAGAAAGAGTGTCCAGTGTAGCCAGTGCTTTTGTCGCCCCAATTAAAGCAGTAATCATATCCGCATCCATCTCCAATAACGGCGGAAGTGGTGCTGGACAAAAAGATTTGTATTCTGCCTCTCCGCTTAAATTCTTGACATATTCTCCCGCTCTTCCCATAAAAGACACCTCCAAATCAAAATAACACTCTTATTATACCTCCGTTATTTTGATTTGTCAACTTAACTCAAAATAGATTTTTCATTTATTATCATTTACGATTTTAAGTCATAATATTTGTCCTCCAAAACTTTTTTTATTTTGATTTCATATCAACATAAGGGTCTAAATTGAGAACCGGGCAGAGAATCTCTGCCCAGTTCCTTTCTGATTTACAGATTCTTACTTCGTATCTTTCTTCTTGCGTTTTTTGGCCCAGAAGATGCTTGTGCCAAGTCCAGCGGCGCTGGCAGCAATTAAGCCAATCCACATCCACGGATTGAAGTCATCGCCTGTCTTTGGTACATCCACCGTAACTTTATCGTTATGAACATTGACTGTCAAGGTTTCATCCGCAACAAGTTCGACTACCACAGGCGCAGGACGCTTGTATCCGGCGCTGAGGCTGTCTTCCACCTCGGTGATTGTATATTTTCCGATCCGGAGGTCCTCAATATAGATTTTACCGTTAGAATCCGTCTTGAACGTCTTATCGTAATCATCTCCGACAATATGGAAACTGAATCCCTCTACAACCCCGTCACTGGATGTTTTGATAATCTTCAGGTTGCCTTTCTTGGCCTGATTAAGGAATCCTTTGCCAGCTTCGTTCTCCACCTCATAGACTTTTCCGTCTGTATCTATACTGACATAATAGACGCCCTCGTCCAAATAGAAACCTTCCGGGGCCTTCGATTCTTTTACAAGATAGCCGTTGAAACGCAAATCAGTCATTTGATACTCACCAGGCTCTGTTTCATCCAGTGTTCCAAGTAGCTCATCTTCATCATCAAGCTTTTTGTTGCCATTGCTGTCAAGGTAAACCTCAAACTCTGCACCCGATAACTTATGGTCTGGATAATCTGCATCATATTTTGTCAAATGGATACTGCCCACGATAAACTCATTGGTAATCTTCAATGTGACAACCTGCCCATCCTGCTTAATTTCAACGGAGAAAGACTCCCCACATAGGACAAAACCTTCCGGCTGTTCTATTTCACGCACAATCCATGCTCCGTATGGCACCTTGTCAAAACCGAAGCTGCCATCCTCGGCAGATGTAGTCACTAGAATGGCATTTTCTTCCGTAAATTCTTTTGTGGACTCCGTAAACAGACCAATCTTTGCGCCTGCCAATGCGTTGCCGTCTTCATCCTGTTTCTTTCCGGAAATGGAGCCGTATTTTAAAGTGTTTTCAATGGCTTCTCCATCATTGGCCAGAATCTGTACCAATGCTGTTTCCTGCCCGGCATACTCAAATACCACAGGGTACTTTTTGTCAGTTGGCAGGTAATGAGGATCCGTACCGTCTTCGCGCAGGTAATAGCTACCAAAAGGCAGATCCGTCTGTGCTGTGGCGGTTCCATCCTCCTGAACCTCCAGTATTTCGATTAACCCATCTGCCGGAATGACCATTCCGTCTGCCGCTGCAATATCCTCCGCCGCATACAACCCAAAAATAACGCTGTGGACCTCACCGTTCATTCCAATACCGAACTGTTTATCCTGTTCCATCACTTTTTCCAGGCTGATCAGCACCTTCTGGCGCTCATTATAAAAGCTGGCTGAAGTTTCTGTCACTTCGACTTCCTGTCCGGCATAGGACAGTTCCACTAACTGGGATTTTATATTCAGAACCATTCCATACGGCGACTGGACCTCCGAAATTGTATATTTTCCCAAATATAAAAGGGTACTGGATGCCTGCCCGCTGCCATCCGTTGTAATGGTATCAACTACCGAACCTTTTTCAGCTCGGAGCGTTCCATCCTGCGTGTAAATGTCTTCTGCTGCACAGATTTCATAAACTGCACCTTCCAGCCCGCGGGTTTCATAGACTGGAGTATAGCGGTCAGAAAATCCTTTGTTCTCCTCTACCATAACCGTGGAAAAAATCTCGCCACTCTTGGTGATATGAATCTTGCTCTTCTGCGGCATATTCTGTTTTTCTACTACCACCACGTCCTGACTTCCATCCACCTGAAAGGATACAGGTTCGCTACTCAAAACATAACCGTAACACGTTTCCACCTCTATTAGCTCATAACAGCCATAAGGGAGCTCGCAGGGGAGCATCAGCCAGCCTTCGTCATTGGTAAAAAACGTATCGATTACAACAGGGGTCGGATAATACACATTCTGCGAAATCAGTTCTCCCGTGGAAAGGTCGCGCACCTGAAATCCAACGCCGGCGGCAGGGATGATTTTCCCAGTCTCTGCATCGTGTTTTTCAATACGGATAAAACTAGCCTGGGTCAGGTTGTTCAGGATATAGGAATAAGTCTGGTCATCTTGACGGATGTACACAGTGAAGTCCGGAACAAATGCCTGGCCCTCCATGCCTTCGATCTGATGGACAGTGTACCTACCGTAGGGCATATCCTTGGAAACAGCAAATCCATCTGCATCTGTTGTCAGGATATCACGCTCCGCTTCGCGGGCATTGTCAAAACTGCCTGCACTGGAAAGATAAATTTGGAACTTGGCGCCTTCCTCCGGCTGTTCAATAATGCCCTCATGTCCGGGTGCCTTAATATCCTCTTCCGGAATCGGGGTGGTTTCATATTTATCTTTTTCAGGTTCTGTTTCTGAAGGAACTGTTTCTTCGGTATCTGGTGCCTGAGACTCCTCTGGAACTGTTTCTGTCTCCGATTCCATCTGGGTATTCCCGTCGCTTACTGCAGTATCTTTTGATTCTTCTGTTACATTGCTACCATTATCTTCCGCTTCTGCGGTTTCAGCCTCAGTCTGGGGATCGCTGCTACTGACATCCTTCTGAGGGTCGCTGCCGCTTTCCGCTGCAAGCATGAGAAGCTCCGCTACCTGTACACCAAAAGCAGATGAATTCTCAGTGTTCTCAGTATCCTTCGCAGTTTCCGTTTCCTTAACGGTCTCAATATCCTCCTGCTCCTTGTCAATATGCTTAATCAGACGGATGCGACCCATGATGACCTGCTCGGTAACATTTATAGGAATTTGATTCAGCTCTATCTCAAAATTACCAGGGTCTGCAGGGATAGTGTAAACGGACTCGTCTAAAAGATAGCCTTCCGAAGAACTGATTTCTTTCAGCGTCCAATCGGAATCACAGATAAAATAGTCACTGATAAAGGAACCTTCGGCATCCGTTGTATATGAAGCAACCAATGTATCACCCTGATACAAACCATACACTGCTCCTGCCAGGCTTGCATCACCCTGAGCATAGCCTGTTACGCGATCCTTTTTATTCACTTCCACACGGAACTTCTTCAGGATGTTTTCAAAACTGCACTTTGTTACTTTATTCCATTCTATCTGCGCCATCTGGTTTGCAGGAATCACGTATCGCACTGCCGTGTCAGTTTCTTCCAGTGTATAGGGCTCTGTACCACTGATCAGTACATTTTCAAACCTAGCTACACCAGATGAATCTGTGACTGCATACTCATCTACGGCAAGCCCTGCAAGGGAAGTACCCGATAACCGGAAGGTAACTCCCTCTACGAGACCATCTTCAGACGTTTTTGTCACTTCCAGCTTTCCCCGTTTCAGTTTATTGTCGAACGTTACCGCCGTCGTCTTTCCTCCGACAATAGTAATCGTTTGACTCTTTTGAGGCTCATACCGATCATAACCAGCCTCAGTTACCGTATAAGTGCCTGGGAACATGCCCTCGACAGTAATGGTACCATCTTCCTGTGTTGTCACGGTCTTATTATAATTATTTCCGGTAATTGTAAACTGGATGCCGCCCACGACTCCGTCTTCCGAGGTCTTTTTCAGGCTCATCGTTCCGACAGGTGTCTCCACATTCAGGTAGGCATTAACTGGATTGGCCTTCTCCACACCGGTCACAACATCCTGAAGAGCATCGTCTCCATAAGCAATCAATTTTGCACTTTCACTTACTGCCGGTATATTATTTCTGGTTGCCGAAATGCGGACGCTGCCCTCAAATGCCTGCACCGAGGTAATCTCCAGCCGATTCCCCGACTTGGTTACTTTTACGGAAGAATTAGACGAAGAAAAGCTGTAATCACTTAACACGCCGTTGCTATCCGTTAAAGTCAGCGTATATTTCCCATTGGAATATTTTAATTCCTTTGTGGCTCCGTTTGTTGAACCGGACATAAAGCTTGGAATCGTGTTATGTTTCGTCAGCAGGGATACAATCTGATCATAAGCTGCCCTTGCACCACTATTGGGATAATTGGAGCCGAAATGGAGGTTGTACACCGTGGAGCTGGTCTGTTTGTATGAACCTGTGGCTTCACGGCATCCCGTAACGAACTCCCATACCAACGTCTGTGTAGCAAGCCATTTCTCATCATCACTACCGGAAAGATTGCCCCTGTTTCCCTGGTACCCATACAGGAGCGCCATTCCGACTGCTTTTTGTTGGGCATTGGAAAGGGCATCCCATGTTTTTGACGATGCTTCTTTCAGGTTGTCCCCTGTATGCAATGGAACACCGGGCTGGATACAAAAGCCGGTATCACCGTCCACAAACATCCTGTATTTGTACTTTCCCTGGCCTCCGGCAGTATAACCATTGATGACAGCGCTGGAATTGTAATGCATTGCATTGCCATTAGAATCATAAGTATAGGAGAATGTAATCACCGCCGCATCACCTGTTGCAGCAAATACATTCTGGATCGGTATCACAGAAAAAGCTGTGACTATGGCAAGCAGCATGGCTGCCGCCTTTCTAAACATTCTTTTAAGTTTCATACGTTTCCTCCTGATTTTAATAATTAATTCGTAGCATGACAGAATAAAAACCCCGGAAATTAAACCGGGGTTCCTGCCTCTATACTGATTATGCTGTTAATTTTACATATCCACGGTCCGCCTCATCAACGCACCGGTCAAGTATTTCAAAAAAACGCGGCGCATCCAGTTCTGCATCAAGCCACTGAGTTGCACGGTAAGAATAGCAGCCGACCTCATCATTGATGGCATGGCTGCCGAGAATACTGTGCAGATTCAGTTCGTTTGTCATCTGTCTCTGTCTGGCGGTGCTCGGCTTTTCAAGTGCCTTGGCCAGGCAGAATACCAAAAGTGGATGAAGCTCGGAAAACGAAATCTGCAGATAATAATCCCGGTATCCTGCCATCAGGGATATTTCGTCCTGACTTTCGATTTCCAGTTCAGACAGGATCATCTTTCGTGTATGCTCGGCAATCTCTTTGCGCTTCCTCTGCTCAGACTGGCTGAGATCACAATGGTTCATGGATTTCCTCCTTTCTCTCAGATTGAGTTTCATATATTATCTGGGGGCAGCGATATGTGTGATGGCGCCCCAAATCCTGTTGGAGTCATGGTTGATTCCCAAAATTCTGACGGTCACTCTCGAACCTCTGGGCGGACGGCCACGCTTGGGATAACTGCACAAACAGTCGATACCGCCATCCAATGCCACAAACACACCGTTGGTATCCACCATACTGACTGTACCCACATAGCGGTTGCCGACGGAATATCTGCGCAGTGCTTTCTCATACGGGTTTTCCCCAGACTGCTTGACCGAGGCTGTTGCCTTGACATGGTTCCGATCACTGCGGTCCACCTCAAGCACTTTTACCAGGATACGTTGCCCGGGCTGGAAATGCGCTGCTGCGTCCATCCATCTCTGGTAACTGAGTTCCCTGAGTGGAATGTAAATCTCCAGCCCGAAGATATCCACGAAAATGCCAGCACGAATCACTGATACGATTCTGGCTTCTGCACACACACCTGAGTAAAGCAGATTGTTCCCATCCCTGTCTGTACCCAGATAATACTGCTTGCGTTTTGCCTTCATCGCCTCCAGACGACTCGCTGCCGCAATGCCGGATGACGGATCAATTCCTCTGACGATATAATCCACCTCCGCACCCAGACGCTTAGTAAGCATGTAATGCAGCACGTCCTCCGGAAGCCTGCCACGATAATCCGCTGGCGGTTCTACCGCTTCCTCTGCAGGAATGATGACTTTGAACTCACCGTGGTAAATGACTGCGAAAGAACGGGATGGGTTGTCCTCGGGACGCTCTACGCCCTGAATGGTTCCAGTCAGAATGCGCCCGGTTTTCTGGGATTCCAGCAGATCCAGCAAATCATTTTTGGCTTTTTCAGCATCCGTCTCGACGCTGAGCTGGTCATCAATGGCCAGCACCGGTGTTGTCGGTCTGACAGATACACGCCTTTTTCTTGGCTTAGGCGCCTCCTCGACGCCGTCGGCGATATTTTTTCCCTCGGGATTTGCTTCTGTGTCAGACTGAGATGTATTTTCCTTAGTCTTCTTACGCCCGCGGGGCTTTTTCACCTTTTCCGGCTCAGTCTGAGAAACATCCCCTTGAGAGGGCTCTTCGCCTAACGCGTTTTCTGAAGAGATATCATCTCTGGGAGAATCTGCATCGGTCTGGGAAGATATTTTCTCTTCCGGCTCCGAAGGCGGCTTCCCATCAGCCATTTCCATATCAGTCTGAGGGAGAATTTCACCTTCAGAATCTGCATCTCTGAATTCCTCTGAAGAGACTCTCTCCAGGGAATCCTCTGTATCAGTCTGGGACAGCTCCGGATCCGGGGAGTCGTCTTCAGGCTGGGACAGCTCCTCAAGCTCCGGATTCCCATCAGTCTGAGGGGTTGTTTCCTGCAGAATTTCCTCACCGGAAAGCTTTTCTTGTTTTTTTGTTGCCATAATTAGTACCTCCTGTAAATTTAAAATTCAGCCGGCGGTTTTGCCGAGCTGTAAAGGCTTTTTTTACGTGCCGGCTTTTTCTCCGGCTCTGCTACTGGAACTGGTTCACTAAGTATCGGTGCAGTAAATATTGTTGCTGGCTGGTAATCCATGATGGATGCTCTCACAATCTGTCTTGACATGGGATGTTTTGTAAAATCCAGTTTTTCAAGCTTCAAGAGATTGCAGCCTCGTATGACGCAGAGCATTTCTTCGTTTGGAAGCCGTAGGACCTCATCCGGAGTCAGAAGCCGCCTTCGTCCCTGACCCTCAGTATGACGGTACTGGGGTATGACCTGAGCGACTGCAATGGTATGCCTCACCGTCATAGTAGAATTTACCTGCACGGACATATCTCCAGATCTTGCTGAGATATACTCAGCCGTAACCTCATCCGTACATCCAAGCATCAGCTGGATGTCGCAGTTGCCGATGATTTCGGCCCACAGATTATTTGGATACCGGTTCTGTAACTGACCCAGGCTCTGCACTGCCAGCATCACACGGATGTCTCTGGAACGCACCACCGAAAGAGAACGGGCAAAATCTGATCCGTCTTCTGCGCCACCGATGCGACCCACGTTGTTAAACTCATCCAAGATCAAATTTACGGGCACATCGCAACGGCCGTTTGGCCGGCTGTCTGCATAGCGAGTTAATTTAATAAACATGAACGAAAAAAAGAGCGATGACAGGAATGCCATGGTGGCATCTTGATCGCTCAGGATAATATAATATGCGCATCTGTGTCTGGCAGGAGAGGTCAGATCAATGTCAGACTGACTTGTAATCCGCTGCACTGCCTGGTTTTGCAGCACTTGCAGCCGCGTGCCGAGACCTAAAATGATTCCTGATTTTACAGTATCGCTGGACTGGGCAAACAGATTAAAAGGCGCCCTCGCCGGATGGTCAAGGGGAAGCTTATCGAACATGGCTGTCAGCTGTCGCTCACTGTTCTGAGTCAGAAGCTGGTATACTGCAGTAAGATGTTTCATGTCCGGACTACGGGTTCTATCCTGGTCTACCAGAAGAATCAGAGCCTTTAAAAGATTGCCCTCGCCGTTATCCCAAAAGTGATCTCCTTTACCAGAACTGGTATTGCCGATAATAACATTGGTCAGCACTTGTGCCATTAGGGTATCACCGTTTAAGTCTGACATGCAGTTCCACGAATCTCCATGCTCAGGTGTGACGAGATTGTAAATCTTCACCTCGTAGCCTGCCTGCCGGTACATTTCTGCTGTGTCTGCATACAGTTCGGCTTTACTGTCTGTGATAATCACGGATTCGCCACGCTTTATTGCCTGAAACAGTGAATTCCGGATGATTGCCCGGGATTTCATGGTGCCCGACGCACCAAATATGGCGATGTGTCGATTGAGTCTGGTATCTTTTGGCATACAGACCGCTTTTCCCTTATACTCACCCAGAATCGTTCCTTCAGCCTTATCAACAGAAGACACCTCCAGTACCTCACGCATTTCTTTTTCTTCCATCCATGAGGCGGTTCCGTAAATCCCTGACTTGCTTTTGGTGAAGCCTCTGGGGTCATAGCTTTTTCCATCAAACTTATCGTGAAGCTTGATGTAAGCAAAAATCCCTCCGCCAAGGATCAGGGTTCCAAGCATTCCTTTCAGCCCGTCTGGGGTAAACGCCATTGGGAAACAGACCGCAGGATTCCAGCTGACCGGTTTCATGGCGGCCTCGCCTGCAAGCCCGTCTGCCTGCATCCATGCTACATAGTTTGTAAACAACTGGCCAAGCATTCCACCAAGATATAAAAACGCTGCGCATCCCAGTATGATGGCCGCCACAATGGCAGCCGTTCTTTTTTTATCTTTCAAGCAAATTCCTCCTTTCTGGGCAAAGCTCCTCTTCCACCGAGTCCATTCCGATGGTTTTGATGCTGGCAAGCCCGCCCAAGTATTCCCGGAGGAAGTGCGTCTGATGGGGAAAACATAGAACCTCAAACTGTCCGGTTCGGTTTTCAATTGCTTCCCGAAAACGAATGAGTCTTGAAATGTCCCCGTCCAGATGCGATAAGATATTTACGCCGTCCACACAGGCGTCATATTCAAAAAGCCCTCGGTCGTAGGATCTGACCTCAGGCTCAAATAAAAGTTCAAGGAGCTGCGCTTTCCAGTCTGGTACAGAAAAGAGACGCAGCTGCCGGATGCCATCCCCGTTCATTGGGATAAAATGGATATGACGGTAAATGGAATCGAAACGAAACTCCAACCGCCTGGTTTTGTCTGATTCTAACAGTGTCCGCAGGGCTATCTCTCCAGACCGGCCAAATAGTATCGCTGAGTCTACCTCAGAAATACCGGCATTCAGTCTTGTAAGCTCGATCAGGCTGTGGAGAGCTTTAAACTCACCCATGCCGCTCCACTTCATTACGGCATCCCTTGTATTATAAACAGCATAACAATTGCTGGAAGAAAATATTGCGCCGGCCATACGGGTGAACATCGTCTTGTTCATCTCTGTCTCTCCGACTTTTTTCATATCCTTTGCCAGATAAAAACAGGGCTTGTCAGGTATAACCTGCAGCATCTCCCGGTTCTGAAGTCTGGGGAGAAGATAAGGTCTTGCCTCCATACCGGCTTTCATACACATTGCCGCAGCCTCTGAAACACGATGATTCCTATCCCGGTGCGAGGCATCACCCGGAAAACGATGTTCCCAGAATGAGTCCATATAATATTCATACACACCCGGATAAAGCCATTCCAGTATGGGAAGTGCACCCTTATAGAGCCGGATGCTTTTTCCTGCCCCTTTTCCAGATATGGTCAGCAGGCGGCAGGTGATTTCATCACAGGAATGATAGTTGCGAATCGTCTGAAGCGTAGTCAGCCTGGAAACGAGAGCCTTATAGACCCGCTCACTCCCAAGCAGGGAAAGGCTATGAAATGGGAACTCTCCCGAAAATGAGAGAAGCATGACGAGCTGCCAGACCTGACTGCCCGGGCGAAAATGCACCATAGCACTCACCTCCGCTCATAAGCATTTTCCGACAACATGACTGCTCTCTTTGTCGGAATTTCCGGCGTAAATACGTCCCCAAATCGCTGCTATACTGGGCTTTTTGCTCCTTTTGGAATATATGTAATTTTTCTTGTCCAAAAAAGTTCCGTTTTTACATAGGTTTTTACGGCTCAATTTACCTTTTTTCATAGAGTTCCACCCCCTCATCCGGCATTGTGTTTTCCATAGCCAGCCATATAGGAAATTCTTTCTTCGGCACCACATATACCTCCGTCCGTTCCTCCTGTCCTGCTGTGCTACAGTAATAGTGAGAGCATACCGCCGGACTGTCGTCCGGCATCACATACATGGCAACAATATCTGAAACCATGTTGATTTCAATGTTATCATGATCCCGCATTTTTCTTTCGGGTCTGGCTCTGTCATATACATGACGGTAAATCAGAACACAATCCTGATACCGCACAGGCGGTCGCTTTTCAAAAAAGGCTCGCATGGCAGGATATAAGAAAGAGCGGATATAATCCGCTGACCCGCCCGCCTTCTTTGGGAGCAATGCTGGGATGCGAAGGCAAAACCAACGCTCCTCTGTAAAACCAATTTCTACGGGAATACAATCCTTTATCCGGTGCTCCACCTCAAGCTTTGCATTCCGCACGCCGGTATACGCGGGAAGCACCCGCGTCAGAAGCACCAGCCGCTCCACCGTTTCTTCCAGATTAAGAGAATGCAGATAAACTTCATAGATACTCCCGTTTTCACAAAACCATTGTACAGAAGCAAGCTGCTCCTGCAATTTCTTATCCAATCTCCCGATCTTATCCAACGTGTCCAGAAATTTCGTCATCGCTCACTGCCTCCTCTGAATAGAAAGTAACCCCCGGCTCCTCGTCCCCCTGAAAGTCCACTGTAGCAAACAGGCAGGGAGCGTGAGGAAGCCGCATCCCATATGCCATAGAAATACGGGGAAGAACGATAATATACTTCAAATCCTCCTGAGGCTGGAGCAGTTTCAAAAGGTTCTGCTCACCTTCGTATAACACCACGATTTCGTAACCGGTATTCTCCTTTAAGAAAAAAAGCTGAGATGGATAAACCGCCGGATAATGTGCCATCGGGTCTACATAATCAATGAATTTCAAAAGAACCCATACGGCAAGAATCGTTCTCTGATCCGGTTTATCCATTGCATCCAGCCCAATATAATAGCCGCTCGACACATCCGCAATCCGCATCTGCTTCTTCAGGTTCCGCAGGATTTTATCTGCGGTCTGGGCTGGCTTTTGCAGCATTCGTGTAATCTGAGTTTTCGGCAAGGCTCCGTACTGTGAGAGCCATTTTACAACATACTGCTCATCTTGCAGCAACATAGGCAACACCTCCTTTTTGTGAGTATTTTCCTTAAAATGCGTATTCTACGCAGAATGCGTTTGCTCCTGCTGGCGTTCCTTTAGCAACGCTTCCAACTCAGCCCGGTCAGTCGTAATCATTTCCTGCTCCTCTTTGGAAGCTTTGATTACAACAGGAACTTTGTTATTGTTGGAGCAGACCAGCGCTTCACCCCGTTCAAACCGGGTAACAGAACGGATCTCTGTTTTTGTCAGCTTCAGAACTTCCTGCACATACTTGGCCTCATCCGGCTCCAGATTCAAAATAATCTTGTTCTTACTGTTATTGATGATTGCACGTCCATACTTGCCGTCCTCAAGCCCAAAGAAGTCAGATAAATCCTGTGTCGCAGAGACGGCTGCTCCTCCGAACCCTCTTATGGTTTTAAAGATGGTCAGACAGAACTCTGCCGCCATCCGATTGGAACTGGCGCCAATCAGCTGCCATATTTCATCAATCATTATGGCTTTCTTTTTGGTACGGTCTGCCTTGACCGTATCCCAGACGTAATCCAATGCAATAAACATCCCGACCGGAAGTAATTTGCCTTTCAATTCTGAAAGGTCAAGCACGATATACTTATTACTGAGATCCACGTTTGTCTGCTGGTTGAAACTCTGGGCTGAGCCTGTCACGAATCGGCTGATGATAATGGCAATGCGCTTTGTCATCGGGTTCTCCAACAGTTCCTTGTGAAGATCCCCGATAATCGGCATTTTCTTCATCTTTGGCGGAGATACGCTGCGATCTATATACAGTGAATCATTGTCATGAGTAATGCCGAACTTCGCATAGGTCTGAATCAAAGCCTCGTCCAACATCTGCTCCTCCTCATTGGACATATCCGGTATCAAGAGTGAGAAGAAAGTCATCAACTGCTGAATCTTACGAGCCAGCATAGAATCCATTTCGCTGTAATCAATCTCATCTATCAATTCCATCTCCGGGGAGATGGTATGCCGGATCTCCATGATATTGATACAGTGCGGAGAACCAGGGGCGATCTTAATGAACTCGCCGCCAATTTTCTTGCAGGCCCTGCGGAATTCATGCCCCTTGATTGGAGCCAGGATAAAACACTGGATCCCTCTCATTCTCATGCGGAGCGCCAGAAGCTGCATAGTAAAGGTCTTGCCGGCGCCGCTGGTGCCAAGCAGATTCAGATTAGCGTTCTTATTCTTTTTCGTATTGAACAGATCAACAATGCATAAAGAGTTATTGTGCCGGTTGATACCAAGCAACACACCCGTATCATCCGACATTTCAAAAGAGGTAAACATATAAGCAGATGCGGCGCCGCTGGTCAGCACATTCCGTCTCGACTTCTTTTCCAGTGATGGTTCAATCTTCAAAAACGGCATCACGGAGCGAAGTGCCGCTTCCTGCTGAAATCTACAATCACTTACGTACATATCCATGGATTTTAACATATCCACGATCTGCTGCTTACGCCACATCAGTTCCTCGTAGCCTTTGGCGGAAACTGTGATGAACACAGACATATAGAACAGATCCTCATTGTTATTGGCAATTCCGTTCTTGATAAAGTAGCCTGCCTGTATGGAATTGGTCAATTCCTCATAGTCGGTACTTGTATCCTGCATACTTTTCAGCTTTGTTCTGTTAAGTCGGATGCGCTGCGCCACCTTGTCAATGGTCTTGCTTCGGTTCTCACGCCTCAGCTGTATATCTATGTCAATCCCGTCCCCGGCATTGATAAGGGCCGACATCCATCCTGCCCGCACCATACCCGGATAACCATTCCCTTTTATGAACAAGAAGGAATAATAAAGCCCATCCATCATGACATAGTTATAGTGGGTCAAGTCAATTCCACGCGGCGACAGAAAGTGCGCCATGCGAATCTGCGGGATAGGATCCACGCCAATGACCTTGTCTTTCGCCGCCATCGTATCCACGACCACACGGTTCACACGGGACGAAAACGGCTCATCCACACAGGACCGGCGGTTAAAAAACATATATAAAATCTCCGCAGTTGCCTCATCCGGGTCTTTCTGTTGGAGAATCGTATTCCCGCACTGCAGGAAATAAGCGCGGGCATTCTGCTCCGCTGTCTGCATCATGCCATAAATCAGAGAAAAATCATCCCCATCCCCACGACGAATCTCTTCATACTGGAAAATCAAAAAGAAGCGCCTTGTAAGCGCCTCTCTACTTCCCACATCTTTAATCAGGCAGATATAGCCTTCTCCAAGATGTCGGCATTCTTCACTTTCCTCTACTTCCAGTTCTTCATGGATCATGGCAATATGTTTATCTGAGTCTGCCTTTCTTGTCATACTCTTAAACTGAAGCCGCATAGGAGAGATTTTCAACCAGCTGGCAAAAGACGATATGATATTAAATTGTTCTTCTCCGGAACGCAGCATAAAATTAATCGGCTCAATTTCAAGAATCCGAATATATCTCCCATCGGTCGTTTCAATAATACCGTGCTGGAGACTTTTAACTGGAATGAAGTCCTGGACGAACTCCAGCTTTTCCGGCTTTTTTGCCTTTTTTCTTTGCTTTGCCGCCTTTTTTCTTTTTTCGGAGCTGTTTTGGATCATATCTGTATCCCACCCTTCTGTAATGTAGTTTTCTCCTGCTCGCAAAATATCGGATGATATGTCCGATATACTGAAACAGCGAATCGCCGTCAATCCCCATCATGGAAAGAACCGCAAGAGGTAAAAGTGTAAGAGTCATGACAACAATGCGAATCGTTCCGGACATGGGAATCAGAATCAGTTCCGGATATCCCAAAATAACTAACAATATCCCTGTTTCTACTGCATTTCTCGGCTCCAGCATTCCGCCAAAAATCTTGCCGGAATCTGTGTAATTTGCCGGTATAGCATAAATATTACTGTACTCTTTTTCATCCAAGATTTCTCACCTGCCTATCCTGTAAATTGTAGCTGTTGTCTTGTATCTGCCCAAACGTAATGCTTCGTTATGATCCGGCACAAAAATATCCACACGATGGATATCATTCTCAATGCCGGAACCACCGCGATCTTCTACGGTATACATGGTTCCGTTTATCATAATCTGCGTGCCAAACGGATAATGGCTTGACATTGCAACCATGCCGCGAGCCACCTTTTTACCACTGGCAGTAATCCCGTCTGCGTTGCTTCCGCAGCATTTTGCACATGCACAGTAATGGGTAACATCTACTTCTAAAGTAGAAATCGGTGTTCCTGAAACCTCACCGGATACCGGCGCATCAAAATCCACATTGACAGGCCGACGTAAAGAAAGCGATGCTTCGTAACTGGGCGTATTCAGGATTACACCCTGTCCGCCAGAAGAATGCACCCACATCCGTTCTCCGCTCTCACCGTACCCGGCAAAAATCAGTACATGGTTCCATCCGTTTCCATCAGATTCTGCTAAAAATCCTAAATCACCGGGAAGCAGCTCACTTGCTGATACCCCAACGGTATTTGGATACTGTCCGGACGTACCGGCTCCGATATCTACACCCACAGCTGTATTAAATACCCATGTGCTGAAGCCTGAACAATCAAGCCCATAAGGGCGTATTGTGCCTGTTGTAGAAGACCCTGCAGCTGTTACCAGCCTTGGCGTATTCCATTCATCGTTCCAACCGGGTGCCGACTTACCACCCCAAAAATATGGAACCTTGCCCACAAGGGACAGGGCGGTGCTGAGGATATGCTTTCTTGTCGCATTACAATTCTGTCGGTTCACAAAAGCAATCAGCTCGGCATCCGTCAGAGGAACCGTCTGTCCACTGCCTACAGAACCATACAGCGTCCGTTTTAACGCATTCGCCATGTTCTGAATTACCTCGCCATAAGTGAGGTTAAACTGATCATATTTTGCATTCAGGTCAATGCCAAACGCTTTGGAAATCACTGTATTGTCAAACGGATGAATGGTACACTCCAGATATTTGATAATCTCAGTACCAGGGCTCAGGGTTTCCTGCCCGTTTGCCACATAATAACTTGCTGTGGTTGTGCCTGTGATCTTCCCACCGGAATAAACAGGGATATCCACCGCTACCTCTTTATAGGCATCCACCGTGACAGCCGTATCACTGCTATGTGCTTCATCCGGGAGATAGAAAGTTTTTGATGCTGTCTCATACCGGTATTGGGGTGTGCCGTTAATCGTACCTGTCTGCACCTTGTTTGTAATCACAGTGAGCGTTACTGATTTATAGGTGTAATAGGAAACAGGAATGGGTATCTCTTTTTCCTTTTCTTCTGCTGTAACGGGAAACATATCTCCAGCACAGCCTCTGAGCTTTGATACCATATCGTCCTTGCCAGTGTTTTGCTGTTGCATGGACGCTGAATAAGCCGCCAGTATGTAACAGACATCATATCCGGCGGAACTCTGTGCATAATTGACCAACGCATCCATAGAAAGATCGTAATCATATCCACCGTCTGTAATCAACTTATCCGCATAGGCAAGCGATTGGTTATATCCTTCATATACCACATCGGAAACAGCACCTGACATCTCCGTATAGGCTGACATCAGAGTTGCGCCTTCCGCCGGCTGCGTACCATCCAGCCCAAAAATACTGTTTGATACAATCGTCGGCAAGGAAACAATCATGGTAATCAGGAACAACAGAAACAAACAGATACATATCAGTATCTTGAAAAGAGTATGGCGCATTGCCCATGCCGCAGACAGGATAGCGCCCCACGGACCACCAGCCGCAGTACCGGCAGCGATTTCTGAAGCTGCCTTTCCGCCCTCCACACTGGCTTTTACAGTAGCAGCGGCCGCATTAGCTGTAGCCTCTGCGCCCTTTACTGCCGTTTGCTTTGTTGCTTCCTGGCCTGCCTGCTTCGCCGCTTTTGCCATTTGTCCGGCAGCCTGTTCATAATTATCAGAGCCATCACCGATTTGCTGTTTCTCTGGCTCAGCCATGCAATCCACCTCCTTATATCAAGCTGCTGCAAGAGCAGCGTTATTTCAACATCAAAAATGCAAAACAGTCGAACCAGTATCTTTCTCTGATTCGGCTGCCTGCACTTATTTTACCGTTTCCGCCTTGGCGGCTTAATTTCCCCTTTGCTGCGGGGCTTTGGATCTCCAAAGCGTGATGGCGTATTCTTATAACGAACAGTTTCCACAGATACTGTCCGTACACTGTCACCATCATAAACCGGTTTTCCATCCTGATAAACCGGTTTGCGTTCCACAGCGGCTTCGCCGCGAATAGCGAACCACTGCCCTCCGCGGGCATCTTCAAACACCTGATAGTCCCCTCGGGGAGCCGCATACTGAGATGTATCATAGAACATGGTTCCCGATCCATTTTCATGGCGAACCTCAAAATGACCATCCATACGTCCGGATCCATCAACAGAGGATACCTGTTGTTCATATCCTGGCATAAATGCCTGGAACTGTGCCTGATTATATGCAAAAGCAGCCTCGCCCTGCTCAAATACAGGCGCTTCAGCGTGTTGCTGCATAGCGTACCAGTCTACACCGTTTGCCGACTGCATAATCGTATGTGGTGCATCCGGCTCATCATAGTAAGCGCTGTTGTACCACATGGTATTGCCAGAATCGGAACTTGCTTCGATTACGCCATCGCCAACCGTCCTGAGGGTCGTTCCTTCGGAAGCATCGGGGAAAGTCGCTGCAACCTGTGCCGCTTCTGACGGACTTCCCATAAATGCCGGCGCATCATAAAACGCACCTGCTCCGGCTCCGCTTGCCATCTGATACCACTGGCTTCCATCGGAAGCTGTAACAACGGAATGCGGTGCATCCGGTTTCTCAAACTGTGATGCGTTATACATTTCAAGCGCTGTACTCTTTCCATCTGCGCCAATTGAAGTTGTACTGATCTGACCACCTGTAATCTGGGTATCTTTCAGCTGCTGACCCTGCATCTGAGGCATATAGTTGCCAAGGCTTCTGTCTGCAATGTCACCGGCAATCGTTCCGGAAACACCGGGATTTCTTGAAGCTACAGAAGAAATGGAGTCTCCTGTAAGCGTGACACCGTTGCGTGCCGCCATGCCACCAAAGGCACGACCGACAAAACCGATGCTGCCGCCGGCACCCATACGGCTTCCGCCATCCACAACCGCATCACGGACAAAGGAATTTGGCTTGAAGCGTGATGCGAACCCGGAAGCAAATCCGCTTGCAGCTGCACCCGTTCCGGTTGCAGTGCTTGTACTATGGAACATACTGCCCGCATTTCTCACACCGCCTCCAACACCGCTGATCACCCTCGCTGCCATCATAAGCTCCATGCCCATACTGGAACCAGTCTGGGCTACATTCAGCCCCATGGCCGCCAGATAGGAGTCAAATTTCTGTGCCGTTTTTAAAAAAGCCAATGCACAGAACAGCCAGAGAAAAATGCTTCCCTGACCTGTGGAAAGAGCACCGCCGTTTCCGATATACTGTCCCATGGAACTATTAAAGCCCCTGAGGAACCATACATTCATCACCAACAGCAAAAGCTGTGATCCCACCATACGGCACCAACTCTTGAAAACCGGCGCTGTTGTTTTGGAAGCACCCATGGAAAAAGCCAGAGGGGAGGTGTAACAGAGCACGCCAACCACAATATAGCGTTCAACGGTTTCCAGTAACAACTTAAAATAATTCCAGCCAAGAGCGATCTCTAAAATAATGAGAAGCAGCAGCCCTACCACTGATACGATGGCTACAATGGTTGTCAAACCATTAGACAGTGCCTGTTCCACACCCGCAAAAGTAAAATCCTCTGCCGACATGGTAATCTCCATCAAAGCCGTATATGGCGCTCGGGCGATATCCAGCACAATCATAAAAATCGGCTTTGCATAGCCGATCAATAGAGCAAAAATAGAACCTCTTGCCAAAAGCACCCACGGATTTTCTGCCTCCGTGATTGGTCCTCCAAAGACACGGAAAAGTTGCCATACCGTTACAAGGAACAGAATCGCCCATGCTGTGTATTGCATGACTGTAAATGCCTTAGACACAAACGGAAAATATTCTTCCATCGCTGTCATATCTGTTCCCAGCGCCTGAAGGAACAGACCGGATACTGCATCCATCATTTGTGAAACAATGCTGCTGATCCACGTCACGATTCCTTCAAAAATCCAATCAAGCATCTATCATCACCTCCTCCATCTGCTTTCTCTTTTTTGGTTATCCTGTGTAATTGCCACCAGCAATAAGGGGCTGCAGATAGGCGACGATGAACCCCAGGGAATTGAGGACAATCCACGTCACTACAATTCGTTTAAGCCATGACGTTGCCTCATCGACTGCGCGCTGGTTTCTGGAAATCATCCTGACAATCAATGCGATGGCCGCCGCTGTAACCGCCACAATCGTGCTGATTCCAACCAGCTGGCCGTAAACATCCTTCATGATTGTCGAAAAACGGTTCCAGATTGTGTCAGCCATAACAGGCTGCAGCGAAATAAGCATTGCAGACGCCATACTGACCAACGACCAGTAGGCTGTCTTCATACGCCCTCCGCCTCTTTTGATTTGTTTAACCATGCCGAGTACCTCCTTTTTTGATTTTAGGCAATAAAAAATGCCGCTTCTCAAAGCATTTCAGCTTTAGAAACGGCATCTTTGTCTGCCCAATCCCAGTTTGGGATGATACAAGTATAGCACGGCTTTATTCCCCTGTCATCGGCAGAACTTATGCCATTTTTGTGCCAATTTATTCACCCTGAATTTGTCATTCCAAATGTTCAAAAAGCGTCAGAAGCTCCAGCCATACATCCACATCCTCACTTGGAGCTGACCACAGGCGAATGGAAAGAATGGAGATTGCCTGCTCACGAAGCCTGTAATAGTGCCTCTGTGACAAGTCCAGCCGAAACAGAATCTCCTCCAGTTTCAGCTTTTCTGGTGCCAGATAGGCCGTATAGATCAGCTGATACAACTTTTCGCCCCGTGTCGGCTCCTTGCGGAGAACTGCCATCGCTTCGTTAAACCGATCCAGAAGCAATCTTGACCTTGCCGCTGCCTCCAGACGGCTCTCCATCCGTTTGTTCCCAATAGCCATCTCCAGATCCAGCCTGTCCACCATTCGGTCAAAGCTTTCAAACGGGGCCTCCAGCTCCTGCAAAATCTCCTCTGGGTAACAACTAAACACCCAGACCATCTTCCGGTAATTCTTGAGGAGCATCTGGGTATTGTGATAAGCATTTCGCTTTTTCTCCTTTTGAGCAGCACGCACTTTCTCATCATCAATTTTTTGGTCTCCAAGAATCCCTCGCTTTGTAAGAAGGGAAATAAATGCGTCTGACTGCGCTAATATCCTGTTTTCCTGTTGTTCATACAACTTTTTTTCATCCTGCTTGCTCATATGTAAAATACTCCTTTGCTATTTTCGTGATATCCACCGGCTCACATGGCCCGCGGATTTTACTCGTTTCTATCACTGCCTGTGTTATATAACCTTTACCTTGGCAGTCATATCCACAATTCTTACAATTCCTACACGGAGAAAGATACGCGCGTATTATAGGGTCTGAAAGTGCAACGCAATTTTCAGCGTTCTGTGTGTCTGCATCTGGCAGGTTGCTTCTGGTCAGTCTGCGGCTGTACCATGTGATGAGCTTGTTCATATGCTCATGGTCTGAACCCGTTTTATGCGTACCTGCGCCATAAATGCGTATTTCATCAAGAATACGTTGTATTTCCTCCTGGTTTGGAACTGAAACCTCTGATCCTGTCGGATACAATTTATTAAAAATGAGACAGCCATAGGAACCTGGAAGACCATATAGCGCAAAGACATCCCCATACTTTTTCATGAATCTCCATACTTTCGTCTTTTCCCAACCCCAACGCTGTCCCAAGGTTTCCAACGTGAGTAAGGCTCCGTATTTTCCATACTGGATGACCGGAGCCATAAAAGAAAACGCATTGTTCGGATCTTCATACACGGAATGGCACCAGAGATCCATCCAAGCGTCAGCTTCTTCAAAGATATATTGTTTTTCCGCAAGGCGTTCTGTGATATTGCGAGGAAGGCAGAGAAAACCATATCCATCCGTTGCATAAACAGCACCCTGCATACATTCTTCTCCGGAACATTTCACTACCCAGTCTGTTATCTGATAGGTCAGCTTTTTCGTATTAGAGTCAAGCGTATACTGTACATAACCTAAGCCAGACAGTGTCTGAAGCGCCTCCAGAGCTTTCTGACGGCTTTTTAGGCCGAGAATACTCTTTAGCCCTACAACGCCTCCTGACCACATCCCGGGGCTTACAGCGTTTATATGCCCGCAGTAGAGGGCTTGTCCCTTGCGAAATGCTGCACGGGATGCCAGACGCGCCCATGCACCCATAATCCCCTTTCCCTCAGGAAGATAATTTCTGGGCAGCTTTACCCACTGGTATTTCATCAAACATTTCACTTAGGTTCCCTCCTTTCATAATTATGGGCATAAAAATAGGGCGGTTCCTGTTAAAGAAACCGCCCGGCGATATAATTTAATTAAATCCTTACAATTAATCCTTCAAGCCTGTCCGTCTTAATCCCAGTTAAATACCAACCATTCCCCATTTCAATTCTGGCAGGCCTCCAGTCTCCATTGATAAAGACATCCATACGCTCCCCACACTGAAGACCTCCATAATAATCCTCCAAATCAAATCGAATGTCCATTCGCCCAGTCTGGGCATCTAAAGTTAATGCTCCTTGTCTCATATCATTATCCTCACTTTTCATACTTTCATCTTGCTCAGACGCATCATCTTTGCGCCTCAAGATTCTAAGATACTCTTCAAAAATATCTCGCCGTATTAAAACCCGCTTTCCAATCTTATACACTGCACCTGCCTCATGAGCCAATCTTGTAAAAACTTTCAAGCCCAGTCCGTAATAATCAGCGCCTTCATAATAGGTAACGAACTCACGCTGTATCATCTTGGCATCCTCATCGTCCAACATATCCGAAAACATCCATAGATTTCCGCTCATTCTTTATCCTCCTGTGAAACCAACGTACTCGGCTCATGAAACTGTTCCAGATACTCATCAAAAATATCCCGGTTAATCAGAACGGTTCCATCCATTCGATATATGGCTCCCGCTTTACCAGCAAGTTCCAACAGCTTCTTGTGTGTAATGCTATAAACTATTTCCGCATCCTTATACCGGAGAAACTGTCTGCGCAATCTTTTTGCACTTTCCCGCACATCATTTCGCTTTTTCAATTCATAATAGGCTTTCGTCTTGTCACTAATCATAAAATGAATCCTCCATTCGATTTGTTGTTTGACAGAGAGTTGCACCAAACGAAAAAAGAGAACACCTTTGAAATTTCTTTCAAAAAGTGTTCTCTCAGCGATGTGTGCTGTATTGCGTTTCAGCCTCCAGCTATTCATTCTGCGTCGCAATTCTTCGTATTGATATGAAAAATTGTTGTCAATTTGTTGTCAACTTGGATTTGAGCAGCCGGAAACCCTTGATTTTACTGGGTTTATTCCTTGACGGTCTTCATTGTCGGGAATAACAACACATCCCGTATCGCCGCCGCATCCGTCAGCAACATACACATCCTGTCGATCCCGAACCCAATCCCGCCTGTCGGCGGCATACCGATCTCCAGCGCATTCAGGAAATCCTCATCCGTAGTATTCGCCTCTTCATCGCCCTGCGCCAGCAGCTCTTCCTGCGCACGGAACCGCTCTCTCTGGTCGATCGGATCGTTCAGCTCAGAATAGGCATTCGCCATCTCCCATCCGTTCATGAAGAACTCAAAACGCTCTACATAATCCGGGTTCTCCGGTTTCTTCTTCGTAAGCGGCGAGATCTCAATCGGATGATCCATGACAAACGTCGGCTGGATCAGATGCTCTTCTGCGAATTCTTCGAAGAACAAGCTCAGGATATCACCCTTCTTATGTCTCTCCTCGAACTCTACATGGTGCTCTCTTGCAAGCGCCCGTGCCTGTTCAAGCGTCTCTACCTCATTCCAGTCGACGCCCGCATACTTCTTCACGGCATCAATCATCGTGATCCGCTCAAACGGCTTTCCAAGATCCATCTCCACACCGTTGTAGGTGATGGTAGTCGTTCCAAGCACTTCCTGCGCCACATGGCGGTACAGGTTCTCGGTCAGATCCATCATCCCATTATAGTCCGTATATGCCTGATATAATTCCATCAGGGTAAATTCCGGATTATGCCTGGTATCCAGTCCTTCGTTCCTGAACACGCGCCCAATCTCGTAGACTCTCTCTAATCCGCCGACGATCAGACGTTTCAGATATAATTCCAGGGAAATACGCAGCTTGAAGTCTTCACTCAGCGCGTTGAAATGCGTCTCAAATGGTCTTGCAGCCGCACCTCCCGCATTGCTTACCAGCATGGGCGTCTCCACCTCTAAGAACCCTTGTCCGTCCAGATATCTACGGATCGAACTTAAGATCTTCGAACGCTTGATAAATGTATCCCTGGCTTCCGGGTTCATGATCAGGTCCACGTACCGCTGACGGTAACGCATATCCGTGTTGGTCAGGCCGTGGAACTTCTCCGGGAGTATCTGAAGGCTCTTGGACAAAAGCGTTACCGCAGTCGCATGAACAGAGATCTCTCCCGTCTTCGTCTTGAAGACCTCCCCTTCAATACCCACGATATCGCCGATATCCATCTTCTTAAAATCCTTATAAGCCTCTTCTCCTATACTGTCTCTTGCCACATAAGACTGGATATTGCCGCTCTGATCAAGAATATTACAGAAGGAAGCCTTGCCCATGACACGCTTCTGCATAACACGCCCCGCAAGCCTTACCTGCTTCCCTTCCATTTCCTCATAATTATTCTTAATGTCTATAGCATGGCATGTTGTATCATACTTCGTGATCTCGAACGGATTCCTGCCGCTGCTCTGCAGCTCCACAAGCTTCTCACGGCGAACCTTCCTCAACTGGTTAATATCCTGCTCCTGTACCTTCTTCTGCTGTTCAGCCACGTCTTCCTCTCCTTCCTTATAATGAACGGCTGATATGCAATACTTCGTATTCCATAACTCCCGCCTGAGTCTCAACTTCGACCTGGTCTCCCACCTTACAGCCGATCAACGCCTGTCCTACCGGAGATTCATTAGAGATCTTCCCTTCCAGACTGTTGGCCTCTGTGGAGCCTACCAGCTTAAATTCCATCTCTTCGTCAAATGTCTTGTCATAGACCTTTACCGTACATCCTACATTGATCTTATCAAAGTCTACCTCGTCCTCGACTACAACTTCCGCATTCTTAAGAATACCTTCCAATTCTTCAATACGCGCCTCGATATCTCTCTGCTCGTCCTTCGCCGCATCGTACTCAGCGTTCTCGGACAAATCACCCTGTTCTCTTGCCTCTTTGATCTTACCGGCAACCTCCTTGCGCTTTACCACCTTCAAGTGCTCCAGTTCGTCCTCCAGTGCTTTCAAGCCCGCATAAGTAAGTAATCTTTTCTTAGCTTCCATGTGTCTTGCTTCCTTTCCTTCTCAACTTTCACAATTCAATTATTATACCGAAACGCCATAAGTATGTCAATGACTTTGATGCCGAAATCCCGCGGAAATCTTACTATTCACGTAGCAGTTCAGGCAAGCCCGAACTGTTACCTATTCACAACAGTTTTGCCAGACTGCCGCTGCTGTCCGCAGTCATTTTACATACATACGCAAAATCAGCCGGCGAAGCTGACTGCGCCGCTTCCCTGACCCGTTACAGTATATGCATGATTTCATATCTTCATACCTTGCAGAACGATCATACGCCCGCCCTGCAAGGGACATATTTCACAGGACACTCAATACTCTATATCCCGCCAAGAAGCTCCTCCAGCCCCTCATAGCTCTCCACTCTGTTGATCGCATCTCTTAACTTCGCAGATCCTTCCATCCCTTTTGTATACCAGGATACATGCTTTCTCATCTCACGGATCCCAAGATAGTCTCCCTTGAATTCGATCTGCAGCCTGGCATGCCTGAGCATTGCCGCCCTCAGTTCCTCTTTGGACGGCCTTGCGGCGGCTTTCCCCGTCCGCTCATATTCTGCGAGTTCCCGGAAGATCCAGGGATTCCCCTGTGCACCCCGGCCGATCATCACGCCGTCGCAGCCCGTCTGCCGCATCATAGCCTGCGCCGTTCCCCCGGAAACCACGTCCCCGTTTCCGATCACAGGAATCGATACCGCCTCCTTCACCTGACGGATGATCTCCCAATCTGCCCTGCCCGAGTAATACTGCTCTCTCGTCCTCCCATGGACGGCGACCGCCGCTCCTCCGGCTTCTTCTATGATCTTCGCGATTTCCACCACATTAACATGCCCGTCGTCGAATCCCTTACGGATCTTCACCGTCACCGGTTTTCTGATCGCCTTTGCCGTCTGGTTTACGATCTCATACACCAGCTTCGGCTCCTTCATAAGCGCTGAGCCTTCACCGTTCTTCACGACCTTCGGAACCGGGCAGCCCATATTGATATCCAGGATCTGGAACGGAAGTTCCTCGATCTCCTTTGCCATCTCACTGATAATATACGGATCCGAACCGAATAGCTGCAGGGACACCGGATATTCCTTCGGATGGATAGCAAGCAATGCTTTTGTATTCCTATTCTTGTACTGCAGCGCTTTGGCGCTGATCATCTCCATACACAGAAGCCCCGCCCCCTGTTCCATACACAGCAGCCGGAACGGCAGATCCGTCACGCCCGCCATGGGAGCCAGAATATATGGATTTGCAAGTTCTATATTGCCGATTTTCAATTCAGGTACACCCCTTAAGTCAAATTTGGGGACGCAGCAAAACCGAATTTCACTACGCCCCTGTTATATTTTAATAACATCTACCGTTTGTTTTTCTCATAGATAAACCGCAGTCCCTTTAACGTCAGCTGCGAATCATAGACATCGATCACATCCGTCTCCTTCGCGATCATCTTCCCCAGACCTCCGCTTGCGATAACCTTCGCATTCAGATATCCCGATTCTCCCTTGATCTTCTTAACAATATACTCCGTCTGCCCGATCTGTCCAAAGACCAGCCCGGCCTGCATGCTGGCTACAGTCTCTTTCGCCAGGATAGATTCCGGCTTCTTGATCTCGATAGCGGGCAGCATTGCCGCCTGTTCCGTCATCGCCTGAGCCGCGATCCTGATTCCGGGCGCGATGACCGCTCCTTCAAAGGTTCCGTCCGCTCCTACGATATCATAGGTCGTCGCCGTGCCGAAGTCTATCACGATCACAGGTCCGCCGTACAGCGTATACGCCGCCACCGCATCCACGATACGGTCCGCCCCTACCTGCTTGGGATTCTCCGTCACAATGCGGATCCCTGTCTTGATCCCGGCAGATACCACCATCGGTTTGATCCCGAAGTATTTGATAAATGCGCTTCCGAGAGAATGCATGATATCCGGTACTACAGACGCAACGATCACAGCGGTGATCTCGGTGCTTCGGATACCTTGGCGTTCTACCAGCTCCTTTAGGGTGATCCCATATTCGTCCGAAGTCCTCGGAAGCTTCGTTGTCAGCCGGAATGTACCGAGCAGCTCTTCGCCTTTGAATACTCCCATTGTAATATTCGTATTTCCTACGTCGATCACTAACAGCATATCTCTCCTCCTTATACGTCCTCACCCAGAAAAAAGACCTTATAATACATCTGCAATGCTTCCAGAAGCTCCTGCTTCTCTCTTTGAAGCTGCTTGATCTTCAACTGACTCCCGATCTCGTCGAACATAGGGTCAAATTCTTCCGCAGTCACTTCAAAGCATAGTTCTCCGTCTTCATCATAGATCAGCGTAAGAATACCGCCCACATCATTGACATAGAGCACGCACATGATCTTCATCTCGTTCTTGACTGCCTCCGGAAGCTGCTCAAAATCCGGATTCAGATAATACTTTTCCTCATAAGAATTGGCGCCGCAGAGCACCACCTTCCCATCATACATATCCATATACTCCTCTCACAGACACCTCGCCGGCATAGACCGCCTTCTCCTGACCGTCCTGCGTCCTGACCATCAGCTCTCCCGAGTCATTGATACCGAGCGCGCAGGCTTCATACTCATTGCGCGGCTCTAACACCCTCACCTTCTCGTCCTTATTTACCAGAAGGGAATTATAACGCGCCTTCAAGACTGACAGATCTTCCGTCTTAAGAAATGCCTCATAGCAAGCCTCGAAGCTCTCCATCACCGCCGCGATCAGTTCAGAGCGCCGTATACTGCCGCCAAGTTCCGTCTTCAAGGATATGGCCCGTTCTCTGAGCTCCTCCGGAAATGTCTCCTGATTCACATTGATCCCAACCCCGATGACCACATGATTGATATAGTCGATCTCTGTACTCATCTCTGTCAGGATCCCGCAGACCTTCCTGCCGTGAAGCACGATATCATTGGGCCATTTGATCTGACAGTTGATCCCCGTAACCTCGCGGATTCCTTCTACCACGGCAACCGCCATCAGAAGTGTCAGTTGGGGCGCCTTGGCCGGCAGAATAGCCGGACGGAGCAAAAGCGTCATATAGATACTGGTCCCGGCAGGCGATTCCCACCCCCGGCCCCGGCGGCCCTTCCCTGCCGCCTGGCGTTCCGCCACGAATAAGGTTCCGTGCCCGCAGCCCTTATCCCCGGCTTCCTTGGCACGGTTATTCGTAGAATCCGTCTCCTCGTAATAGACGACTTGCGCCCCCGCCCATCTGCCCTTCGTCAGACTTTCGATCTCCGCTCTGGACATAACATCGGGGCTGTCTATGAGCCGATATCCCTTATTCCTCACCGCCTCTATCTGATAGCCTTCCTTCTTAAGCTGCTCTATGACCTTCCACACTGCCGTCCGCGATACCTGGAAGCGGTCGCAGAGCTGCTGCCCGGACAGATAGCCCTCACTCTCTTTCAGAAGCCGCAGAATCTCTGACTTCATAATATCTAACCTCCCATTGGCAGATTCACATCAGCCGTTAGCCCAGCGTCGCGGCCATGACTGCTTTGATGGTATGCATCCGGTTCTCGGCCTCGTCGAACACCTTCGACTGCTCAGATTCGAACACCTCATCCGTCACTTCCATATCCTCGATCCCAAAACGCTCATGGATCTCCTTGCCGATCTTCGTCTTCAGATCATGGAACGCCGGCAGACAATGCAGGAAGATCGCGCTCTCCTTCGCATTGGCCATCACCCCGGAGGTCACCTTGTACGGCGTAAGCTCCCGAATCCGCTCTTCCCATACTTCATCCGGCTCTCCCATGGACACCCATACATCCGTATAGATCACATCCGCGTCCTTCGTTCCTGCCGCCACATCTGAGGTCAGCGTGATGGTCGCGCCGCTCTCCTTCGCATAGCCCCGGCAGGTCTCCACTAATTCTGCGTTAGGGAAATAACTTTCCGTAGTGCAGGCAACAAAATGCATTCCCATCTTGGCGCAGGCGATCATCAGCGAATTACCCATGTTGTATCTGGCGTCGCCCATGTAAACCAGCTTTATGCCTTTAAGCTCCCCGAAGTTCTCCCGTATAGTCAACAGATCCGCCAACATCTGTGTAGGATGGTACTCATTGGTCAGTCCATTCCATACCGGAACGCCGGCGTATCTGGCCAGATCCTCCACGATCTCCTGTCCGAAGCCGCGGTATTCGATCCCGTCATACATCCTTCCAAGCACCCTCGCCGTATCCTCAATGCTCTCCTTCTTCCCGATCTGTGAGCCACTTGGGTCAAGATAGGTCGTCCCCATCCCCATATCGTGCGCGGCTACCTCGAACGCACACCGGGTTCTGGTACTGGTCTTCTCAAATATCAGCGCAACGTTCTTTCCCCTGTAATTATCAACAGGCACGCCGTTCTTCTTCTTTTCCTTCAGATCTGCCGCCAGATCCAGCAGATACGCGATCTCCTCCGGTGTATAGTCCTTCAATGTCAAAAAATTTCTTCCTTTTAAGTTCATCGTCAATCCCTTTCTCAATCCAATCAATACATGGACGAACCTCGGAAGGTTCATCTGATCACTCAATGCTTCATATTTCTTATATACTATATCATACAACTGGTCAACCGTGTATATCTGATACTTGGGGATGCGCAGTAATTTGGCCGCCGCCTCCAGCATACCCATGAACAGCTCCTTCCCCTTATATCCCAGCGGCAGCTTCAGCACGAATGCGATCTCTGCCTTTTCAATCTCCCGGATATCCGCAAGAAGCTTTTCGTAATACTCATCCTCATGGGACTGCTCCAGATAATATATCGTCCCTTCCAGGCCGTACAGCATCCTGCAGGCGTCATAATAACCGATCACAAGATTCTGCCGGCTGCGTTTCCCCGAGAACTCAATGATACTCCCAAGCTTCACCCGCGGCGCGATCTCAAGCTTCTCGCCCTCCTTGGGCAGCTTAACGCGCGGTTCACGGCCCGGGCCGTAGATGCGCACCTCTATGATAGTCTCGTATCCTCTCTTCACCAGTGAATTCAATGGTACATTATTCACCACGCCGCCGTCAATATATTTCTTCCCCTGAATCTTCTCATTCTTGAAACCGATCAGATATGCGCTTGCCAGAAGAAAATCCTCCAGAAGCCCCTCCGGGATATCCTCTATACTGAGATCCAGCTCTCTGAACTCCGACAGCGAGAATGTCAGCAGGCAGAACTCCTTGCCGCAGTTCCGTATGGCCTCCTCGTCTACCGTCTCGTGGATGAGATTGCGCAAAGGCGTGATGTCGACCCCGCCCTCTTTAAGCCGCTTCCAGCCTTCATTCAGGAATTCCCTGATGCTTGTCTGCTTCTGGAACAGCCCTTCCATCCACTCGTCATCCACATCCATGACCCTTGAAAATGTCATCTCATTCCAGATCTTCTCTGCCTTCCCGATATCGCCCATGCAGATCAGCGCGCCGTTCAGCGCTCCCACAGAGGTTCCCGCCACCGCATTGATCTTCACACCTGCTTCCGTAAGGGCCTTCCACGCGCCGATCTGGTATGCTCCGCGTGCTCCGCCTCCGTCCAGTACCAGACCATATTCCTTTGACAGGTCAATTACAGGCTTCATATCACCACGCCTTTCTTATATATATCTATATCCGCCTTCCTGACATCCGGCGCTGCCTCGCCGCCTCAAACATCAGCACCGACGCCGCAACCGCTGCATTCAGGGACTCCACCTGTCCTTCCATCGGTATCCTGATATAAGTATCGGCAAGCCTTGCCGTCTCCTCTGTAAGCCCGTTTCCTTCATTTCCGATCAGAAACCCGCAGGGCATGCTGTAATCTTCCTCATCATAAAAACGCTGTCCCGCAAGATGCGCCGCATAGATATGGATCCCCATTCCCTTAAGCTCCGCGACCGCGTCATGAAGATCCTCCGTATAGCAGAAGGGCATACGGTAGACAGACCCCATAGTGGAACGGATCGTCTTGGGATTATAGATATCCACACATTCCCTGTCCATCACGATTCCTGTCACTCCGGCGCCCTCCGCCGTCCGAAGGATCGTACCCAGATTCCCCGGATCCTGCAGATGCTCCAGCACAATGATGTGCGGGCAATTCCCTCCGGCCGTCTCCCTAAGCTTACGCTCCGACTGTCTGGCAACGCACAAGATCCCCTGCGGCGTCCTGGTATCCGATACATAGCCGAACACCGTATCCGACAGGATCTCCGGTACGATCCCGCTGCCCGCAAGAACTTCCCTGGCCGTCTTCTTATCCTTCCGGTAAAATGTCTCCGATACATATACCTCTCTTAATATCTCAAGCGGCATCTCCCTAAACATCCTGATTCCTTCTACCAGAAATACCTTCTCTTCGTCCCTCGCCTTGCGCTTCTTCTTAAGGCTTACCAGACGCTTAACCTTCGCATTCGATGTACTTGTTATCATGTAACATTCTGCCCTCTCTCACCGAATAATATTTAGAGTTGATGCTCGTACTAGCATCAGCGTGCTACATATTATAACACAATTCATACGGCATATCTACATAAAACTCCTTTTGCATCCGCATCCATGCCTTCTATATGCAAAGATAATGATACCCTCCGTATACCCGGCGGCTATATGCAAAAAGAGATACCCGCTAAAGGTATCTCTGGTATCTCTGTATATCCCTATGCCCTCATCGCACCGTCCACAGACAAGATCTCGCCCGTCACATAGCTTGCCATATCGCTTGCCAGGAATAAGAACGCATTGGCGATATCCTCCGGCTCGCCGATCCGGCGAAGCGGTATCGCGGCGATCATCGGCTGGATCATCTGATCCGGCAGAGCCGCGACCATATCCGTCTTGGTGATTCCCGGCGCTACCGCATTGACGCGGATATTGCTTGGGCCAAGCTCTCTTGCCAGTGAAAGCGTCATACCGTTGACAGCGAATTTGCTCGTCGGATATGCCACGCCGCCAGGCTGCCCTGAGATGCTGACCATGGAACTGGTATTCAGGATACAGCCGCCGCCCTGCTCTCTCATAATCTCTACCGCCGGCTGGATCGCATTGAAGAGAGCATTGACATTCAGCCTCATAACCTTGTCGAACTGCCCTTCTTCGTATTTCTCGACCTTGGTACTATCGGACATTCCGGCATTATTGACCAGAATATCAAGTCTTCCGAACTTATCCTTTACCTTCTGGATGGCAGCCTTCACTGCCCCTGCATCGGACAGATCCGGGTAATCCCCTTCTACTTCCCAGTCCGCATTCTCCGCCTTAAGCGAAGAGAGCGCCTTATTCACCGTCTCCTCTCTGGACCCGAACAGCACGACCTTCGCATCGTTCTCCAGATACTTCTTCACTACCGCATAACCGATTCCTCTTGTACCGCCTGTAACGACAGCCACCTTTCCTTTTAACAAATCCTTTACCTCCTTTTGTAAAATACATCTTACACCTTAAATCTATATCCGACCCCCCAGATCGTCTCAATATACTGAGGGTTCGAGGTATCCATCTCCACCTTCTCGCGTATCTTCTTGATATGCACCGTCACCGTCGCGATATCCCCGATCGACTCCATATCCCAGATCTCACGGAACAGCTCTTCCTTCGTATACACATGGTTGGGATGGCTTGCAAGGAAGGTCAGAAGATCGAATTCCTTCGTGGTAAATGTCTTCTCCTCTCCGTTGATCCACACCCGTCTCGCCGTCGTGTCGATCTTGAGCCCGCGGATCTCGATCACCTTATTAGCCTCCACCGCGCTTCCCGTCAGACGGTCGTATCTGGCCAGGTGCGCCTTCACTCTTGCCACCAGTTCGCTTGGGCTGAACGGCTTCGTCATATAATCATCCGCCCCAAGTCCAAGCCCCCGGATCTTGTCAATATCATCCTTCTTCGCCGACACCATGATGATGGGGGTATTCTTCACATCTCTCACCTGGCGGCAGATATCAAAGCCGTCGATGCCCGGCAGCATCAGATCCAGGATAAACATATCAAAGTCTTCCTTCAGCGCCTTCTGAAGGCCGGTCGCTCCGTCGTTCGCCACCTCCACCTGGAATCCGCTCAGCTCCAGATAATCCTTCTCAAGATCGGCGATCGCTTCTTCATCTTCTACAATCAATATCTTACTCATAAATCGGCACCTCCTGATATTTTCTAAGGACAAAATACATCGTCGTCCCCGTATCTTCTCTGCTTGTAGCCCAGATCTTGCCTCCGTGCTCCTCGATGATCTTCTTCACGATCGAAAGCCCGATACCGCTTCCCCCCTTGGATGAATTCCGCGAAGCATCCGTGCGGTAAAACCGGTCGAAGATGTTCGGCAGATCCTTCGCCGCGATCCCTCTGCCGTTGTCCTCCAGTTCGACTTGCACGAAGTCTCCCACATCCTTGACCCTAAGATTGATCTTTCCTTTGGGCTTATCCATATATTTGAGCGAATTATTCACGATATTGTGAACAACACGCTTGACCTGCTCTGCGTCGGCGATTATCTTCACATCCGCTTCCACATAATTAAAATATCCGAACTCCACGCCCCTGGACTCAAGCTCCACGGAGAGATCTTCCGCACAGTCTTCAAAATACGCCTCCACCGACAGCGTGTTAAAATTATAAGGGATCCTGTTGGTATCAATCTTCGTATACAGGGTCAGCTCGTTGATCAGCGTGTCCATCTCGCTGGCCTTATTGTAGATCGTCCGAATGTACCGTTCCATCTTCTCCGGCGTATCCGCAACTCCGTCCATGATCCCTTCCGCATATCCCTTGATGGCTGTGACCGGGGTCTTCAAGTCATGGGAAATATTGCTGATCAGCTCCTTGTTCTCTTTGTCGAATCTGATCTTCTCTTCTGCGTTATCCTGGAGCCGCATACGCATCTCCTCCAAGCTCTGACAGAGCTTCCCAAGCTCGTCGTCCGCTTCTGCCTTAAGCTCAAAATCCAGATTCCCATCCTTGATATTCTGAGCCGCGACCTGCATCTTCCCGAGCGGTCCCATGACTCCTCTGTAGATCCATAAGATGAGAACTGCCGCCGTCAGAATCAGCACCACAACGATTCCCACGACAACCTCCATATATAACCGCTCCACCTCCGGGATCACGCCGTTAACATTTACAACGACAAACGCGCTGCCTTCCTTCTCATCCGGGTATAGAAAATCCACCTGCTTCACAAGCGCCTGAGCCTCGCCTCCCAGATAAATGCCGCTCTCCGACATCATCTCCGTATCTCCGTACCCCGGCAGGCGGTCGATCACCGGCTGAGCATCCTCCATAGCCGTACCGACATAGACCAGGATATGCCCCTTACGCACCAACAGATATGCATTCTTTCTTCTCAGGCTCTGGTTAAAATCCTCCAGAAAAGTAGCGTCTTCCATCTGACGCGGATTCTCCTCTACCATCTGGGACAGCTCTTTATAAAAACGCTCCGTGAGCCTGGACATTACTCCGACAGAATTCGACAGATTTTCCGTCGTCATCCCCGTGATCTCATAGGTCTTCTCAATGGCGCTCATCTGATATTTGCCAAACAGATATGCCAGCATAACTGTCAGCACGATCGGAATCAGGATCACCGTCAGAAAAGCTATGATCAGTCTCGTCTTTAACTTCATCTTTGTGCCTCACACTTCGGATATCATATGTATTTAAGTATAGCACGAAAAAGGACGCTTCACATCAAAGCGTCCATAAACTTATTATAAAATTTTTATAAATAGCTTTATAAATACTTCTTCAAGATCTCCGCCTTGTCAGTCTTCTCCCATGGCAGATCCAGATCGGTACGTCCGAAATGCCCATACGCCGCCGTCTGCTTGTAGATCGGTCTTCTTAAGTTCAGCATCTGAATGATGCCCGCCGGACGAAGGTCGAAGTTCTCTCTGATCATATCTACCAGCTTCTCATTGCTGATCTTCCCGGTTCCGAAGGTATCCACCATAATAGAAGTCGGATGCGCCACACCGATAGCATAAGACAGCTGGATCTCACATTTCTTAGCAAGGCCCGCAGCCACAATATTCTTAGCGACATAACGCGCCGCGTAAGCCGCCGAACGGTCTACCTTCGTGCAGTCCTTGCCGGAAAATGCGCCGCCGCCGTGGCGTGCCATTCCGCCGTATGTATCCACAATGATCTTCCGTCCCGTAAGGCCGCTGTCGCCGTGAGGCCCGCCGATCACGAAACGTCCCGTCGGGTTGATGAAGAACTTGGTCTCACCGTCTACCATATCTGCCGGGATCACCTCATCAAATACATGCTTTTTGATATCCTCGTGAATCTGCTCCTGCGTTACATCCGGGTCGTGCTGGGTGGACAGGACTACCGCGTCGAGCCGCGTCGGCACTCCTTCCTCGTTATACTCAACCGTCACCTGTGATTTCCCGTCCGGCCTTAAGTACGGCAGCGTGCCGTTCTTGCGCACCTCGGTAAGCCTTCTTGCCAGCTTGTGTGCCAGTGCGATCGGATACGGCATAAGCTCCGGCGTCTCATCTGACGCATAACCGAACATCATTCCCTGATCCCCTGCGCCGATCGCCTCGATCTCTTCCTCTGACATCTTGTTCTCCTTGGCTTCTAATGCCTTGTCAACACCCATTGCAATGTCGCTTGACTGCTCGTCAATTGCCGTAAGTACGCCGCAGGTCTCCGCGTCAAATCCGAATTTTCCGCGCACATAACCGATCTCTTTGATCGTCTCTCTCACGATCTTCTGAATGTCCACATACGCCTTCGTCGTGATCTCTCCCATAACCAGGACAAGCCCTGTAGTGGTACTGGTCTCGCAAGCCACGCGGCTCATAGGATCCTGCGCCATCAACGCATCCAGGATCGCGTCCGAGATCTGATCGCACATCTTATCTGGATGTCCCTCTGTTACTGATTCTGATGTGAATAAATGTCTTTCCATCGCTTTCCACTCCTTTTCTTTGTGATGTATTCCCCTGCCGATTCTTGCCCATCTCTTGGCTGTCTCTTGACTGTCACTTAGCCGTCTCTTGGCTGTCTCTTGACAGCCCTCAGCCGTACTTTGGCCGCCTTCTGACAGCCCTCAGCCGTACTTTGGCCGCCGGCCATTGGGATACATAGTGATCGCGTACTTTCTCTTTGCCGTCCTAATAGGAACTGTGCAAAACAAACCGTCACACCGCTGCATCTTGCTGCTTCGCGGCAATTAACCGTGCTTTGCATGCTATGACAAAAAAACAGCCCGCACTAAGCGGACTGCTTTATATCTCATAAACCAATCCTCTTATTGTTCGATTACTCGCTCAGGTTGGCACCTTCCCGGACCGGGGGTTGCCGCAGCTTCACAGATCCTTTGTATCTCCACTGCTCTGAATAAGAGAAAGTCTGCATTATTAAATTATGTTTTCCATATATGAATATACTCGCTTTTCTGCAGATTGTCAATATGATGTAAATATTTTCTTTTCGTTTCCGTTTTTGCATTGCCGGATCATGTTCTCACAGTCACTGCACTAATCCAAACGGTCACCCAGTCCCTCAGCGCCAAACACAGCCCCGGAATGCGCCGCCGCAAACGCCGTGATCTCGTCTATGAATCTCTGACCGTATTTGCCGAACTTATTCTCCCCGACGCCGGACACCGCAAGCATCCCCCGCCTGTCAGCGGGCATCTTCACACACATATCAATCAGCGTCTTATCACTGAATATAATATAAGGCGGCATCCCCTCTTCCTTCGCAATCGCCGTCCGAAGCTGCCGAAGCCTCTCGAACAGCTGATATCCCGCGCTTGTAAGAGCATCCGTGCTCCTCGCCTTCTTCCCTCTGCCTGCTGCCGCGATCTCCTTCTCCTTCGGCTTCCGCACCGTCACACGGGCGTTCTCATCTCTCAATCCGCTGATATCTCCCATCTGGAGAACACGGTATTCCCCCGCCTGGACGATGTAGCCTTCCATCACCATCTGGTCGATCAACACCTGAACATCCTTTTCATTTACCTCCTTAAGCACCCCGTAAGACCGGTAGCCGGTCGCCCCGACTTCCCGCAGCCTGGCCCGGTTGGCGCCGACCAGCGTACCTGATACGATGTTCTTGCCAAACCGTCCCCTGGTCTCCGCAATGCAGTTGATCACCCACTTCGCCTCGAAGGTCATATCAGCCTCGGTAAAGCTTCCGTGACAATTGCCGCAGTTATCGCACGGCAGACTCCTCCTCTCACCGAAGTATTCCAGTATGTAATTCCTGAGACAGGACGTAGTCTTGCAGTACCCTTCCATGACCTGAAGCCTGTGCGTGTCTCTCTGCTTGATCAGCTCAATATCCCCGGCATCCACATCCTCGAATTCCTTCTGTTCCAGCAGAAACCGTGCGATGATCACATCCTGCGCCGAAAAAAGCAGAATACACTGGGAATTCTCCCCGTCCCGTCCGGCGCGCCCCGCCTCCTGATAGTAGTTCTCCATGCTCTGAGGCATATTGTAGTGAATCACATACCTTACGTTGGACTTGTCGATCCCCATCCCGAATGCGTTGGTAGCCACCACCACCGGCGCCCGGTCATAGATAAAATCATCCTGACTCTTCTTGCGTATACTGTTATCAAGCCCCGCATGGTAGCCGGTCACCGGAACACCTCTCTTAAACAGCTTCATCTGCAGATCGTTCACATTCTTCCTGGTGGAGCAGTATATGATCCCGCTCTCGTTGGGATGCTTCTCGACATAATCTATGACGAAATCATCCTTCTTCTTCCCTGCAAGATGTTCCACGCTGTAATACAGATTCTCCCTGTCGAATCCCGTCACCGTCACATCCGGGCGGTCAAGTCTCAGAATACATTCAATATCCGTCTTCACTTCCCCTGTAGCCGTCGCCGTAAATGCGCTGATGACCGGCCGCTCTGGCAAACGCCCTATAAAGTCAACGATCTTCAGATAGCTTGGCCTAAAGTCCTGCCCCCATTGGGAAATGCAGTGCGCCTCATCCACCGTGACCATGGAAATGGTTCCATTTACCGCAAACCACAGGAACCGCTCGCTCTCTAACCGCTCCGGCGCCACATAGATGATCTTATACACGCCCCTTGACGCCAGGTCAAGAGCCTTGGATATCTGCACCTCTGTAAGAGAAGAATTGATAAATGCCGCATGGATCCCGGCTTCGTTCAGCGACTTCACCTGATCCTGCATCAGTGAGATCAGCGGCGATATCACAAGTGTAATGCCCGGCAGCATCAGAGCCGGCACCTGATAGCAGATGGATTTGCCGGCGCCGGTAGGCATGACCGCCAATACATCCCTGCCCGACAGGATAGAGCGTATAATACCTTCCTGTCCCTGCCGGAATGAATCATATCCAAAATATTTCTTTAATATCTCTTCAGCGCTCATGTGTGATCGCTTCCCCTTCCCTTGCTGCGCATCTACTCAAATTGCTTCCGGTAACTCACCGCTTCTTCATACTGATTCGACTGAAGACAGATACGGACCGTATTATACACACACCATTTCAGTTCCCTGAGTTCAAGCCTTCCGTCCTCAACCGCCCGGCGGATATCCTCGTGATCGGCCTTCGTTCCCGGCATAATCAGATCATTGCCCGCACGGATACAGCCCGCTGCCGTACAGATCCCCCGCGCGGAATCTGTCGTGGTCGTCCAGTCTGTCATGATCACGCCTTCAAATCCCCACTCGTCCCTCGCCGCCTTCTTACAGAGGTCAAATGAATTCGCAGCATGCACCCCGTTGATCATATTGTAGGACGTCATGATGCTCATAGGCTGCGACGCCTTCACCGCGATCTCAAATCCCTTAAGATAGATCTCCCGCAGCGCGCGCTCCGATACCACGGAATCCGAACCCATACGGTTATCCTCCTGATTGTTGCAGGCAAAATGCTTGATCGTAGTACCTATTCCCGGAAGCTTCTGCACTCCCAGCGTCACAGCAGCCGCCATCGCGCCCGACAGCAGCGGATCTTCGGAATAATATTCGAAGTTGCGCCCGCAGAGCGGATTCCTGTGAATGTTCATACCCGGAGCAAGCCAGAGCGTTACGCCGAATTCCTCCATCTCCCGGCCGATCATCTCTCCGACTTCTTTCATCAGCGCGGTATTCCAGGTCTGGGCAAGCAGCGTCCCCACAGGGATCGCTGTACAATACTGATAATAAGTGGTCCCGGCCCTTTTTGTCTCAGGCATAAAGAATCCCTTCTCCAAGGATTTCATGAAGCTGTCCTTCACGATGCTGCCGTTCACGACCTGATAAGACTGATTCAGACGAAGTCCCGCCGGGCCGTCCGCCAGCACCATACTCGCAACATTCCACGGAGCTTCTCCGGCTGCCGAAGATGTCTCTGCCGCGGAGCCGGGAACCGAGATACCCGCGGAGCCAAGTGCGCTCTCCTGCCCCTTCCCAGGGTCTCCTGCTGCCAATTGCACCATCTGATCCAACGACAGCGAATTCACGATCTCTCCGGCCGGTCCCGGCAGAACCTCCGGCATCTCTGTATATTCGATCTCTTCCGAAGCGATATCGCCCGCACAGAACATCAGCGGGCGGATCGCAAGGCTTTTGGCCTTCTCCATCCATTCGGATTCTTTCTTCCGAACATTTCCCGGATCCGGCGCGATCTCCTTAAGCTCCTCCTTAAGCGGACAGATGTGCCCGCACCGCACCATCACCGCATCTTCATCCAGGCAGAACGTTCCGATGAGGCCGGACGATTCCAGAGAATTCCCCATCCAGACCCCGTAGGTTCCCTGTTCCAGCATCCATGCAGCGTCCTCTTCACTGTAGGACGCCAACTGATACAGCGAAAAGGACAGCTTCAATTCCTCAGACTCGCCCGGCGCAAGCAGCTTAGTCTTCGCAAATGCCGCCAGACGGCGGAATTCCTTCGCCATCTTCTTCTGCGGACAGGAGACATACACCTGTACCGTTTCCTTGCCCGCATAGCGATTCCCGATATTCTCAACCGAAACTTCTATCTCAATCCCCGGTACGCCTTCCGGCAGGCTTCTTTCTGCGCTTATCTCTCCTTCTCCCATGCCTTCCGGCAGGCTCTTTTTAATACTTAACGTATGTATATCGAATTCGGTATAAGAAAGCCCGTACCCGAAACCGTACCGCACAGGCACGTCAAACGTATCAAAATAACGATATCCTACATAGATTCCTTCCTCATATTTCTCCGTCTCTACATCACCGTTCTTATGACTGAATGTCTGCGCATTCGGGTAATCCCCGTATTGAAGCGCCCAGGTATCCGCAAGCTTCCCGCTCGGCGTCACATCTCCTGACAGGATATCGGCAAACGCGCTGCCTCCCTCCTGCCCTGCCTGTACAAACTGTACGATCGCATCAATATTCGGAAGTTCATCTGCAAATCCAAGATCGATCAGCCCTCCTGTGTTGACCGCCAGCACAACCGAATCGTAGGCTTCTGAGATCTGGTCAAGCAGCGCTCTCTCCTTGGACGTGATATAATAATCCCCCGGCTCATCCCTACGGTCTGCATTCTCTCCCGCAATACGGCTTAAGACAAACACCGCCGTGTCCGCTCCGTCCTGCTTCGCCGCCTCCGTGTCGATTCCCGGACCGCAGGGCACCTGAAACGGCGTCGTGGAGTATACATCGAAAAACTTGCCGCCATCCCGCGAAAGCCTGCCCAGGATATCGTCCCTCCATTTGCAGCGCTCCTCCTCGTACAGGCGGTCGTAAGCCAGAACCCACTGTTCGCTTGTAATCTCATATCCTGCCCGCAAAAGTCCCTGATAGATGGAAATGCTGTCACGCTCATTCACATCGCCGGAACCCGTTCCGCCCTTGATCGTCCTGCCTGCTCCCGCACCATACAGGGCAATCCTGCTTCCCTTCTCTACAGGCAGCAAGCCATTCCTGTTCCTTAACAATACAAATCCCTCTGCCGCTGCCCGTCTGGCTGCCTTGCGGTTCCTGATCTCCCGTTCAGACATCGTCTCAGACGTTGTGCCTGTCAATCTGCGTTCCCTGATCTTCATGAATTCTCCTCCTGTCGGTAACTGAAAAGACTGCCAGAATCATCTCCTGACAGCCCCTTTCTCACCCTTTGCTTAACCCGTGAATTTTAACCTACTTTTAACCGAAACTTCTGAATCTCCTTCTTCGATCCGACCCGCTCAATGATCGCCCCGATACCGCGAAGCTTCTCTTCAAATCTCTCATATCCTCTCTGGATATATACAATATCATCCACGATCGTAATCCCGTCTGCCGCAAGCCCGGCGATACACAGCGCCGCACCTGCCCGAAGATCCGGCGCGCACACTCTCGCACCCGAAAAACGCCTGATCCCTTCTATCGTTGCCGAATTGCCTTCAACCTTGATATTCGCGCCCATCCTTGCCAGCTCATCCAGATATTTGAAACGATTCTCGAAAATACTCTCCGTAATCGTACTTGTCCCCCGGCACAAAGCCAGCGTCACTCCGATCTGCGGCTGCATATCTGTCGGGAATCCCGGATAAGGAAGCGTCTTAACGTGCGTACAGTTCAGATCCCCCTTCGAGACTACCCGAACGGCGTCGTCGAACTCCTCTACCTCGCATCCGATCTCTATCAGCTTCGCGATCGTAGCTTCAAGATGCTTCGGAATCACATTCATAACTGTAACATCGCCTCTTGTAGCCGCCGCCGCGAACATAAATGTTCCCGCTTCGATCTGATCAGGAATAACAGAATACTCCGATCTGTGCAAACGCTGTACGCCGCGTATCTTGATCACATCCGTTCCCGCGCCTCTGATGTTCGCTCCCATGCTGTTCAGGAAGTTCGCCACATCTACTACATGCGGCTCCTTCGCCACATTCTCCATAATAGTCAGGCCTTCCGCCATCGTAGCAGCCATCATCACATTGATCGTCGCTCCTACACTGACCACATCGAAGTAAATGTGCTTGCCTACCAGACGGTCTGCCTCTGCAATGATCTTCCCATGCCTGATCTCCACATCTGCTCCCAAAGCCCGGAAGCCCTTAAGATGCTGGTCGATCGGCCTGCTTCCGATATTACATCCTCCCGGAAGCGCAACCTCCGCATGCTTATACTTCCCAAGCAATGCTCCCAGAAGATAATAAGATGCCCTGATCTTCTTAATATAATCGTATTCAATATCTACACTGTCGATGTTCTTTCCATTAATCTTGACAGTGTGACGATCCACTCTGCGAATCCCTGCTCCTATCCCCTCAATCGCATCCAGTAATACATTGATATCATTAACATCCGGCAGATTATCGACCATTACAGTCTCATCTGTCATGATTGACGCTGCAAGAATCGCTAATGCCGCATTCTTCGCCCCGCCGATCTCTACTTCTCCAACAAGCGGATGGCCGCCTTTTATTATATATTGCTCCATCGTTGCACCTCAATATCTAATTTTTATTACTCTCATCTATTATCTATACTATATTATCTGTATTATCAAACAAATATACTCTCGGAAATCTCTGGTTTTTAACGCGTTCATATTATACCATAAATTTCGGATTTGTAAAATATTTTTTAATAAACATGTAAATAGTTTGTAATATATTCCCAAATATTTACCGTTATACGGGCAGGATATTCTATACTAATGCCTCCAATACCTTCTGAATGGTATCTTCGAGTTTTAATCCGTCTTCGCAAATCGTCAGATCGGCATATCTCTCAAACAGACTGACCCGTTCATCATAGAGATCCTTCAAGGTCTGCCCCTTCCTCAGCACAACGCCTCTGCTTCTTGCATTATTAAGCCTTCTGTCTATCGTCTCAAAGGATGCCTGCAGGTAAACAACTCTGCCGATCTCCTTATAATGCTTCATCGCATTCTCACAATATATAACGCTTCCGCCTGGTGAGATCACCGTCTTCTTCGTGTTCACACGGGAATTCACCCGGTCCTCCACCTCGAGAAATCCTTTGATGCCTCTTTCCTTAATGATATCCTTCAGAAGCTTCCCCTCTTCCTCCTGTATCAGGATATCCGTATCTATAAAACGGTAACCCAGCCGCTTTGCAACAATGACGCCCACCGTGCTCTTCCCCACTGCCGGCATGCCAATGAATATAATATTATCCACCAGCCCTCTACCCCCTTATCCTCCGCCGCTGCCGGATGCCTCTGGTACGCTCCAAACAGGGCATTTATGAGGAATATTTTACCACACTTTCGGCTATCCGTCCACCCTTAGATATGATCCGGGGCACCGGAGACCGGACAGCCGCATTAACTGCCCCATTTTAATAATATTTTCTCCGGTATCCTCTGTGCTCGCACCTCCTATGGCACAGCTCATGGAATGTCATAACCTGTATCAGATCCATCAGCCAGTCTCCCGCGTTCTCTTCCTCCTTTGCAGCCTGGTCGTAGATTCTCCTGCACATCATCCGAAGTTGGAGCTGATCCGGGTATTCATCATACATCATACTCCCGCTGTACTCCATCCGGTCGCATTCCTCTTCCACGTACGGGATCAAACGTTTTGCGGCTTTGGGATAGATGCTCTTCATGTAATCCAGGTCTCTTCTCATGCTCCTGTCCTCTTCGTAGAGCTGGGGCATTGGATATGTCATATAATAAGGAAGTCGATTGTCCATGTACACACACTCCTAAAAATAATTATCTATCCTATCATATGTATTTTAGAGGAATATGTGCATGACGCCTCCTATCCCGGCATATACATATCAAAAAACTTCAAAGGTCTGTTATGTCAAAAAAACGTTCTCTTAAAATCATCTTCCTGCTTCTGGCAGTAATCCTCCTGTCTACAGGGCTGTTCTGGCATTTCCGCGGAAATGAAAACCAACAGTTTGAAAATTATACAAAAGCCCTGTTCTGCCAGGAAGTCGCCGGAAGTACGGTTTCCCTTCATTACACGCTTAAGGATCCCTCAGCCTTTGGGATCGAGAATACTCCTGTCTCCTTCGGAACCTGCACCGCCGACACCGAGGCCATCTGTGCTTCGACCGAGAATGCGCTGGCCGCCGTCACCTCCTTCGACCGCAGCCGCCTTTCGAAGCGAAACCGGCTGACTTACGATGTCCTTAAGGATTATCTCACCTCCGCCAGCGAAATGGCCCCATATGCGCTGTACGAGGAGCCGCTCGCGCCCTTAACCGGCACGCAGGCCCAACTGCCGGTACTCTTATCGGAATACCAGTTCTACACACAGGCTGACATTGATACCTATCTGGAGCTGCTGACCAAGACGCCGGAATATTTTCACTCGATCCTGGAATTCGAACAGGCAAAATCCGAAGCCGGGCTGTTCATGGCGGCCTACTCTGCCGACGGAATTATCAAAGAATGCCAGGCGTTCATAGATATGGGGGATAATAATTATCTGTATTCCTCCTTCACAGACCGGTTGGATTCCGTAGAACTGCCCTCCGATACGAAGAAATCATACATAGAAATGAATTCAGAACATATTAAGAACTTCATTTTCCCGGCATACGCCGAGTTAAAAGAAGGGTTGACCGCCCTGCGCGATACCGGCAAGAACCAGAACGGCCTCTGCCACCTGCCGGAAGGACGGAAATATTACGAACTGGTCGTTGCCTCTGAAACCGGATCTTCCCGAAGCATCCCCGAGCTGCAGCAATTGACCCAGAAGCAGATGATTGCCGATCTGTCAGACATGCAGCAAGTTTTGACGCCCGTTGACGAGAATGTCTCAGTCTCCTCCGATCTGTTCAAGACGCAGGGCGCCATCCTGGATAACCCGGATCCTGCCGCCATCCTTACAGACTTAGAGGGCAAGCTGGATGAGCATTTCCCCAAGCCCCCGAAGGTCAATACCGAGATCAAATATGTCCAGAAGTCCATGGAAGAATATCTAAGCCCTGCATTCTACATGATACCGGCGATCGACAATTCCGCCGACAATGTCATCTACATCAACCAGGGACATTTGCCGGATGACCTGTCACTCTTCACGACACTCGCACATGAAGGCTATCCGGGACACCTGTACCAGACTACCTACTACGCAGCCAAGAAGCCCGACCCCATCCGCAATCTTCTGAATTACGGCGGCTATTCCGAAGGCTGGGCTACCTACAGCGAGATGATGGGTTATTATTACGCGCCGATCTCCAAAGAGCAGGCAACCCTGATGCAGAAAAACACTTCCGTGATCCTTAGTCTCTATGCCCTCGCCGATATGGGCATCCACTACGAGGGCTGGACGCTCATCGAGACCGTCTCCTTTTTCAGAAGTTACGGGATCACCGATACGGATACCGTTGAAGATATCTACGACCTGATCATCGCAGATCCGGCAAATTATCTGAAATATTATATCGGGTACGCGGAGCTGCTGGAACTGAAGCGGGATGCGGTTAAGCAGTGGGGGAAGGGGTTCTCCCAGGAAAAATTCCACAAGGCTGTACTGGATGTGGGGCCGGCGCCTTTTGATGTGGTTAGGGAGCGGGTGTTGGATAAGTGAGAGTATATTATCAACAGTGACCGGACGGAAGTTTAGCCTATCTAAAATTATATTCCGCTGGAGACAAAATCTTTCGATCTCCAGCGGTCCTAAGCTGCGATTGGGTTTCAATTCCTCCACAACTGTCTGCGAATCCTTCTTTGGCTGATAGTTCTAACTCACTTCCAACACCAGTATTTGGCTATCTATGCTATTTATTAGAAAGTCTGCCGGATCTTGATCACCGAAACCATCCTGAATTACTGGAAGCATATCTTCCCTGGTCTGAAACATTGCCAGAAAGCTGCCGACTCAGGGAATATAGAACAAATTAAGAAGTGTATGTTTTGATAGAGTATATCACGACATGCATTTCTTTTCATTACGGTGTGTTTTGTATCGCTTACAATTAATACATATTCTGTAATGATCTACAAGAATTACTTTTTTCGTAAATAGTCTGCCTCCTGGAATATTTCCCCATTTAATGACTCATAAACATCTTTTTGTTCTCTATAGGAGTCAAAGTTGGTCTTCCAAGGTCTTCTCTTGCTACAATTGCCGCCTTCACCTCTATAAATGTAAGATCTTTCTGTTCTTTTGCTTTTACTAGCGCAGCTTCCAATTCTTCATAATTCGATGCACGATAAACATGTGGATAGCCACCCCCCCCCAGATTGTCCGAAAATTGGATTAATCTAACAATCAAATTTGAATTTTTGCACTAAAAAATCAGGTATTCCCAGATCCTCTCACGAATCTTTTACCTGACCTTGAAAACTGAATAAAATACACAATTTTTATGCTGCTTCTCTTCCTACTTTTTCCATCAATTCCTCAAATCGAAACATATTTTCTGCTCTTGACAGGTTATATCCTGTTGCAAAGAGCGCAAATTCCCCATCCACTTTCCTCTTGCCTTTTAGCAGAAAGTAGCTTGCTCCCATTGCTCGTTTTATTGTTCCAAACGGATGCTCTGAGGTACATTTCCTCAGTTCCATTTTCTCCCTGCTTGGTCGGAATTTTATTCGTACCACCTTCTTCTTTTCAAAATGCCACTTCTCCTTTTTCCCTTTCTTTGGTTCTTTCCCAGGACCTTCTGGTCCTTCCGGCCCTTCCGGATTCCACCATGCTGCTTTCTTCTCCAGCGTATCTTTGTTGAAATCTATTTCTTTCCATTGTCCTTTCCCACTTATACATCGATTTCTATATGGACATTTCCGACATGCTGTTTTATTCGCGTATCTCGTGTCTCCGTTTTTCTTAACACTTTTATGCCGAAGTACCGCTCCTCCTGGACAATGTACTTTATCACGCTCCGGATCCCGTACATAAAATCCTTCCCCTGCACGCTCCTTCATCTCTTCCTCTGTTGCATACGGCTCTGCCATTTCTGCCGGTTCGTCGACTACTTTCTTCTTTGTCTCTACTACTTCTATTTTCTCTATTACTTCTTCATACACGTCTGGCACAATTCCATTATGCAGGCACTTTTTTATCTCTTCTGTTGATTTGCTCGATTTGTCACATCCCTTTTCCTCATACTCTATTTCCAACTCATATGTCTCCTGCCCGTCTGGCAATATCACATTCGGAATGATCCCTTTTTCAAGACATTCTATCATATCTTCCGGCTGTTGGTACCCTTTGTCTGCCAGCGCTTCTATGATCTCATCCCCCGCACCCTTTTTTATCTCTTCCATTGTTGATGCCATGAGTCCATGGTCCGTATTCCGGTTTGTCATCTGGTAATCCATCATCAAATGCGTTTCTGTATCTACTGCGGTCTGAACATTATATGCTGTATCCATCCCATTTTTATTTTTCATCAATCGGCAATCTGGATCTGTTAATGATATTTGTGTCAAGTTATGTTTGATCATCAAATCCCTATAAAATTTGTATTGATCTAAACGCTTCTGCGCCTCCTCTAATTTCTTCTCAAGCTCCTCTTTGGTAAGACTTCCGTTTCCTGTTTCTTCATTTTCATCTGCTATTTCTATCTGACGTAAATATTCCTCTGTATGGTCTTCTAACCATTTGATACGGTCATCCAGTTTCATGGCCGTAAAGTTTCTGTCTTTTGAATTCCATGCCTTAAATTTACTCCCATCAATCGACACATAACCGGTATCCAGATCTACCGATATCCGTTTTGTAAATTCCTTGAATACTTTTTTCATACAGGCAATATTGTCTTTTCTAAAATCAGAAATCGTCCGAAAATCCGGTTGCAATCCATCCATCAGCCATATCACTTCAAGATTTGTTTTACATGCTGCTTCCAGCTTTCTTGATGAACGGATCCCTCTTCGGTAACCGTACAAATACAGCTTCATTAAATTGGATGGCGGATAGCATCCTCTTCCTCCTGCATTCGCTTCTGCCCTTTGAAATCCCATTTTCATGAGATCAACATGATCAACAAAAAAGTCAATGATCCGTGCAATGCTTTCCGGCTCTACAAGACTATCAAATGATGTGATCATAACTTGATTTCTGTCTATTTTCTTCTTTATATATGGCATGGGACTTTCTCCTAAAGTAATCAATTTTTATATTTCTATTTTATCACATTTGAGAGAAAAATTCTTCTATTAGGAGATAATTTGTGTACTTTATTCAGTTTTCAAGGTACATTATTTTTATGAAAATCACTCGCTTAATTTGCGAATGCATCTACCTATTAGATTAATTCATCAACTTATTAGTTTTCGGACAGTCTCCCCC